>NZ_JAQYWZ010000720.1:0-74868 GCF_036290945.1 Streptomyces sp. BE303
TCGAGCGCACCGTCGCCTGGCTCGGCGGCTTCCGCCGACTCCACCGCCGCTACGAACGCAAGGCCGACCACTTTGCAGCCTTCGCCAGCATCGCAGCCGCCCTCATCTGCCACCGCCGACTCTCCAAATGAGATGACTTCTGATTCCACCGAGCGCTGCTCCGACAAAGCAGATGTCGGCGGTTCGAACCGCTCGTACGCGTGTGAGGAAGGGCCGGGCGCGCCTCCACCGGGGCGCTGCTGTCGTCCGGTGCGTGAGGTTTCGCGCTCGGGGTGTCGAGAACCGGCGTGCTCAGGCCGGTCGGCTCTCGCCGACGGCCGCCGCCCCGGTGGCGCGGGCGGTGGAGACCGGGAGGGCCGCGGCCACCCGGAAGCCCGGACCGTACGGGGCCGCACTCAGCAGGCCGCCGAAGAGGGCGACCCGCTCGCGCAGCCCGAGCAGCCCGTGCCCGGTCGACAGCTCCCGCTGCGCGCCCGGGGGCTGCCCGGCGCCGTCGTCGACGACCTCGATGATCAGCGACTCGTCCCAGGTGATCCGCACGACCGCCCGGGTGCCCGGTCCGGCGTGCTTGGTGATGTTGGTGGCCGCCTCCTGGACGAGGCGGTAGGCGGTCTGGCCGACGCTGTCGTCGATCCGCAGCGGCGTACCGCGCGTCTCCAGGGAGATCTGGACGCCGGCCCTGCGGATGTCCGCCAGGAGCCGGTCCAGGTCCCCCAGGCCGTGGGTGTTGCCCTCCTCGGCCGGGGTCTCCGAGGTGCGGAGCAGCCGCAGCATGTGCCGGAGCTCGGCCATCGTGGACCTCCCGAGGTCCTCGATGTGCTCGAAGGCCTCACCGCGCGCCGGGTCCTCGAACGCCGTGACCCGGGCCGTCTCGGCCCGCATCACCATCACCGCGACGGCGTTGGCGACGATGTCGTGCAGCTCCCGGGCGATCCGCACCCGTTCCTGGGTGACCCGCCGGCGGACCTCGGCGACCTCCTGCTGTTGACGCTCCGCAGCCCTCCTCGCCGCCCGGCTCCACCGGGCGAGCCACCAGACCGCGAGGGTGATCGGCAGGTAGAAGGCGATGTTCGCGACCAGCACCGGGAGCGTGGACGACCCGCCGTAGAAGGCCACGGTGGAGTAGATCGCCAGCGACAGCGGCACGAAGGCGAGGGCGAGCGCCGGCAGGGCGACGGACCGCCGGCACTGCTCGGAGACGGTGTAGAGGGCGATCAGCAGGCCGAAACACGGCGTGTAGTCGAAGACGTGGGCGATCGAGAGCAGGTTGGCGCCGGTGGCGATCACCCACACGGCGCCGAACGTGACCACCGGGCGGTGGCGGCGCAGGAGCAGCGCCGCCCCCTCGGCGGCGGCGAGCAGCAGCATCCACAGCCGCTGCTCCCACGTCGTGGAGGGGACGATCAGGGTGCCGAAGTAGAACAGTTCCGGGAAGAGGGCGACGAGCGCCAGCGCGGCGTCCTGCAGCCGGACGGAGCGCACGCCCCGGGCGTCCCCCGTCCGGCCCTGCGGCGTGGTCATCGCGCCCACGGTCCGGTCAGGGGCAGGGCGAGCACGTGCGGCTGCTGCAGCATGTCCTCTCCCCGTACTCCCGGGCGCCGGAGGAGACGTCGCCGTCGGCCGTGAGGGCGTCGAGCCACCACTTCTCCGGCGGGGCGAGACCTTCCGGGCGCACCACGCCGAAGCCGAGCTCGGCGTAGACCGCCCACTGGTCGCCCTGGTGGCGGACGAGGCCCTCGGCGAGCCGGGCCGGCGAGACCCGTTCGACGTGGACGCCGAACCGCGAAGGGCTGATCAGGCTGAGCACGGCCGCCGCCGCGGTGATCCCGTCCCCGTTGACCGCCGACAGGCTCAGCCCGCCGGACAGGACGACCTGGGAGTCCTTCCCGTCTCCGGGTGACCGGGATATTCGCACGAGATATCTCTTCCAGGGGCTGGCGAGTGCCTCGGGAGGATCCGGCACCAGCACGGTCTCCGCGCTGGTCAGGATCCCGTGGGCCAGCGGTTTGCCGAGCTCACCGCCCCGTTGGGCAGGGTGCACGGTGACGGCGACCGCGGGCGCATCGGTAGTGGGCTGTGTACTCATCGTAACGCCTCGGCATCGGACGGGCCCGCCCTGGGGGTGCGGGCGACTACCTCCACAGTCGCCCCGCCCGTGTCCCGGGAGCATGAGCCCGAGGCCCCACCCGGGCCCCGGTTCGCTCGGCGGCCGGGGTGCGCCGGGTTGCTCCGGCGGAGTCGGCCGGAGTCGGCCGGAGCCGGCCGGCCCGGGGTCAGCGGGGGGTGGGGCGGGCGAGGAGTTGGAGGAGGCCGACGAGGGCGACGCCGGCGACGATCTCGCGACGGTCGATCATCCCCTGGACGCGGTCGAGCGGGATCCACTCGATCCGGTCCGCCTCGTGGGTGTCGACGGGCGGCCCGGTGCGGACGGCGCCGCGGGCGAGGAAGACGTGGTGCCGGGCGTTGCTCATCCCGCCGACGGGATGGGTGTAGCCGAGGGGCTCCACCGAGGCCGGCCGCCACCCGGTCTCCTCCTCGGCCTCCCGGACGGCGGCGGCCTCGGGGCTCTCGCCGGGCTCGACGATGCCGCAGGGGACCTCCCAGCCCCAGGCGTCCGTGGTGAACCGGTGGCGCCAGATCATCAGGACCTCGTCGCGCTCGTTCAGGACGACGGCTGCCGCGACCGGCGCCCACTTCACCAGGTGGTGCTCGTAGCGGGGCATCCCCTCCGGCTCGACGTCCACCAGGTCGAGTTCCACCCAGGGGCTGGAGTAGACGGTGCGGCTGCCATGGACGGTCCACTCGCTGCTCACGGGTACCTCTGTTCGGGACGGGACGGTCCGCGCCATCCTGCCAGAGGCGCCGGGGCGGGGCCCCGCCTACGCCTCCGGCAGGACGGTGATGGCGGTGGCGAGGAGGCCCCGGTCGACGCGCCAGCGGCCCGCGAGGGTGGGGAGCGGGGAGGGGACGAGGAGGGTGGCGTCGAAGGTGCCGTCGGGGCGGAGGGTGAGCTCGGCCTCGGAGAAGTCGAGGAAGCGGTGGGTGAGGGGGAACCAGGTCTTGTAGACCGACTCCTTGGCGCTGAACAGGATGCGGTCCCAGGGGACGTCGGGGTGGGCGGCGGTGAGGGCCGTGTTGCGGCGCTGCTCGGCGGGCAGGGCGATGGCGTCGAGGACGCCCTCGGGCAGCGGCAGGGCGGGTTCGGCGTCGATGCCGACGGAGACGACGTCACCGGCCCTGGCCACCGCGGCGGCGCGGAAGCCGGCGCAGTGGGTGAGGGAGCCGATGACGCCGTCGGGCCAGCTCGGCGCGCCGCGCAGGCCGGGGACCAGCGGGCGGTACGGGACGCCGAGCCGGCCGAGGGCCAGGCGGGCGCAGTGACGGACGGTGGTGAACTCGCGGCGGCGGGAGTCGACGGCGCGGGCGACGACCTCGGCCTCGGCCGGTTCGAGCCGGGCCTCGGCCGGGTCGTCGTAGGCCGTCTCGACGACGACGGACGCGGGCAGGAGTTCGCCGATCACTGGTCCCCCTCAAGAAGTTGCTGGCCGGACGAGGGTAACGCGGGGCTACTCGAAGGCGGCGGCCGCCTCCCGCAGTGCCCCGGCGACGGTCTCCGGGTCGTACGGGGCGGGCTCGCCGGGCAGGTAGGTGACGGCGCGCAGGCCCCCGCTGTACCGGAACGAGCGGTGGCGCTCGTACAGCGGCCAGGAGACGGGGGACTTGCGGTCGACGCCGACGCTGATGCCCTGGAACGGGGCCATGCCGATGAGCTGGTGGACCGGGCCGAGCCGGCCGGTCTCCACCCCGTCGACGAGGACGCGGAACTCCCACCTGAGGTCGGCGACGGCGGTGGCCTCGACGGTGACCAGCCGGGCGCCGGGGGCGAGCGGGCCGGCGTCGGCCTCGGTGAGGTCGCCGTACTGGTTGTAGGCGAGGCGCAGCCGGCCGTCCTCGACGTAGAGGCTGTAGCCGCCGCCCTGGTCGCCGTGGGAGACGAGCACGCCCTGGTCGTCGGGGCCGTGGCGGTCCAGCTCGACCTCGATCGCGAAGGAGCGGAAGGAGATCAGCCGGGAGGAGCGGTAGCGCTCCAGTTCGGGGGTGCCGGCGAGCAGTCGGACCGGGCGGCGGAGGCGGGCGTCGTCGGGGTGCCGCAGGGCGAGGGCGCCGCTGCCGTCGGCGAGCGGGAAGACGCCGTTGCGCCGGGCGGCGGTCTCCCAGGCGGCGGCGAGTTCCTTGACCACGTCCGGGTGGCGGTCGGCGACGTCGTGGATCTCGGTCGGGTCGGTGCGCAGGTCGTGGAGCGCCCACTCGCCGTCGTCGTAGGGGGTGCCGGGGCGGTGCAGGGTGACGAGCTTCCAGCCGTCGCGGTAGTAGCTGCGGTTGCCGGTCATCTCGCAGTACTGCTCGTGGTGGGTGGAATCGGCGGCCGCCTCCCGCAGGACGGGGGCGAAGCTGATGCCGTCGAGGGACTGGACGGGACGGCCGGTGCGGTCCGACGGGCGTTCCACGCCGGCGAGTTCGAGCAGGGTGGGGAGGATGTCGGTGACGTACTGGTACTGCGGTCGGACGCCGCTGTCGCCGTCGGCGCGGGGCAGGCCGGCGGGCCAGGAGAGGACGAACGGGACGCGGACGCCGCCCGCGTGGGTCTGGCCCTTGTAGAGGCGGAACGGCGTGTTGGAGGCCATGCCCCAGCCGCGCGGGTAGTGGACCAGCGACTGCGGGCCGCCGATCAGGTCGATCTCGCGCCGGACGTCGGGGTTCCAGTCCGCCGGCAGGTTCGGGTGGTGGACGAAGCGGCTGAAGTAGCTGCGGGTGCCCTCGGCGCCGCCCTCGCCGGTGCCGCCGTTGTCGGAGGTGAACACCACGATGGTGTTGTCGAGTTCGCCGAGTTCGGCCAGGGTGCCGAGGAGTCGCCCGAGGTTCTGGTCGACGTTGTCGACCATCGCCGCGTACACCTCCATGTAGCGGGCGTACAACGTCTGCTGGACCTCGGTGAGTTCGTTCCACGGGCCGACCTCGTACCCGGCCTCGGAGTTGCGGTCGGGCAGTTCGGTGCCGGGCGGGAAGTGGCCGGCGGCGAGCTGGCGGGCGAACCGGGCGGTGCGCAGCTCGTCCCAGCCCCCGTCGTAGCGGCCCCGGTGCCGGGCGAGGTCCTCGGGCTTGGCCTGGAGCGGGCCGTGCACGGCGTTGTGGGCGAGGTAGAGGAAGAACGGCTTGTCGGCGTCGTGGGCGCGCAGCGAGGTGACCATGGAGATGGCCCGGTCGGTGATGTCGTCGGTGTAGTAGTAGCCGTCCGGCAGCTCGTCGATGTCCAACGGGCTGTTGTCACGGACGAGTTGGTGCGGGTGGAAGAGGCTGGTGAGCCCTTCGAGGACGCCGTAGTACTGGTCGAAGCCCTTTTGCAGCGGCCAGTTGGCGCGGTTGTCGGCGGCGTTGGAGGCGGAGTCCCGGGTGAGGTGCCACTTGCCGACGGCGTAGGTGGCGTAGCCGGCGTCGTGCAGCAGTTCGGCGAGGGTGGGGATGTCGCCGGCCACCTCCATGCCGTAGCCGGGGAAGCCGGGGTCGGCGTTGGCGACGAAGGAGTAGCCGACCCGGTGCGGGTTGAGGCCCGTGAGCAGGGCGGCGCGGGCGGGCGAGCAGAGCGGCATGGTGTGGTAGTTGGCCAGCTTGACGCTGCGCTCGGCCAGGGCGTCCAGGGTGGGGGTGGGGATCTCGGCGCCGAACGGGCCGATGTCGCTGTAGCCCATGTCGTCGACGAGGACGACGACGATGTTGGGCGCGCCCTCGCGGGGGCGGACCCGGTCGGGCCAGGCGGCGGTGGACTCGCGGAAGGTGCGGCCGACGGTGCCGGGGAAGCCCGCGTACGGGTCCCGGTGGTGGGGGTCGGCGGCGTCGGGGCCCGTGGCGTCCGCGGTGTCCGTCGTGTCTGTGGTGTCCGCGGGTCGGTGGTCGGACGTGCTGCTCATGCGGTGCTCCGGGCGGTGAGGGGGGCCGGCGCCGCCAGCTGCGGTACGGCGGAGAGGAGTTCGGTGGTGTAGGGGTGCTGCGGCGCGGTGACGACGCGGTCGGCCGGTCCGGTCTCGACGATCCGGCCCCGGTGCATCACGGCGATCCGGTGGCTCACCTGGCGGACCACGGCGAGGTCGTGGGCGATGAAGAGGATGGCGAGGCCGAGTTCGCGCTGGAGCCGGGCGAGCAGCTCGATCACCTGGGCCTGGACCGAGACGTCCAGCGCGGAGACCGGCTCGTCGCAGATCAGCACGCTGGGTTCGGGGGCCAACGCCCGCGCGATGCCGATGCGTTGACGCTGTCCTCCGGAGAAGGCGCGCGGGTGGCGGTCGGCGGTGGCCGGGTCGAGGCCGACCTGCTCCAGCAGTTCGGTCACCCGCTTCTCGCGCGCGGCCCGGTCGCCGTAGCCGTGGGCGATCAGCGGTTCGGCGACGATCTGCCCGGCGGTCATCCGCGGGTTGAGCGACGCGTACGGGTCCTGGAACACCATCTGGAGTTCACGCCTGGCGGCCCGCTCGCCGCCGCGCCCGAACTCCTGGCCCCGGAACCGGATCTCGCCCCCGCTCGGCGCGTGCACCTGGACCAGGGCGCGGGCCAGCGTGGACTTGCCGGAGCCGGACTCGCCGACCAGGCCGAGGGTCTCGCCGGGGTGCAGCACCAGGTCCACGCCGTCCAGGGCGGTGACGGCGCGCCTGCGGGAGCCGTACGTCTTGCGCAGGCCGCTGACGGCGAGGAGCGGCTCGGCGCCGGGGGTGCTGTTGGCGGCGGCCCCGGAGGGCGCGTCGAGCCTCGGGACGGCGGCCAGCAACTGCTTGGTGTACGGGTGTTGCGGTGCGCCCAGGACGTCGGACGTCTCCCCGGACTCCACCACCCGGCCGTGCCGCATCACCAGCAGCCGGCGGCAGGTCTGGGCGATGACCCCGAGGTCGTGGCTGATCACCACCAGCGCGGTGCCGGTCTCCCGGTTGATCCGGGTGAGCAGGCGGAGGATCTGCTGCTGGACGGTCGGGTCGAGTGCGGTGGTGGGCTCGTCGGCGACCAGGACCTCGGCGTCGTTGGCGAGCGCGAGGGCGATCATGATGCGCTGGCGCTGGCCGCCGGAGAACTGGTGCGGGTGGTCGCGCAGCCGGTCGGCGGCACCGGGGATGCCGACCAGGTCCAGCAACTCGACTGCCCGGGTGGATCGTTCGGCCCGGTCTGCGGTGCCGTGGGCGCGCAGTGCCTCGTCGAGCTGGCGGCCGACGGTGAGTACCGGGTTGAGCGAGGACATCGGGTCCTGGAAGATCATCGCGATCCGCCGGCCGCGCAGCGCGCGCAGGGCCGGTTCGGGCAGGGCGGCGAGGTCCTGCCCGGCCAGCTCGACCGAGCCGCCGGTGATCCGGCCGCCGGCCGGCAGCATCCGCAGCAGCGCCAGCGCGGTGGTGGACTTGCCGGAGCCGGACTCGCCGACCAGGCCGAGGGTGTCCCCGGCGGCCAGCTCGAAGCCGACCCCGTCGACGGCGGTCACCGCGCCGGCGGTTCCGGCGCCGGGGCCGGGGCCGAAGGTGACCGTCAGGTCGCGGACCCGGAGGACGGTGCGGGCGGCGGAACCGGGGGAACCGGCGGCTCCGGTGCTCCCGGTGGCGTCGGTGGGCCCCGCGTCGCCCGGGTGGGCGTCGGTGGCGCCGGGCACGACGCGGGTGTCCCGGACAGGGCTGCTCATCGGCGGATCCCCCGGTTCAGGGCCTCGGCGATCAGCGTGAAGCCGAGCACCAGCGCGGTGGTGGCGGCCAGCGGGGCCGCCGCGAAGGTTGGATGGGTGGAGAGGTAGCCGACGGACTGGCTGAGGATGGAGCCGAGGGTCGGCTCCGGCGGGCGGACGCCGAGCCCGAGGAAGCTCATCGCACCCTCGATGAAGACGCCGATGGAGAGGGCGACGGCGGTCTGCACGATCAGCGGGTCGACCGCGTTGGGCACGACGTGCCGCAGCAGCACCCGCCGCCGGGTGGCGCCGCCGACCCGCGCGGCGAGCGCGTACTCGCGCTCCCGCTGGACCAGGATGCCGGAGCGCAGCTGCCGCCCGAAGCCGGGGATCTCGGCGAGCGCGATGACGATGAACACCGGCCAGCGGCCCGGCCCGAGCACGGCGGTGACGGCGAGCGCCAGGATGATGCCGGGGAAGGCGAGCACCAGGTCGAAGGAGCGCTGGACGGCGACGTCCGCCCACCGGTGGGAGGCGGCGAGCAGGGCGAGCGAGCAGCCCAGCAGCGCGCCGACCGGGACGGCGCCGAAGGTCAGCGCCAGGTCGGTGGTGATGCCGTGCAGGACCCGGCTGAAGAGGTCCCGTCCCAGGTCGTCGGTGCCGAACGGGTGCTCGGCGCTCGGCCCGGCGAGGGCGAGGGCGCTCTGCGCGTTCGGGTCGAGGTCGGTGAGCAGCGGGGCGAGCAGGCCGGCGAGGGCGACCACGCCGACCAGGGCGAGGCCGGTCAGGCCGCGTCCGGTGAGCACCCCGGCGAGGTAGCGGTTGCGGCGCCGCGCCGGCGGCGGGGCCGGGGCGGTCGGTGACGGGGCGGGGGCGGTCAGGGCGGTCATCGGTTACTCCCACCGGATCCGGGGGTCCAGCCAGGCGTACGCCAGGTCGGTGAGCAGCTGGACGGCGACGTAGACGGCGACGATCAGCAGCAGGAGGTCCTGCACGACGGGGTAGTCGCGGCGGATGACGCCCTGCTCGATCAGCTGGCCGAGTCCGGGCCAGGCGAAGATCCGCTCCACCAGCACCGCGCCGGCGACGAGGTGGCCGACCTGGAGGCCGAGCACGGTGACGGCGGAGGGCAGCGCGTTGGGCAGGGCGTGCAGCCAGACGATGCGGCGCCGGGAGACGCCGACGGCGGTGGCGGTGCGGACGTAGTCCTCGGCGAGGGCCCGTTCGATGCCGTCCTTGAGGTAGCGGGCGAGGACGGCGGCGCTCGGCAGCGCGAGGCAGACGGCCGGCATCAGCAGGTACTGGAGGGCGAGGTCGGGGGCGTCGAGGAACGACTCGTGGCCGCCGGCGGGCAGCAGGCCGAGGGTGACCGCGAACAGCAGCACCAGCAGCACGCCGGTGACGAACGGCGGGACGGCCAGGACGGCGGTGGTGAAGGCGTGGACGGCGGCGGCGACCGGCCGGCGGCGGGCGGTGGCGCCCAGGACACCCAGCGGCAGGGCCAGCAGGACGACCAGGAGGAGGGCGCCGAGGGTGAGTTGGACGGTGGCGGCGATGCCGTTGCCGATCAGGTCGGAGACCTGGCCGCCGATCGCGTAGCTGGGCCCGAGATCGCCGCTCAGCAGGTTGCCGATCCAGGTCAGGTACTGGCCGACGAGCGGTTCGTCCAGGCCGAGTTGGGCGCGGATGGCGGCGACGGCCTGGGGTCCGGCGTCCGGTCCGGCCAGGGTGGTGGCCGGGTCGCCGGGGATGAGGCGGAGGATGAGGAAGACGAGGAAGGAGGCGAGGAGCAGGACGAGCAGCCCGGAGGGCAGCCGCTTGAGGAGGAAGGTTCGCATCGGTCGGGCCGTCCGTCAGGCCGTCAGGTAGGCGTCGTCGAGGTTGAGGTAGCCGAACTTGTTGAGGGTGGCGCCGCGCACCTTGCTGCCGGCGACCTCGGTCAGGCCGGCGATGGCGAGGTCGATCACGAACTGCTCGTCCAGCAGGACGTCGGTGATCTGCTGGTAGAGCGCCTTGGCCTCGGGGCTGTCGCTGTCGGGCCGCTTCCACGCCTTCTGCACGATCTCGGTGTAGGCGGGGGAGGAGAAGTGCGAGCTGTTCTTGGCCTCGTTGAACGGGTAGGCGCTGACCGCCAGGGTGGCGGGGTGGAGCTGGGCGAAGCCGTGGCTCAGCGTCCAGAGGGCGGGCATGGTCTGCGAGATGAGCTGCTTCTGCATGGTCGGCGAGTCGGTGGGCTGCAGCACGGTCTCGATGCCGACCTGCTTGAGGTCGTACTGCAGGATCTGCGCGATGGCCGTGTTGCCGGGGTCGTTGGAGTGCGCGAAGGGCAGGGTGATGCCCGTCAGGCCGGCCTCCTTGAGCAACTGGCGTGCCTTTTCCGGGTCGTGGCGGTAGCGGCCGGCGGAGGCCTCGCTGTACGCGGGGGAGGACTTGGGCCAGGGGGTGGAGGACACGGTGCCGTAGCCGCCGAGCGCCTGCTGGACCAGCCGGTCGCGGTCGACGGCCCAGGCGATGGCCTGGCGGACCCGCTTGTCGGAGACGTGCTCACCGGTCACGTTGGCGCCGATGTAGTAGGCGCCGGCGCCGGTGTCGTACGAGGTGATCCGGAACTGCGGGTCGGTCTTGAGGGTGGCGACGTCCTTGCCGCGGATGCTGTAGGAGAGGTGCGTCTGGCCGGTCTTGAGGGAGGAGAGCAGCGACTCGGCCTGCGGGACGATCCTGATCTCGACGCCGTCGAGGTAGGGACGGCCCGGGTTCCAGTACTTCTCGTTGCGGGCGAAGGTGATCGAGCTGCCCGGCTTGCGGTCGGTGAAGGTGTACGGGCCGGTGCCGATCAGCTTCGTCCCGGCGAAGGCCTCCTCGACGCTGGCCGAGTCCGGGATGATCATGAACTCGAAGAGGTCGAAGATGTTGCTCACCGGGTGCGCGAGGGTGAGGGTGAGCTCGAAGTCGCCGTTCTTGCGGAAGTCGGTGACGGCGGCGGCGGTGGAGCGCAGCTGGGCCGAACGGACCGGGTTCTGGAGGTTCTTGACCGCGAAGACCACGTCGTCGGCGGTGAACCTGCGGCCGCTGTGGAAGAGCACGTCGTCGCGCAGCTTCAGCGTGACGGAGGTGCCGTCCGGGGAGACCTGCCAGGAGGTGGCCAGCTCGGGCTGCGGCTGGAGCCGGTCGTCGTACCTGGTCAGGGTGTTGAAGACCAGACGCTGGACGAGGGTGTTGGCGCTCTGGGCGAAGAGCAGGGCCGGGGTGAAGTCGACACCGGCGCCGACCGTGAGGACGCCGCCCCGGCGAGGGCTCGCCGCGTCGCCCGCGGGGGCGGTGGCGGTGTCGGCCGCCGAACGGCAGGCGGCGAGCGTCAGCAGGCCGGCGCCGGCCAGGCCGCCACGGAGCAGGGTCCGGCGGGAGAGCCCGGAGGCGGACGGAGCGGGGAAGACGGGCATGGGCGGAAGTCCTTTGCGGTGAAGAAGGGTCGGCGGGCGACGGTCGGCGGGCGGGGCGGTGGGCGACGGGGTGTGGTCGGCGGGCGACGGTCGGGGGACGGTGCGGGCCCGCCGGCGGTCAGCCGAGCCGGACCGGGACGGCCGGCGGGGCCTCGGCCGCCGCCGCCATGGCGTGCAGCGGCCGGGCGTAGAGGCCGGCGAGCGCCGCCGCGCCCGCCGCCACGGCCAGCACGTCGGCCCCGCGCTGCTGGGCGATCAGCAGGTCGGCGTCCCGGCGAAGGTGCGAGCGGAGCGCGAACTCCTCCCGCACCACGTCCAGGTAGGCCTTGTCCAGCAGGGCGAAGGTCTCGGTCAGGACCAGCAGGTCCGGATTGACCACGTCGGCGAGCAGTGCCAGGGCGCGTCCGACGGTCGCGGCCCGGCGCCGGACCAGCTTGTCGGCGCGCGGGTCGCCCGCCAGTACGGCGGCGGTGAACTCGGTGCGGTCCGGTGTGCGGGTGATGCCTTCGGCGGCCGCCGCCTCGAAGAGCGTGGTGTCCGAGGCGGCGACCGCCAGACAGCCGGTGCGGCCGCAGTGGCAGAGCTCGTCGCTGTCCGCCACGGGGAGGTGGGCGACGTCCCCGGTCGGGGACTGCGGTCCGACGTGCACGGTGCCGGCCACCGCGAGCGCGGCGTCCACCACGTGGCCGACGAACAGGTGCACCATGGAGCGGCGGGCCGCGGGGTGCCCGAAGAGGATTTCCGCCTGGGCCAGCGCCCGGGCGTGGTTGTCCACCTGGACGGGCAGGCCGGAGGCCTTCGCCAGCAGCTCGCCGAGCGGCAGGTCCCGCCAGCCGAGGGGTTCGTGACGGACCATCACTCCGCGTTCCCGGTCCACCGCGCCGCCGGTCACCGCGCCCAGGCCGACCGGCGTCCGGCCGTCCGGCACGGCGGCCAGCAGCCGGGGCAGCCGCTCCAGCAGCGGTCGGAGCACCGCGTGGCCGGTGCGGCCCCGGTTGCTCAACTCCTGGCGGTACAGCACGTTTCCGCGCAGGTCGAGGAAGGCGAAGGTGGTGTACGGAACACCGATGTGCAGGCCGGCGACGGCGAGCCGGCCGGTGTCGACGTCCACCGGGAGCTGCGGGCGGCCCACCGTCCCGGCGCCGCCGCCCGCCAGTTCGGGCCGCTCGCGGAGCAGCCCGAACCGGGAGAGGTCGACCACCTGCCGGGACACCGCGGCCGGACTGAGTCCGGTGAGCGCGGCGACCCGGCTGCGGGCGACCGGACCGTGGTCCAGCACCGCCCGCAGCACGGCCGCGGCGTTGACGTCCCGCCGCTCGTCCCCGGTGCGGGGCTTCTCGGCCGGGGGCGGGGATGCGGTGAACATCGGCGGTCCTTCGGGGCGTCGGGGGCGATGGGTGCCGGGGCGGTGGGCGGTCCGGCGAATCCGGCGGTCTGCCCGGGTGGCGCGGTGCCGCGCCCCCCGGCCCCGCGTCGGGTTCGCAGGGCCGGGGCGGGGCCGGCGGGGTCAGCCGCGGGCTGCGGCCTCCAGTTCCTCGGCCGGCACCAGACCGGCCACCTTCGGCGGGTCGGCGGGCTCCAGCAGCCGGCTCGGCACCCCGTCGACGCCGACCGGCAGGTCGCCGTCCAGGGTGATCCGGCGGACCAGGCGCGGCTCGTCGCCGTAGTCGTTGACCGCGTAGTGCTGGGTGGCCCGGTTGTCCCAGATGACGACGTCGCCGACCTGCCAGTCCCAGCGGACGGTGTTCTCCAGGCGCTCCACGTACCGCTGGAAGAGCGTGATCAGGGCCCGGCTGTCGGCGCCCGAGACGCCCTGGATCCGCTGCGCGAACGCGCCCAGGAGCAGGGTCTTCTCGCCGGTCACCGGGTGCACCCGGACCAGCGGGTGCTCGGTCTTGAACGCGGTCGAGACGAACACCTGACGGAACAGGTTGGCGATCTCGGCGTTGTCCGCCAGCTCCGGGCGGAGGGCCAGGCTGGCCGCGTAGTCGTAGTCGTTGGTGTGGACGGCGCGCAGCGACTCGGCCAGCACCTTCAGCGGCTCCGGCAGGTCCTCGTACGCGGCGACCGTGTTGGCCCACACGGTCGATCCGCCGGCCGGCGGGAGCTCCAGCGAGCGCAGGATCGACGCCTTCGGGTAGGACGGGACGAAGGTGACGTCGGTGTGCCAGTTGTTGGCGCGCACGCCCTTGGTGGCGTCCAGCTCGAAGATGTAGCGGCCGTCCGCGCTGGGGACGGTCGGGTGGCCGACCGGGTGGCCCAGCAGGCGGGCGAACGCCTCGTGCTCGGCGTCGTCCAGGTGCTGCTGGCCGCGGAAGAACAGGACCTTGTGCGTGTGGAGCGCGGCCTCGATGGCGGCGACGGTCTCGGTGGGCAGGTCGCCGCCGAGGCGGACGTCGTTCACGATCGCGCCGATCCGGCCGGCGGCCGGGGTGAGGTCGAGCTCGGTGATCTGGTTCTGGGCAACGCTCATGACGGTTCCTCAGCTCTCGTGGGGAGGCGGGGTGGAGGGGAGTGGGAGGCCGCTTCGACGGCGTGCCGCGGTGCGCCGGGGCGTGACGGCGGCAGGGCCGGTCGCGGGCAGGCGGAACGGGAAGCGGGTGACGTGGGTGCGGCGGTGTGCGGGCCGGCCGCGGCCGGACGGGCACAGCGGGGCGGCGCGCCACCCCGGGTGCGGGTGCGGGTGCGCCGGTCCGGGGACGCGGTCGGCGCGGCCCGGACGGGTGTCAGCGGGCGAGCGCTCCGCGACAACAGCGGCGGCGACACGGGCCCCGGCGGGCGGGGCCGTGCTCGGCACGGTCAACGGTGCTCATCGGCCCTCCTTCCGGGCGTTTCGAGTGGCTCGGCGCTCATGGTGCTGAAGGCGCGGCCTCCCTGTCAATCGTCCGTTCTGCCTGGTGGACAGGGGTGTTGCGGCGCTGTGGCGCGGTGTTGCGGCCGGTGTCGGGGTGATGTCGGGGGTGCGACGGCGGAGTGTTCCCGCCTGTCGGGGGAGTATCGGGATTACTAACTTTCGCAGCGGAAGAAACCCCGGAGGAGGCCCGCACGCATGCGAAAGGCCCGCCCGGAGCAGCTCCGGACGGGCCCCGCGTCGCCCCGTGTCACGTCAGGAAGCCCGCGACCTCGGCCGTGAACAGTTCGGCGTCGTCGAGCCACGGGTAGTGCCCGGCCTTCGGCTGCACGGCGAACCCGGCGTCCGGGAAGAGCGCGGCCACCTCGGCCGCCGCCTTCGGGGGAGCGTTGACGTCCACTTCGCCGGCGAGCACCAGGACGCGCGCCGCGCAGGCGGCGAGCCCGGCCAGGGTGGCCGGCGGGTCGAAGGCGCCCTCGGAGCCGAAGACGCCGGCCGCCTCGCTGTTGCGTCGATCGCCCTCGGCCGCCGCCCGGGCCCGGGCCTGGTCGTCCCAACACCCGTACGTGAACGGGGTGATGGCCGGCCAGTCGGCCGGTCCGCCGCGCCCGGAGGTGATCGCCTCCAGCGCCGCGTACGCCTCGGCGAACCACGGCTCGCCCCGGCGGAGCCGGGCGGTCTCGCGCCGGGTCTCCCCGTCGATCGTCACGCCGAGGGCCATCACGGAGGGCGTGATCAGCGCGAGCCGCGCCACCCGCTCGGGGTGGCGCTCCGCGTACCGGACGGCGAGGTTGACGCCGGCCGAGTGGCCGAGCAGGTCGAGCCGGTCGAGCCCGAGGTGGACGCGGAGCGCCTCGACGTCGTCGACCAGGCGGTCGCAGCGGTAGGTGGCGGTGTCGGCGGGTACGGCGGAGTCGCCGGTGCCCCGCAGGTCGAGGACGGCCAGGCGGCGGCCGGTGCGGGCGGCCAGCCCGCCGAGGTCGCCGAGGTAGCGGGAGTCCTGCATGGGCCCGCCGGGCAGGCAGACGACGGGGTCGCCGTCGCCGCCGCCCTCGACGCGGTAGGCGAGGAGGGTGCCGTCGGGTGCGGAGAAGGTGTGCATGACAGTGATCTTGTCAAGCCCCCCTCCCGCTGTGCACCGGGTTCCCGCCGGTGCGGGGGAGCCGGCCCGTCAGGCGCCGAGCAGGCGGGCGAAGTCGAGCCCGAGGCTGCCGAGCACGGGCAGTGCGCCGAGGTCGGTGACGGCGCCGACGGGGATGCTGTAGCCCTGGTTGACCTCCCGGTGCGCAGGCGCAGGCGCAGGGGCAGGCGCGTTCGCGGGCGCGTTCACCGGCACCGGCACTCGCACCGGCGCGGTGGCGGCCTGGCCGGCGGCCGTCCCGAGGAGCGCGGCGGCGCCGAGCAGCACGGCCAGGACGGCGGGGAGGGCGGTGGGGAGAGCGGTGCGCACGGGGGCCTCCGAGGACGCGTGGACGGTGCCGGGTCAACGAGCCGGGGGACCGTGCGGTCACGTATCGTCCCCCCTTCGGCCGCGTTGGTAAAGCTCCCTGACTTGTGTTCATGACAACACGTCAGATGTCTGTACCGGTCGTGCCGGGCCTGCCTACCGTCCTCCCACCGAACCGAACCGGGAGGGTGCACATGCGAGTTGTCCCGAACCTCCGGATCCTGGCAGGCGTCCCGCTGGCCGCCGCCGCGCTCGTCGCGCTGAGTGCCGGCACCGCGAGCGCCGCGATACCGATCAACAAGCCCGTGAAGGGCAAGGCCACCTACTACAACGACGCCGGCTACGGCGCCTGCGGGAGCCGGATCGACGCGGCCACCCAGATGCTGGTCGCCGTCTCGCACACCTGGTGGACCACGGCTAACCCCAACAACGACCCGGTCTGCAAGGGCATCTCGGTCAAGGTCACCTACCAGGGCAGGACCGTGACCGTCCCCGTCAAGGACCAGTGTCCGTCCTGCGACGCCACCCACATCGACCTCAGCCAGCCCGCCTTCGCCACGTTCGCCCCCCTCGGCCAGGGCGTCATCAACGGCCTCACCTGGCAGTTCGTCAAGGCGGGCCTCGCGGGCGGGAGCATCCCCCTCTCCGACCCGGTCACCGGCTCCACCCCGGGCTGAGCGGGCCCGCCGGCACCTGCCGGTCCGGCCGTCCGCCCCTGACAGGGTGCAGGGGCGGACGGCCGGATTCCTTGCACGGTGGCGGTGGTCCGGGAGCCCGGGGCGCGCGTAGCGTCCGGGGATCCGGGAACGGCGTGAGTGGAGGTCGGGGTCGTGGCGTCTGGCGTTGCGGGTGTGAACGGCGGGGTGTCGTTCTGGTGGCGGCAGTCGGGGGTGCCCGAGGCGCGGCCCGCGCTGCCCGGGGACCTCGACGTCGACGTGTGCGTGGTGGGCGGCGGGTACACGGGGCTGTGGACGGCGTACTACCTGAGGAAGGCCGACCCCGGGCTGCGGATCGCCGTACTGGAGGCGCGGTTCTGCGGGTACGGCGCGTCGGGGCGCAACGGCGGGTGGCTCTACAACGGGTTCGCCGGGCGCGGCGCGTTCGCCCGGCGGTACGGGCGGGAGCGGGCCGCGGCGATGCAGCGGGTGATGGACGCGGCCGTCGGCGAGGTCGCGCGGACCCTGGCGGCGGAGGGCGTCGACGCCGACCTCGTCCGGGGCGGGGTGCTGGAGGTGGCCCGGACACCGGCCCAGCTGGCCCGGCTGCGGGCGTTCGTGGACGCGGAGGCCGCCTACGGACCGGGCCGTGTCGAGGAGTTGAGCGCGTCGGAGACCCGGGAGCGACTGCGGGTCGAGGGCGCGCTCGGCGGGGTGTGGAGCCCGCACGGCGCGCGCGTGCAGCCCGCCAAGCTGGCTGCGGGGCTGGCGGCGGCCGTGGAGCGCCTGGGCGTGGCGGTGTACGAGGGGACGCCGGTCACCGAGATCCGGGGTGGCGACCGGCCGGCCGCCGTCACACCGCACGGCACCGTCACCGCCCGGTACGTGCTGCGCGCCACCGAGGGGTTCACCGCCGGGCTGGCCGGGGAGCGGCGCACCTGGCTGCCGATGAACTCGGCGATGATCGCCACCGAGCCGCTGCCGCCGTCGTTCTGGGCCGGGACCGGCTGGGAGGGCCGCGAGGTGCTCGGGGACTTCGCCCACGCCTACATGTACGCGCAGCGCACCGCCGACGACCGGATCGCCCTCGGCGGGCGCGGCGTGCCCTACCGCTTCGGCTCGCGGACCGACACCGACGGCACCACGCAGGAGGCGACCGTCCGGCAGCTGCGGGAGGTCCTGGACGCCTTCTTCCCCGCAGCCCGGTCCGCCCGGATCGACCACGCCTGGGCGGGTGTGCTCGGCGTGCCCCGGGACTGGTGCGCCACCGTCGACCTGGACCGCCGCACCGGGCTCGGGTGGGCCGGCGGGTACGTCGGCAGCGGGGTGACCACCACCAACCTGGCCGGGCGGACCCTGTGCGACCTCGTCCTCGGCCGCGACACCGAGCTGACCCGGCTGCCCTGGGTCGGCCACACCGTCCGCCGCTGGGAGCCCGAGCCCTTGCGCTGGCTCGGCGTGCACGCCCTCTACGCGGTCTACCACGCCGCCGACCGTCAGGAGGCCGCCGGTCGTCCCACGACCTCCCCGCTGGCCCGCCTCGGCGACCTGGTCGCCGGCCGGTAGGCGGGGGCCGGCGGACGGGGGGGCACCGGTCCCCGGGGGCCTCGGCGGCGTCCGCGGGCCGGGCGGGCGCGGACGGTCGGCGAGGCCGGACGCGTCGCCCTCACCCGGGGTGCCGCCCGGCCCCGTCTCCTCCGCACCGAAGGCGCGGCGCACCGACGAGGGCGGCCGGAGTGTCGGGCGGGGTCCCGGCCCGGAGTGTCGGGCGGGGCGCAGACCGGTGCTCCGGTGCGGGCTACGCCGGAGGGCGGTAGCGGGCCCCTGGCGGGGAGGTGGCCCGGGGGGAGCGGATAGGCCGGTCGGAGCCTGCCCGCTGGCGGGTCGGGGAAGGACACCGGACGGTGGGGCGAGGGCGAGGGCGGACGGTGGAGGTGAAGTGGGTGCGGACGTGGCGCGTGGCGGTGGGTGTGGCGGTGCTCGCGGCGGTCGCGGCGACGGTGCCGACCGGGCAGGCGACGGCGGGGCCCGGATGGGCGGTCGTCGTGGTGGACCAGGCGTCCCGGCGGGTGCTGGTGCTGCAGAGCGCCGAGGAGCTGATGGCCTACCGGGGGCCGGACCGCCTGCCGGTGGTCTGGTCGTGGTCGGCGGACACCGCGCCGGACCTCGACGACCTCCGGCCGGAACGCAGTTGGTCGATGCCGGACGAGGCGAAGAGCCGGGTGCGGCACGGTCGCCGCTACCTGCTCACGACCGCCTCGGGCGGGCTGGCGGCCGCGGTCGACACCGCGACCGGCGCCGCCGCCTGGGCGGTCGACACCGGTCCGCTCGCCAACCCGCACAGCGCGGAGCTGCTGCCGGACGGGAACGTCGCGGTGGCGGCCTCCACCGGCGGGTGGATCCGGCTCTACACGGCCTCGCAGGGGCCGCGGAGCTCGGTGCACGCCGAATTCCGGCTCCCGGGCGCGCACGGCGTGCACTGGGACCGGCGGACCGGACTGCTCTGGGCGGTCGGCGACGACACGCTGACCGCGCTCCGGGTGGGCGGCACCGCGGCGGCGCCGACCCTGACCGCGGTCCGGGCGGTGCCGTTGCCGGAGCCGGGAGGTCACGACCTGGCGCCGGTGCTCGCCACGCCCGGGCGCTTCTGGGTGAGCACCGCCGGGCACCTCTGGCGGTTCGACCCCGCGACGGACCGCTTCTCGAAGGTCGGCCTGGGCGGCGAGCAGGCGGGGAGGGAGGTCAAGAGCGTCGGCGACGAGCCGGGTTCGGGGCGGTTGCTCATCGCGGCCCCGGACCACGCGGGCCCCTGTTCCTGGTGCACCTCGGTGCTCTCGCTGCACCGTCCGGACGCCGTCCGGAGGTTGCCCGGCGCCTGGCTCTACAAGGCGCGCTGGTGGACCAGTTGGGGGAGCGCGGCGTGAGCGGAAGGCCCGGGGGAGCGACCGGTGGGACTATGGGACCGGGCTGGCATTCGGTGGATGCGGCTGATTTTATGCAGCGGCAAACTACTCCAATGGTGGTCAGTTTCCGCTCTGGTTCCGTAAACCATCCGCGAGGTGCCCGGGCTGGGATAGCGTCCATGGCGCCGGGGGGACTCGAACCACTCACTGGGTTCGAACATCAGACAATGCCGTATCCGTTTCGGGAGAAAACTGTGCGCAATTGCCTTTCGGAAAACCGGTCGGAAACCGTCGACGAACTGCGGCTCGCCGTGGACTCGCTCGCCGCGTTCCCGGCCCGTGACGCGGCCTCCGGGGCCGACGTCCCCGAGCGTTTCGCGGCGGTGGCGGAGCTCTGCCGCGCCGTCGACGGGGTGCTCGACAGCCTGGTCGTCCAGGCCGCCGCGGAGGCCGCCGAGGAGGGCTGGACCGCCGCCCGGATGGCGTCCGAACACGCCGTCTACTACGCGAGGTTGCAGCGGGCGCTGCTGCCCGCCGGGGCTGCCGCCGCCGGTCGGGGCGACGCCGGGCCGAAGCAGCGGTGAGCGCGCCGCACACGCACGCGGCGCACGCCAACGCGCACGTCCTGGCCTGTCCCACCCGGTGGAGCGACGTCGACGAGAACGGGCACATCAACAACGCCCGGCTGGTCTCCTACGTTCAGGAGGGAATTTACGACCTGTTCTGTCACCACGCGGTCGCCGTCCGGGATTCGCTATTTCCGTCCGGATTCCTGATCGCCCGGCACGAGATCGATTACCTGGAGCAGCTGCACCATCAGCCGGAACCATTGCTGGTGCGGTTGAGCGTTGAACGTCTGGGGCGCAGTTCCGCGCATGTCGTGGTGAATGTGTGCCGCGACCCGCGGACGTATATGCGGGCGCGGACGGTGGTGGTGGCCCGGGACGAGGCGTCCGGCCGGTCCCGTACGCTCAGCCCGTCCGAGCGGAGCTTCCTCTCGGCGTTCCAGCCGGTGGACCCGACGGCCGAGGGGCCGATCGCAGACGGATCGACGGGCGAGGGCCCGGCGCAGCCGCCCCGCGTGGCGGTGAAGTCGCCGCGCGGTCCGGTGGCCGCGCCCGTGCCGGCCCACCACCGGCCCCGCCGGCGCCTGCCGGGTCTCGGTGCGCTGACCCGGAGCGTCCCGGTGGGGTCGTACCGCCACCGCGGGCGCTGAGCCGCCGCGCGAGGCCGGGACACCGCGCGCACCGAACCATCGCGTGCGCCGATCCACCGCACGCGCCGAACCACCGCGTGAGCCGACGCCGGGCACAGGAAGTCGACTGGGGCTTCTTCCTGTGCAAGGGGTGGAGGCGGTGTCCGGCGCGTACCGCTCCTCAGCCGCCGACGGTGGCGCGGAAGAGCTCCGCGCCCGGGCCGGTGAGACGGACGGGACCGGCGCCGGGGCGGAGGTAGGCGGAGCGGCCCGGGGGGAGGTCGAGGCCGGCGCCGCCGGGGGCGCGGAGGCGGGCACGGCCCGCGGTGCAGAGGAGGATCTGCGGCGCGTCCGCCAGGTCGACCCGGACGGGTACGGCCGTGGGTCGTAGCCGTGAGAGACGGAACTCGGCAGCGGGCGAGGGGAACTGCTCCTCGATCCCGCCGCCGCCCGGAGCGCGTGCACCGTCCGGGGTGCCCCCGTCGTCGGGGGTGCGGGCGGTCAGTACGGCCGGCTCGCCGGTGCGGAACGCGGTCACCGCGAGCAGGCCGTCGACGTCGACGTGCTTGGCGGTGAGGCCGCAGCGCAGCACGTTGTCCGAGTTGGCCATCAGCTCCACGCCCACCCCGCGCAGGTAGGCGTGCGGCACGCCCGCGTCCAGGGCGAGCGCCTGACCGGCCCGGAGCCGGACGTGGTTGAGCAGCAGGGCGGCGACCAGCCCGGGGTCGCCGGGGTGGTCCGCGGCGGCGCGGGCGTACCCGGCGCAGGCTTCGGCGAACGGGCCGCCGTCCGCGGCGGTCCGGTGCAGGGCGGCGATGACGGCGGCGAGGTCGCCGGCCCCGGGGCGGGCCACCTCCAGGACGTGCCGCAGCAGCGCGGGCAGCACCTCCGCGGCGGGGCGCCGGCGGAGCGCCGCGGCCCACGGGGCGATCAGCGGCACGGCCAGCCGGTCGAACAGCGCGGCCGTCGCTGCGGCCGGGCGGAACCCGCAGAGCGCCTCGAAGTCACCCAGAGCACAGATGAGTTCGGGCTTGTGGCCGCGGTCCCGGTAGACCCGGTCCGGGGCGTCGAGCGGGACGTCACGGGCCTCCTCGGCGGCCCAGCCCGCCTCGGCCTGGGTGCGGGTCGGGTGGACCTGGAGGGAGAGCGCCCGGTCGGCGGCCAGCACCTTGAGCAGGAAGGGGAGCCGTGGGCCGAACCGCCGGACGGTCTCCGGCCCCAGCAACTGCGCGGGGGCCTCGGCGATCAGCCGGTCCAAGGGGCGCGGTCCGTGCCCGTCGTCGAGCACCGACGGCGCGGACGGGTGTGCGCCCATCCAGAGTTCCGCCTGCGGCGCGCCGGTCGGCGGGGTGCCGGTGAGCGCGGGGATGGCGGTGGTGGAGCCCCACGCGTAGTCGCGCACGGGATTGGCCAGCAGGGCGAACGGGGGCAGCGCGGACGGGGGTGTGTGCGCGGGCGGGGCGGACGACGGGGTGGGCATGCGGGTGCTCCGGGGGAGGGTCAGCGGCAGAGCGCGGCGGCGCCGATCAGGCCCGCGTCGGTGCCGAGTTCGGCGCGGCGGACGTCGAGCCCGCGGACGTACGGCAGCGCGGCGTACCGGTCCAGGTGGCGGGCGAGCGGGTCGAACAGGGCCGGGCCGGCGGCGGCGACCCCGCCGCCGATCACCACCCGGTGCAGGTCGACCAGCGAGGCGGTGGCGGCGATCCCGGCGGCCAGTGCCTGGGCGGCCCGGTCGTAGGCGGCCACCGCGACCGGGTGGCCGGCCAGCGCGTCGGCGGCCACGGCGCGGGCGGAGCGGTCGTCCCCGGTCGGGCGCCAGCCCCCGGCGAGGGCGCGGCGGGCGATCGCGGTGCCGCTGGCGAGGCCCTCCAGGCAGCCGCGCGAGCCGCACGGGCACGGGTCGCCGTCGAGGTCGACGGTGATGTGGCCGAGGTGGCCGGCGTTGCCGCTGGGGCCGGGTCGGACGGCGCCGTCCAGCACCAGCCCGGCGCCGACGCCGGTGGAGACGACCAGGCAGAGCGCGTTGTCGGCGCCGCGTGCCGCGCCGCGCCAGTGCTCGGCGGCGGCCATCGCCACCCCGTCCCCGGCCAGTACGACGGTGCGGGGGCCGACGGAGGGGTGCGCGGCGACCTCGGCGGTGAGCGGGAAGTCGCGCCAGCCGGGGATGTTGACCGGGCTGACGGTGCCGTGCCCGAGGTCCACCGGGCCGGCGCTGCCGATGCCGACGGCGCCGACGGCGGCCCACCCGGGGGCGGCCGCCAGCCGGTCCAGCACCCGGTGCACGACGGCGAGGACGGCGGCGCCGGGGTCCCGGGCCGGGGTGGGGAACCGGACCCGGTGCGCGAGGGCCCCCGCGGAGTCGACGAGCGCCCCGGCGATCTTGGTCCCGCCGATGTCGAGTGCGGCGAACAGCGGCCCGGCGGCGGAGCCGGCGCCCGCCTGCGCGTCGGGGGCCGGCGCGGCGGAGGGCCGGGCGGAGGAGGGCGGCGTGGGGGCGGTCATGGCGGGTGGCTCCGGGGCGGGGTACGGGCCCCCGCCCGGGGGCCGGGCGGGGGCGATCGATCGCGACGGCGACGGGACGGACCGTCGACAGGGACAGCAAACAGGATCAGGCCGAGGGCGTCAGCCTCAGGGTGACCAGCTCGAACGGCCGCAGGCTCAGCGTGACGCCGTCGCCGTCCACCGCGACCTCGCCGCGCGTGCCGTCCCACGGGCGCTCCAGCAGGTCGCAGGGCACCGCGGCGGCCGGCCGGAAGGACGTGCGGAGCCGGCCCCGGGCCCGCCCGCCGCCGGCCTCGTAGACCCGGACCACGAGGTCGCCGCTGCCGTCGTCGGCGAGCTTGACGGCGCTGACCACCAGCGCCGCCTCGTCCAGCTCCACCAGCGGCCGGACCGCCTCCGCCGAACCGGTCACCCGGCGCTCCGGCAGGCCGACGGCGTACCCCTCGCGGACCGCGTCGCCGATCGCCGCGCCCGGCACCAGCGCGTGCCGGAACCGGTGCACGCCCTGGTCGGTCTGCGGGTCGGGGAAGCGCGGCGCGCGCAGCAGGGAGAAGCGGACCGTGGTGGTCGTCCCGCCGTCCGTCGCGCGGACCGCCCGGGTGACGTCGTGGCCGTACGTCGAGGGGGTGACCAGCGCGACGCCCCAGCCCGGCTCCTCCAGGTGGACGAAGCGGTGGTTGCAGGCCTCGAACTTGGCCGCCTCCCAGCTGGTGTTGGTGTGGGTCGGGCGGAACTGGTGGCCGAACTGGGTCTCGGCCGCGTACCGCTCGGTGTGCACGTCCAGCGGGAACGACGCCTTGAGGAACTTCTCGGTCTCGTGCCAGTCGACCTCGGTGTCGATGTCCAGGCGCCGCGACCCGGCCCGCAGGCTCAGCGTCTGGACCACCGTGGAGGAGCCGAACGAGCGGGCCACCCGGACGGCCGCCTCGTCGGGGGAGGAGACGGACACCGCGACCTCGTCCGCCGCGGTCAGGTCGGTCACGGTGTTGCGGTAGAACTGGTCCACGTCCCAGGCGTCCCACATGTTGGGGAAGTCGGGGTGCAGCTGGAGCAGGTTGGCCCGGGCCCCGGGGGCGACCGTCTCCCGGCCGCTCGCCGCGTCGACCGCCGAGACCACCAGCCCGTCGCCGTCCACGGCCACCGACAGCAGGCCGTTGTCCAGGACGAAGCCGCCGCCGTCGCGCGCCGTCACCGTGCAGCCGCCGCCCGCGCCGGTCGCCGGCACCGGGGACGCCCCGCCCGCCGGCACCGCCGAACGGACGTGCGGGGCACCGTTGAAGACCAGCTCGCGCCCGCCCGCCGCGTCCCCGGCCAGGGCCTGCTGGGCCGCGCCGATCAGCTCCTCCAGCTCCGCCGCCAGACGCGCGTACGTGGCCTCGGCCTCGCGGTGCACCCAGGCGATCGACGAGCCGGGCAGGATGTCGTGGAACTGGTGCAGCAGCACCGTCTTCCAGATCCGGTCCAGCTGCTCGTACGGGTACGGGTGGCCGGTGCGCAGCGCGGCCGTGGCGCACCAGAGTTCGGCCTCGCGCAACAGGTTCTCGCTGCGCCGGTTGCCCTGCTTGGTCCGCGCCTGGCTGGTGAGCGTGGCCCGGTGCAGCTCCAGGTAGAGCTCGCCCACCCAGACCGGCGGCTTCGGGTACTCGGCCTCGGCCTTCTCGAAGAACTCGGCCGGCCGCTCCCAGCGCACCGTGGCCGAGCCCTCCAGGTCGCGCAGCCGGGCCGCCTTGGCGATCATCTCGCGGGTGGTGCCGCCGCCGCCGTCGCCCCAGCCGGTCGGCGCGAGCGAGTGCCGGGCGACGCCCTTGTCCTTGAAGTTCCTTGCCGCGTGGGCGATCTCGCTGCCCTTCATCGAGCAGTTGTAGGTGTCCACGGGCGGGAAGTGGGTGAAGATCCTCGTGCCGTCGATGCCCTCCCAGAGGAAGGTGTGGTGCGGGAACTTGTTGACCTGGCTCCACGAGATCTTCTGCGTGAGCAGCCACTTGGAGCCCGCGTTGCGGATGATCTGCGGCAGGCCGCCGGTGAAGCCGAAGGTGTCCGGCAGCCAGGCCTCCTGGTTCTCGACCCCGAACTCCTCCAGGAAGAACCGCTTGCCGTGCACGAACTGACGGGCCATCGCCTCCGAGGACGGCATGTTGGTGTCCGACTCCACCCACATGCCGCCGGCCGGCACGAACCGGCCGTCCGCGACCGCCTTCTTCACCCGGGCGTACACCTCGGGGCGGTGCTCCTTGATCCAGGCGAACTGCTGCGCCTGGGACATGGTGTAGAGGAAGTCCGGTTCGTCCTCCAGCAGCGCGGTCATGTTGGCGGTGGTGCGGGCGACCTTGCGGACCGTCTCGCGCAGCGGCCAGAGCCAGGCGGAGTCGATGTGGGCGTGGCCGATCGCGCTGATCCGGTGCGCGGACGGCACGGCGGGCGCGGCCAGCACTTCGGTGAGGTGCGAACGGGCCCCGGCCGCGGTGCCGTTGACGTCCTGGAGGTCGATCGCGTCGAGTGCCCGCTCGACCGCCCGCAGCAGCTCCCAGCGGCGGGCGCCGTCGGCCGGCAGTTCCGCCATCAGCTCGCCGAGCACCTCCAGGTCCATCACCAGCTGCCAGACCGTCTCGTCGAAGACGGCCAGGTCCATCCGCTCCAGCCGGTACTGCGGCGTGCTCCCGGCGGTCTCCTTGTCGCCCAACTCGGTCGGCAGGAAGGGGTGGTAGTCCAGGATGACCGGGTTGGACGCCGCCTCGACGTGCAGCAGCACCGGCTCGCCGCCGGCGGCCGGGGAGGCGATCCGCACCCACTGGTTCTGCGGGTTGAGGCCCTTCACGGGCGTGCCGTCCGGCCGGTAGACCAGGCCCTCGCACTGGAAGCCCGGCATGTTGGCGTCGAAACCGAGGTCGATCAGGGCCTCGACCGTGCGCCCGGCCCACGCCTCGGGCACGGTGCCGGTCACGGTGATCCAGCTGGTGCCCCACGGCGCACCCCAGGCGTCGCCGACGGCGATCGGCGAGCGCGGCGCGGCCAGGCCCTCGGCGACCGGGACGGGCTCACCGGGCGCCGTCCAGATCGTGACCGAGAGCGGGACGGACTCGGGGTGGACCGCCGGGCGGATGCGCTCGTCCAGGACGCGCTTGAGGCGGGCTTCGACCAGGCTGCGGTCATCGTGCATGTCAGCGGACTCCGTTGTGCGACTGAGGGGGAACGAACGTGGGAGGGGCCGTCAGCGTACGTCGTCCGGGTGGACGACCTCGGTGATGCCCCGGGCGGACAGGTGGGCGGGATCCCCGGCGTGTTCGGCGAGCACCGCGGTCGGGCGGGCGCCGTCCTCGGCCAGGCGCATGAACGCCTCGAAGACGCTGCCGCCCGGGCCGCAGACCGAGCGCTTGGGTGCGGTGACCTCGTCGCCGGTGGCGACCACCACCGCGGTGGTGCGCGGGGCCGGTGCCCGCCAGCCCTCGCGGACGGCGGTGACGGCGGCGGCCAGCCGGGCGCCGGCCGGCTTGACCCGCCGGTCGGTGGTGAGGATTCCCAGGCTGTACTCCAGCTCGGGGAAGTCGGCCAGCGCGCGGTCCACGTCGTGCGAGCACCACCAGGTGACGCCCCACAGGTCGGGGCAGTCCAGGACGGCCTCGACGGTGGCGCCGGTGAACCGGGCGGCGTCCTCGGCGGCGATGTGCGGGGCGGGGGCGCCGACCTCCTGGAGCCAGACCGGCCGGTGCGGGTCCGGCGCCCAGGCCTTCGACAGCTCGACCAGGTAGGCCGCGTGCTGGTCGGCGGCGGTGGAGCGGGCGCCGTAGCGCTGCGCGGTGCCGTTGAACACCCAGGAGTGCACGGCGGTGGCGGCGCCGATCCGGGCGGAGTGCCAGGGCGTGAACGGGTGCTCGTCCAGGTACCAGGCGGCGTCGTAGGAGGCGTGCAGGTGGAGCCGGCCGGGCGCGCCCTGCTCGCAGGCGCCGACCATCCGGTGCAGCCAGGCCTCGACCTGCCCGGGGGTGGCCCGGTCCGGGTCGGGGTGCGGCTCGCCGGAGAACTGGTTGACCTCGTTGCCGACGGTCATGCCGAGGAAGTGGGGCCGGTCGGCGAGGGCGGCGGCCAGGGTGCGCAGGTACTCGGCCTGGCCGTCGAGGACGTCCGGGTCGGTGAAGATGTTCCGCCGGTGCCAGGTCTGGGTCCACGAGGGCTGGAAGTCGAAGCTGGAGAGGTGACCCTGGAGGCCGTCCACCGCGACGTCGAGTCCGCGTTCACCGGCCGCGTCGGCCAGGTCGACGAGCTGCTCGACGGCGCGCGGGCGGATCAGCGTGCGGTTGGGCTGGAAGAGCGGCCAGAGCGGGAAGACCCGGACGTGGTCGAGGCCGAGCGCGGCGATCGAGTCGAGGTCGGCGCGGACGGCGTCGAGGTCGAAGTCGAGCCAGTGGTGGAACCAGCCGGCGGTGGGGGTGTAGTTGACGCCGAAGCGCGGGGGTGCGGCGCGCGGCCGGGAGGCGGCGGGGCGCGGGTGGGGGGCGGTGGCCGGGGAGGGGGGCTGGGCGGCGGTCATGCTCGGTGCGCTTCCTCGGTGGGTGCGGCCGTCGCGGGGCGGTCGGGGCGGCGACGGGTGGTCGGGGCGGCGACGGATCGGCGACGGGTCGGGCGGGCGGCGGGCTATCCCTTGACGGCTCCCTCCTCCACGCCCTTGAAGAAGAACCGCTGGCAGACGGCGAACACCACGACGATCGGCAGGAACGCGATCATGGTGCCGGCGGCGATCAGCCGGGGATTGGCGCTGAACGTGCCGTTCAGGTACTGGAGGCCGACGGTCAGGGTGTACTTCTGCGGGTCGTTGAGCACGATCAGAGGCCAGAGGAAGTCGTCCCAGGCGCCGATGAAGGTGAAGATCACGATCACGCTGAGCATGCCGCGGACGTTCGGCAGGCCGACGTGCCACAGGCGCTGCCGGACGTTGGCGCCGTCCACCAGCGCGGCCTGGTCCAGTTCGGGCGGTACGGCGGCGAACGCCGTGCGCATCAGCAGCACGTTCAGCATCGCGATCGCGCCGGGCAGCGCCACGCCGGTCAGCGAGTCGGCCAGGCCCAGCCCCCGCACGGTGACGTACTGGGAGACGATGGTCGCCTCGCCGGGCAGGATCAGCGTGGCCAGGAGGAGGCCGAAGAGCAGTCCGGCGCCGCGGAAGCGCAGTTTGGCCAGCGCGTAGCCGGCCAGGGTGCAGCCGACCACGTTGCCGAAGATCGCGATCGCGGCGACGACCAGCGAGTTGGCGGCGTAGGTCCAGACCGGGATGGTGTCGGCGACCTTGCCGTAGTTGGCGAAGGTGAGGTCCTCGGGGAAGAAGCTCGGCGTCGAGGTGTAGACGTCCTCGTCGGGGCCCTTGAGGGAGGTCGAGAGCTGCCAGAGGAAGGGGCCGATGACGAGCAGGAGGACGGCCAGCAGGAGCAGGTAGCGCCCGGCCGTCCGGACCGGGCCGGGGTTGTGGAGGCTGCGGGGCCGCGGCGCGCGGCCGGTGCGCGGTCCGGGTCGCCCGCCGGGCGGGGCGGCGGTGGCGGGGGCGGCGGCGGAAGCGGGGGCGGCGGGCCGGGGCGGCGGGACGGGGGCGGCGGTGTGGGTCACGGTTCAGGCCGCCTTCCGGTTCAGGCGCGTCAGGAGCAGCATCGGGCCGAGGGTGATGACGAAGAGCAGCAGGCTGAGCGCTGACGCGTAGCCGAGGTGGCCGGTGAAGCCGCGGCTGTACATCTGGATCAGCATGACCACCGACATGTCCCGGCCGCCGGGGCCGCCGGTGCCGTTGGAGAGCACGTACAGCTCGGAGAAGACGCGCAGCGCGGAGACCGAGATGAGCACCGAGACCAGCATCATGGTGGGCCGCACGCCCGGCAGGGTGACGTGCCAGAACCGGCGGACGCTGCCCGCGCCGTCGACGGCGGCGGCCTCGTGCAGCTCGCGGCCGACGTTGGCCAGGGCGGACAGGTAGATCACCATGTAGTAGCCGAGGCCCTTCCAGGTGGTCAGGGCGATCGCGCTGAAGAGCAGCAGCCAGCGGTCGGTGAGGAAGGGGACCGGGGAGTCGGCCAGCCCGGTCTGCCGCAGCACGCCGTTGACGAGGCCGCGGTCGTCCAGCACCCAGCCCCAGATCAGGGCCACCACGACGGCGGAGGCGACGACCGGGGTGTAGAAGGCGGTGCGGAAGACGGTGATGCCGGGGAGCTTGCGCTGGACCAGCAGGGCGAGCAGCAGGGGCAGCACGGTCAGCAGCGGCAGGCAGATCAGCAGGTAGACGGTGCTGTTGAGCAGGGCGTCCGCCAACTGGTCGTCGCTGAACGCGCGTTCGTAGTTGTCGAGGCCGGTGAAATGCCCGCCGCCCAGGGGCTTGGCATTGGTGAACGAGAGGATCACCGTGTTGATCGCCGGCCAGAGGTTGAAGACGGCCAGCCAGATGATCGCGGGCCCGGCGAGCAGCCAGGGGGTGAACCAACGCCGGTGGGTCATGCCGATGCCTTCCTGGGGCGAGCGGTGCGGGTCATTCCCGGCGGGCGGCGGCCCGGGGGTGCCGCCGCGCCGCCGGTACTGGTCGGTCCGGTGCGGGATCAGCCCTTGAGCAGCTGGTTGCACCGCTCCACGGCGGTGTCCAGGGCCTGCTTGGAGCTCGTGTCCCCGCTGATCGCCAGGGCGATCTGCTGGTTGATGACGGTGCTCATCGCGTCGTCGACCTGGACGGGCTGGAGGATCTTCGCCTTGGCGAGGGAGGTGAACGCGACGACCTTGGCGTCGCCCGCGTTGGTGCCGTCGCTCCTGCTGAAGAACGGGTCGCCGGCCGAGGCCTTGGTGGACGGGAAGATGCTGGTCAGCTGGGCGAACCTGGCCTGGTTCTCCGCACTGGTGACCCAGCGGGCCAGGGCCACCGCGGCGGCCGGGTTCTTGGTGCTCTTCGGGATGGACAGGCCCTGCACGTAGAGCGGCGGGGTGCCCATCGCAGGGGAGGAGAGCATCTTCGGCGCGAGGGTCGGGTTGTCGGTGGCGAGGCTGCTGATGAAGTTGCCGCCGCCGGTGGTCCAGGCCGCCGTGCCGGCGTTGAAGAGCTTGGAGTTGCCGGCGTAGGTGTTGGTGAGGACGTCGTTCGGCAGCAGCCCGTCCTTGTACGCGGCGCGGTACTTGTCCAGTAGCGCGGCGGCCTCGGGGGTGTTGAAGGTGAACGACCTGCCGTCGTCGGCCATCACCTTGACGCCCGCGTTGACGAGGTCGCCGAGGCCCGGCTTGCGGCTCATCAGGTAGGTCGAGCCGCCGGACTTCTCCTTCATGGTCCGGGCCTGGGCGATCAGTTCGTCGAGGGTGCCGGGGAGGTTCTTCGGGTCCAGCCCGTTCCTGCTCAGCAGTTCCGAATTCCAGTAGTTCACATCGGTGTTGAGGTACCACGGGTAGCCGAAGGTGCCGTCCTGGCCGGCGAACCGGTAGGCGTCGACACCGCCGGCCACGTACTCCTCGGCGAGTTTCGGATCGGCCTTGGCCACGTCGAGCAGCAGGCTCTGCCGGGCCAGCGGGAGGGCGAAGTCCGGCGGGAGGTTGACCACGTCGGGAAGGGTCCCGGCGGCGGCCTGGCTGAGCACCTTGGCGGAGTAACCGTCGCCCGGCTGGTCCAGCCACTCGACCTCGACCCCCGGGTACTTCTGCCGGAAGCCGTCGATCACGCCCTGCACGTAGGCGGTGAACTTCGGCTTCAATGCCCAGGTCTGGAGCGAGACCTTGCCCTTGACCTCGCCGGTGGCGGCGGCGACCTTCGCCGCCGTGTCGTCGCTCCTGTCGTCGGAGCTCAGTCCGCAGCCGGTGAGCACGGTGGCGGCCACCGCCGCCGTCGTCACTGCCGCCCAGATTCTTCGCATGAGGGTCTCCCGGTCCTGGGGAATGGGTGGGGGATGCGTCTTCGGGGATCGTGCTGGGGGTGGTTCGGGGATTGCGCCGGATTGTGGAACCTGTCTTACTAAACCGGTCTAGCTATGCCAGGGACTATGCTCCCGCCTAAACTTGGATGTCAAGAGAGGAGTCGGAACCCGTGGGCAGACCGACGATCGCCGACATCGCGCGCCAAGCCGGTGTCTCCAAGGGCGCGGTGTCCTTCGCGCTCAACGGGCGCCCCGGGGTGAGCGAGGCGACCAGGGCCCGGATCCTCCGGGTCGCCGAGGAGATGAACTGGCGGCCGCACAGCGCCGCCCGCGCCCTCGGCGGGGCCAGGTCCGACGCGGTGGGGCTGGTGATCGCCCGCCCGGCCCGGACCATCGGCGTCGAGCCGTTCTTCAGCCAGCTGCTCTCCGGCCTCCAGGCCGTGCTCTCCGCCCGCTCCGTCGCCCTCCACCTGATGGTGGTCGAGGACACCGCGGCCGAGATCGAGGTCTACCGGCGCTGGACCTCCGAGCACCGCGTCGACGGCTTCATCGTGGTCGACCTCCAGCTGCGCGACCCGCGGCTCGCGGTCCTGGAGGAACTCGGCCTGCCCGCCGTCGTGCTGGGCGGCCCCGGCAAGGGCGCCGGCCCCCTGCGGATCTGGGCCGACGACCGCGAGGCGATGCTCTCCATCGTCGACTACCTGGCCGCCCTCGGACACCGGCGGATCGCCCACCTGGCCGGGCTGCCGCACTTCCAGCACACCCAGCGGCGGATCCGCGCACTGCGCGACGCCTCCCGGCGGCTCGGCCTGGAGGAGGCGCTCTCGGTGCCGACCGACTTCAGCGACGCCGAGGGGGCCGCCGCCACCCGCGCCCTGCTCTCCCGGCCCAGACGCCCCACCGCGATCGTCTACGACAGCGACGTCATGGCGGTGGCCGGCCTCGGGGTGGCCGGCGAGATGGGCGTCGCGGTGCCCGGCGAGCTGTCGATCGTCTCGTTCGACGACTCGGTGCTCGCCCGGATCGTGCACCCGCCGCTGACCGCGCTCAGCCGGGACACCTTCGCGCTCGGCGAGCAGGTCGCGCGCAGCCTGCTCGCGGTGATCGACGACGCCGGGCCCGGCCGGGACCTGCAGATGCCGACCCCCCGGCTGACCGTCCGCGAGTCCACCTCGCCGCCCGGGGCGGGTTCGTCGGCCGCGACCGGCCCGGCGCGGGGGGCAGGTTCACCCTCCGGGGTGGCCTTCGCGGGCACCGTTGACAGCGGCTCTGAACCGGTTTAGCCTCGCTGCGCCGAGCGACCCCCGCTCGGCGCGCCACCGTGGGCGGGCGTCCGCCGAACCGCCCACGGTCACTCCGCCGGTCCGTACGCACCTGGAACCGCGCGTCCTTCACGCCGCCCCAGGGCCGCGCGTCCTCCGGCCACAGGAACCACTGGCATCACCACGCACGCATGCACCCCCGGGCCCGCCCCCTTCCGGGCGGTCCGCCCCACCCTCCTCCGCGCGATCGGAGCCACCGCATGTCACGACGGACATCCCTGCTGCTGAGCGCCGCTCTCGGGGCCGCCGTCCTGGGCACCGCACCCACCGCGTCCCAGGCTGCCCCGACCCCCGCCGCCCCCTCCCCGGCGGCCCCCGCCGCGGCGAACGCCGCCGCCGGCACCCAGCCCTACGCCTCCTCCTGGTACCCGAACACCCTGCTGAACTGGGACCCGGCCACCGATCCGGACGCCCGGTTCAACCGCTCCCGGGTCCCCCTCCAGCCGCGCACCGGTGACCCGGCGCTCAGGGCCAACCCCAACGCCCGGGCCGGCGAGGGGAAGATCGCCTCCCTGGTCTCCTTCGGCCCCACCTCCAACAACCCCTCCCAGGGGTCCGCCGACCCCCACTACTACGCGTTCGGCTACTGGCAATACGTCGACAAGCTGGTCTTCTGGGGCGGTTCGGCCGGCGAAGGTCTGATCCTGGCACCCAACCCGACCGTCATCGACGCCGCCCACCGCAACGGCGTCAAGGTCTACGGCACCGTCTTCTTCCCGCCCGCCGCGTACGGCGGACAGCTCCAGTGGGTCCGCGACTTCGTCCAGAAGTCCGGCTCCCGCTACCCCGTCGCCGACAAGCTGGCCCAGGCCGCCCAGTACTACGGATTCGACGGATGGTTCATCAACCAGGAGACCGGCGGCGGCGATTCGGCCCTCGCCGGTGAGATCCGCAACCTCATGCAGTACACCAGGGCGCAGACCGCCACCGACTTCATGTGGTACGACGCCATGACCGAGTCGGGGCCCGTCAACTGGCAGAACGCGCTGACCTCCGCCAACGACGCCTTCCTCCAGGAGGGCGCCCGGCGCACCTCCGACTCGATGTTCCTCAACTTCAACTGGTCGTCCGGAGGGCTCGGTTCCTCCCGGACCCTGGCCCGCGGCCTCGGCCGCAGCGAGTACGAGCTCTACTCCGGCATCGACACCGAGGCCAACGGCTACAACACGGGTGTGGACTGGAACAGCCTCTTCCCGGCCAACGGCCCGCACACCACCTCGCTCGGCCTCTACCGGCCCGAGTGGACCTGGAAGTCCGCCGCCGACCGCGCCGACTTCCTCGCCAAGGACGCCCGCTACTGGGTCGGCGCCAACAACGACCCCTCCAACACCTCGACCTCGTCCGGCTGGAAGGGCCTCGCGAGCTACGTCGCCGAGTCCACCCCGATCACCGCGAAGCCCTTCGTCACCAACTTCTCCTCCGGCGAGGGCGACTTCCACAACGCGGCCGGCACCCGGGTCGCCACCGGCGGCTGGAACAACCTCTCGCTCCAGGACGTCCCGCCCACCTACCAGTGGCTGGTCTCCTCGACCGGCGCCAGGCTCACCCCGTCGGTCGACTTCACCGACGCCTACGAGGGCGGCTCCTCGCTGCGGCTGACCGGCAACCTGAACGCCGTCAACACCGTCCGGCTCTACCAGACCAGGCTCCCGGTCGCCGCCGACAGCAAGCTCTCGGTCGTGGTCAGGACCCCGGCCGCCGGAGCCACCGGCCTCAAGGCCGCGATCTCCTTCACCGACGCGCCGACGACCTTCACCACCCTCGACCTCGGGAGCAACTCCGGTACCGGATGGGAGCGCAAGAACCTCGACCTCTCCGCCTACGCGGGCCGCACCATCGCCCAGATCGGCCTCCAGGCGGCCGGCTCGAACCCCTCCTACGACGTGAGGATCGGCCAACTCGCCTTGTACGACGGCGCGGTGGACGCACCCGGCGCACCCGGCGGGCTGACCGTGCTCGGCGCGAGCGACGTGGTGGCCGGCGCCAGCCAGTCCCTCCGGCTCTCCTGGACACCCTCGACGAGCGGCGCCGTGCACCACTACGAGCTGTACCGGCGCAACGCCGACGGCACCCGCGGCTACCTCGGCGCCACCCCCTCCGACGCCTACTACGTCAACCGGCTGGACCGGGCCGGCACCGAGGCGAACACCGTGATCGAGGTCGAGGCCGTCTCCACCGAGTACGGCCGCTCCACCGCCGCCACCACCACCGTCCCGTGGACCGGCACCCCACCGGCCGGCGGCAACCTCGCGCTCAACCGCCCGGTCGCCGCCTCCGGCCAGTGCAACACCGGCGAGGGCCCGGCCAAGGCCGTCAACGGCACCGTCAACGGCGGCAACGGCGACAAGTGGTGCACCACCGGGAGCAGCAAGTGGCTTGAGGTGGACCTCGGTTCGGCCAAGGCGCTGTCGAAGTTCGTGGTCAGGCACGCCCAGGCCGGCGGCGAGAGCGCGAGCTTCAACACCCGCGACTTCACGGTCCAGGCCCGCTCGGCCGACACCGACCCGTGGACCACCGTCACCACCGTCACCGGCAACACCGCGGGCACCACCACCCACCCGGTGAGCACCACCGCGCGGTACGTCCGGCTGGTGGTCACCAGGCCGACCCAGGGCACCGATCCCGCCGCCCGCATCTACGAGTTCGAGGCCTGGGGCGCGTAGGGCGTCGGACACGCCCGGATCTCCGCCCCACCGAGGAAAGGACCCGCCCCCGTGCCGGTCACCATCACCGCCGTCGAGAGCACGGACCTGTTCGTCGGACCCGAGGAGGCCCCGCGGCAGCTGCTGCGGGTCACCCTCGACGGCCCGCCCGCCCGGATCGCCGTCACCGGCCCGGGCGTGCGCGGCGAGGCGTCCGGCACGGGGCTGGTCGAAGTCCCCCTGGAGATCACCGGTGCCGCGGTCGGCGCCCGACTCGCCGTCGAGGTCACGGCCTTCGGCGCGACCCCCGGCGCCGCCGGGACCGACGCCGGCGCCGGGACCGGTGGCGCCCGCGCCGAGGGCGTCGTCGAGGTCGCCGAGCCCGGCTGGACCATGTTCATGGTCCCGCACTTCCACTACGACCCGGTGTGGTGGAACACCCAGGCCGCCTACACCTCGCCCTGGGAGCTCCTCTCCGCCGACGCCACCACCCGGCCGCTCTGGGAGCGCAACGGCTTCGCCCTCGTCGACGCCCACCTGGACCTCGCGCTGCGCGACCCGGTCTACACGTTCGTGCTCGCCGAAGTCGACTACCTGAAGCCGTACTTCGACCAGCACCCGGAGCGCCGCGCGAGCCTGCGCCTGCTGTTCGACCGCGGCCAGGTCGAACTCGTCGGCGGCACCTACAACGAGCCGAACACCAACCTCACCGGCGCCGAGACGACGATCCGCAACATCGTCCACGGCATCGGCTACCAGCGCGACATCCTCGGCGGCGACCCTCGGACGGCCTGGCAGCTCGACGTGTTCGGCCACGACCCGCAGTTCCCCGGCCACCTCGCCGCCGCCGGGCTCACCGGGAGCGCCTGGGCGCGCGGTCCGTTCCACCAGTGGGGCCCGATCCAGAAGAACTTCCGCGAGGCCAAGGACGACGCGCGGGTCATGCAGTTCCCCAGCGAGTTCGAGTGGATCGCCCCCTCGGGCGACGGCGTGCTCACCCACTACATGCCGCACCACTACTCGGCCGGCTGGTGGATGGACTCCTCCGCCGACCTCGCCACCGCCGAGCAGGCCGTCTACGAGCTGTACCGGAAGCTCAAGCCGGTGGGCGCGACCAGGAACCTGCTGCTGCCGGTCGGCACCGACTACACCCCGCCCAACAAGTGGGTCACCGAGATCCACCGCTCCTGGGCGGGCAGGTACCTGTGGCCGCGCTTCGTCTGCGGGACCCCGCGTGACTTCCTGGACGCCGTCCGCGCCGAGCTGGCGGAGACCGGTCGCCGGCCCAGCCCGCAGACCCGCGACATGAACCCGGTCTACACCGGCAAGGACGTCTCCTACATCGACACCAAGCAGGCCCAGCGGGCGGCCGAGGTGGCCGCCGTCGACGCCGAGAAGCTCGCCACCCTCGCCGTCGTGCAGGGGCTCGGGCGGTACCCGTCGGCCGCGCTGGACAAGGTCTGGCGCCAACTCGCCTACGGCGCGCACCACGACGCGATCACCGGCTCCGAGTCCGACCAGGTCTACCTGGACCTGCTCGGCGGCTGGCGGGAGGCGTACGACCTGGCGGCGGACGTCCGCGACCGGGCGCTCGACGCGCTGGCGGCCCGGATCGCCACGACGGGGGAGGGCGACGCCGTGGTGGTCACCAACACGCTCTCCTTCGACCGGACCGACCTGGTGGCCGTCCGGCTGCCCCCGGGAACCGTCGACGGGGAGGGCCGCCCGGGCGTCCGCGTGCTGGACGACACCGGGGCCGAGGTGCCCGGAGCCGTCGACCGCGGCACCCTGCGCTTCCTGGCCGAGGACGTGCCGGCGCTCGGTTGGCGCACCTGGCGGCTGGTCCCTTCGGCGGCCGGCGGCGGCGACCCGGCCTGGTCCGTCGCCGAGGGCCTCACCATCGCCAACGGCCGCTACCGGGTGACCGCCGACCCGGCGCGCGGCGGCGGCCTCTCCTCCGTCCAGGACCTCCTGCACGGAAGGGAGTTGATCCAGGACGGCCGGATCGGCAACGAGCTGCGGGTCTACGAGGAGTACCCGCAGCACCCCGACTTCGGCGAGGGCCCCTGGCACCTCGTCCCCAGGGGGCCGGTGGCCGGTTCCGGCGATCGGCCGGCCGAGGTCCGTCGCGAGACCGGACCGCTCGGCGAGCGACTGGTCGTCCGCGGCACCGTCACCGATACCGCGCCCCATGACGGTGCCGGTGCCGGTGCCGGGACCCGGGGCCTCCGGTACGAGCAGACCGTCACGCTGTGGCGCGGCCTCGACCGGGTGGACTGCCGGACCAGGGTCGTCGACTACACGGGCGCCGACCGGCTGTTGCGGCTCCGCTTCCCCGTCGACCTGCCCGGCGCCCTGCCGGTCAGCGAGGTCGCCGGCGCGGTCGTCGGACGCGGCTTCGCCCTGCCCGACGTCGACTCCGCCGAGGCGCCCTGGACCCTGGACAACCCGGCCAACACCTGGTTCGGTCTCGGCGCCACGGCCCGGGTGACGCTCGCCGACCCGGTCTCCGGCGCGGTGCTGGGCGAACGCGCGCTCGGCGTCGCGGAGGTGATCGTCCCCGATCTCGCGTCGGCCGCCGACGCGCGGGAGCTGGTGGTCGCGCTCGCCCGGGTCGGAGTCACCGCCACCACCTCCGGAGCCGACTGGGCCCGGTACGGCTGGCTCGACGTGGACTCCAACCTGCCGGACTTCCGGATCCTCCTCGGCGGACCGGAAACCAACGACGCCACCCGGGAGTTGTTCGACCGGGCGGGTGCGGAGTACGCGGCCGTCCTGAAGGAGCGCGGCGCCGTCTGGGTGCCCGCCCGCACCCCGCTCGCCGAGGTCTGGCAGCCCGGCGCGGACCTGCGTGACCTGAGGGCCCTGCCGGCCCTGGTCGTCACCGACCCGGCCCCGCTCGCCGCCGACCTCGCCGACGCCCGGATCGCCGCCTCCTGCCCGGGGCCTCTCCCCGACACCGAACAACTCGTGGACCACACCGCGGCGTTGCTGAGCTTCGGTCTGCCCGGCTTCGCCGTCGATGCCACCGGTGCGCTGCACCTCTCGCTGATGCGCTCCTGCACCGGGTGGCCCTCGGGCGTCTGGATCGACCCGCCCCGGCGCACCCTGCCCGACGGCGCCTCCTTCCAGCTCCAGCACTGGACCCACGAGTTCCACTACGCGCTGACCGGCGGACCGGGTGACTGGCGGGCACAGGAACTCCCCGCCCAGGGGCAGGAGTTCACTCATCCGCTGTACGCCCGGCTCGCCCCCGCCCAGGACGGCCCGCTGCCCGGCACCCTCTCCTGGCTGCGGGTCGAGCCGGCCCGCCGGACCCTGCTCGGCGCGCTCAAGCCGGCCGGCAACCCGATCGCGCACGGCTCGACCGCCCCCTGGGACGGCCGACTCGCCGTCCGGCTGGTCGAGTCCACCGGCCTCGGCGCGGCCGTCACCCTCGGCGGCGCCCTCGGGCTGACCGACCTGCACGCCGCCGACCTGCTGGAGCGGCCGACCGGCCCGGTCGATCCGGACCTCGCGGGATCCCGGATCGCCACCGTGCTGGCCCGCCCCGCGGTGGCGGAGCCGGCCGGTGGCCCGGTCCTCGGCCCGGTCGCCGAGGCGGCCCAGCCCGTGCACGCCCGCTACTGGCTGCACAACCGGGGCCCGGCGCCGCTCGGTTACCTCCCGCTCTCGGTCGGCGCCTCGCCCGGCCTGCTGCGGACGGCGGGCGAGCCGGTCACGCTCTCGGTGGCCCTCTCCTCCCACCTGCGGGACGCCGCCGTCGAGGGCGCGGCGCGGATCCTCGCGCCCGACGGGTGGGCGGCGAGCCTCGGCGCCCGCCCCTACCGCCTGGAGGCCGGCGGACACCTCCGCTTCCCCGTCACCCTCACCCCGCCCGCCGGTACCGCCCCCGGCCTGTACTTCGCCGCCGTCCGGCTCACGCACGACGGCCAGGACGTCGAGGACGTGGTCACCGTCGCCGTCGGCGACCTGCCGGAGATCCTTCCGGTGCCCGGCGACACCCCCGAGGACTGGACCGCTGCCCAGGGCACCCGGTCCGTGGAGGGGCGTGACACCGGCCTGACCGTCGAGGCGGCCACCGCGTCGGTCCGGCTGACCCCCGGCGTCGGCGCCGCCCTCGGCGTCCGCCTCGTCAACCGCACCCGGGGCGAGATCCGCGGCGAACTCCAGCTCGTCTCGCCCTGGGGCACCTGGGAGGCGGTCGGCGCGCCGGTCCGCGGCTTCACCCTCGCGGCCGGGGCCTCGGCGGTCGAGGAGTTCACCCTCACCGCGCCCGAGGACGCCGACCCCGGCGCCTACTGGGCGCTCGCCAAGGTGATGTGGTTCGGCCGCTGCCAGTACGCCCCGACCGTCGCGGTGGTGGTCGGGCCGTGACCGCGATCCCGCCCGCGCCCGCCGACGCCCCGGTGCTCGGACTCCTCGACGGCCGGCCCCTCCCGCGCACCGGCCTCGACCGCCGCCTCGCGGCGCTCCGCACCGGCCCGCGCGCCTCCGCCCTGCCGCGGCCCGGCAGCGGGGAGGACCGTCAACTGGCCCGCTGGGTCGCGCAGGTGCTGCTGACGGAGGCGCTCTGCGAGGCGGTCGCCGCCGAACGCGGCCTGTCCGTCCTCCCCGAGGCCGCCCATGACCGCCTGGACCAGCAGGCGGCCGTCGAACTCGGCTCCGTCACCGCCGCCGCCTACGAGGGCAGCGCGGCGGTGCGGGCCGTCCACGAGGCCGTCACCGCCGCCGTCGCCCCGACCGCGGAGGAGGTCGCCCACTACTTCGCCATGACCCGACCGGCGGCAACCCCCACCGTCTGGCACCTCGCCTTCCCCGACGGCGGCACGTGCGGGGCCGACCCCGCCACCCTGCCGCTCGCCCTGGCGGAGGCCCTCCGTACGGCGGCCCCGGACACGTGGGTCACCGCCGGAGGCTGGACCGCCGCCCGCCGGACCACGCCGCCCGACCCGCCCACCGACCGGCCCGCCCGGCCCGACCAGCCCGGCCGGCCCGACCGCCCCGACCGCCCCGATCCCGCCGCCACCGTCCTCGCGGCCGTCCGTCGCGCGGCCTTCGTCCGCTGGCTCGACCACGCCCGTGCCACCCGCCTCACCCTCGTCCCCGGCCTCGAACACCCCGGCGACCCCGCCCAACCCGACAACCACCACCGCCACTGACCACCCCGGGCGGCCGCGCCCCCGGTGTGCCACCCCGGCCGGGGGCGCGGCGGCAGGAAATCCGGGTGACGGGTGGCCGTCGTCTCCCTACCCTCGGGGCATGAAGAGTGTCGGGGGACTGCTGAACGTCGTGGACGTCGAAGCGACCTGCTGGGAGGGACAGCCGCCGCCCGGGGCGGTGAACGAGATCATCGAGATCGGGCTGACCGTGGTCGACCTCGGGACGGGGGAACGGGTCGGGCGGCACCGCATCCTGGTGAAGCCCGCACGGTCCGCCGTCAGCGAGTTCTGCACGGAACTCACCGGGCTGACCCAGGCCGAGGTCGACACCGGCCTCGACTTCGCCTCGGCCTGCCGACTGCTCGCCGCCGACCACCGGGCCGGGGCCCTGCCGTGGGCGAGCTGGGGCGACTACGACCGGAAACAGTTCACCCGGCAGTGCAAGGCCACCGGCACCGCGTACCCCTTCGGGCACCGGCACACCAACGCCAAGGCGGTGTTCACCGAGGCACACGGGCTGCGCAAGCGCCCCGGGATGGCCCAGGCCCTGGAGATCGCCGGGCTGCCGCTCGAAGGACGCCACCACAGCGGCGAGGACGACGCCTGGAACATCGCCGCGCTGGTCCTCGGCCTGGCCGCCCGGGGCGCCTGGCCAGGAGGGACGGCCGGTTGACGAGGGCGCGGCCGTACGGGTGGTTCCGGACCCGGACGGTTCGTGTTCGTCCGTGTGCGGCGCTAGGTTGCTGGGCGACCCGCTGAGACCCACTGAGGCCCGCTCCCCGGAGGACACCGATGGCCATCCCCGCCCTGGACCACTCGACGACCGGCTACTCCCTCCCGCACGCCTACTGGATGGCGCAGGCCGCCGGACTGGCCTCGCTGGACCGGGCCGGCATCGAGGAGACGGCCCGGTCCTGGGGCTTCGACGAGGTACGGCACTTCGAGTCGACGCACCGGATGCCGTTCCCGATCGAGGACACCCAGGCCTACGTCATGGCCGGCGACCGCATGATCGTCGCCGGATTCCGGGGCACCGAGGTGCTGAAGATCCGTGACTGGCTCAGCGACGTCAGCACCCCGCCCGTCCCCGGCCCGGCGAACAAGGGCTTCGTGCACTACGGCTTCCACCAGGCCTTGCAGTCCGTCTACCCGCAGATCCGCGACACCGTCCGCGACCTGCGCACGGACGATCAGACGGTCTGGTTCACCGGCCACAGCCTCGGTGGCGCGCTCGCCATGCTGGCCGGCGCCCGCTGGTACTTCGAGGCGCCGCAGCTGCTGCCCGACGGCGTCTACACCTTCGGCCAGCCCCGCACCTGCGAGCGGCTGCTCGCGGGCGCCCACAACACGGCCTTCAGGAACCGCTGTTACCGCTTCGTCAACAACAACGACATCGTCCCGCAGCTCCCGCCGGAGCCGGTCTTCACGCACGTCGAGGCGCTGCGCCACTTCGACGCCGACGGGAGGCTCCACGAGCGCATGCCGCTCGTCGCCGGGCTGAAGGACCGTGCCAAGGGCGTGCGCGCCGACCTGTTCGCCCCCGAGACGGACGGGATCAAGGACCACCACCTGCCCAACTACCTGGCCGCGTTCGAGAAGAACCTCGCCCAGGTCTGACGGGAGCCCCGCCGAGGCGTGGACCGCCCCCCGGCGTGGCGGGAGGCGGCCGTCCGGGCGGTCGGCGCCGACCGGCGCCGACCGCGACGGCCGGTAGTGCGCCGGTCGCGGCCCCTGGGTGAGGCCGAGGATGTCGGGACTGCCGGACCTGGAGGACGGGGCCGGAGAGCGCGAGCGCGGCGCCGGCGAGCAGGGCCGTGACCGCGCGCGGCAGCCGCAGCTCGTTGACGACGAAGTCCGCCGCCGGGTCGCCCCCGCCGGTGAGGGCGCGGATCACCTCGACGGGGCCGAGCGGGTAGTCGCCCCGGCCGAGGGTGACGACGGCGAGCGCGAGCGCGGCGAGCACGCAGGCGGTGTCGGTGGTCACCGCCCGGGGGCTGTAGCGGAGGGAGAGGCCGCCGGGACGGCGGCTCCGGCCGGTCGCCGGCCGGTCGTGGCGGGGCCTAGCTGGGGAAGGGCCAGACCGGGCACCACGGCGGGATGTACTGGCCGGGGTAGGGCGGGCCCCACGGCGGACAGGGGAAGGGGTCGGGGGCGGGCGGCGCGGAGGTCCAGAGGACCCTGCCGTTGCGCTCGACCGCGATGGCGCCCTCGTTGTAGACCGTCAGCTCGGCCCCGGGGTTGCCACCGGTCCCGCTCCACCAGAGCGGGGTGTTGTCGGCCGCGTAGACCACGAGGTTGCCGTCGCCCTGCATGGCGAGGATGTTGCCGTTGGGCATGGCGCCGCGGGCCACCCAGATGGGGGTGGTGTCGCGGTAGAGGACCACGTTGCCGTCGCCCTGCATGGCCAGCATGATGCGGCCGTTCGGCGAGTACCAGCCCTGGTTGCGGTTGAGCACGCTGTTCATCGGGATGCGGGTGGGCGGTGAGAGCGCGGCGGCCACGGCGGGTGGGGCGGCCGGGGCCGTCGGCGCGGCCTGGGCGGCGCCCGTGGCGAGGGTGCCGAACCCTATCGCGGCGGTGGCCGCCAGGGCGGCGGCTCGTAGGAGGGTGCTGGTCATGGGAGGGCTTCGGGTCCTTCCGGGCGAGGGCTGACAGGCTTGCTCCGGCGCACATCTGACGGAGCGTCGGATGCGTCCGTGCGCCGGGCGCCAGGCTATGGCAGCCGGACCGGAGGGGAGAGGCAGAACCACCGGCAGCTTCGCCCCGGCCGATCCGTCCGCCGCCGGGGTACGACCCCGTACGAGGACGGTCCGCCGGCAGGCCCGGCCGGGCGCCCGACCCCGTGTGCCGTTCCGACGGGATCCGATCGAGCCGGCCTAGCGGGACCAGACGAGCCGGACGGCGAGGCCGAGGACGACGGCGTTGCCCGCCAGGCCGGTGACGAGCCGGCCGCGTGAGCCGGTGAGGACGCGGCGCAGGAGGACGCCGCCGGACGCGAGCAGTGCCTGCCAGCTCGCGGAGGCGGCGAACGCGGCGAGGACGAACACCAGGCCGGGTCCGAGGGAGCCGGGGCCGGTCCGCCCGCCGACGACCAGGGCGCCGAAGTAGACCACGGTCAGCGGATTGAGCAGGGTCAGGCCGACCAGGGCCGTGTAGGTGCGCCACGGTGAGCCCGGTGGACTCGACGAGGCGGACGGGGGCCCGGCCGACGGGTCCTCGGGCCCGCCGCCCCGCTCGTGCCGGTACGCGCGGAGCGCGCCGCGCAGACCGCGCACGGCGAGTACGGCGAGCACCCCGGCGGCGAGGAGCTCCAGGTACCCGGCGGCCGGGGTGACGAGCCGGGCGACGGCCGCCCCGCCGAGCATCGCCGCCAGTGCGTAGAGGCCGTCGGCGGTGGCCACGCCCAGGGCGGCGGCCATGCCCCGGCCGAGCGAGACGCGCGAGGCGAGGGTGACGATCATGACGGAGATCGCGCCGACGGGCATGGCGATGCCGTAGCCGGCGAGGAGTCCGGAGAGCAGGGCGTCGGTCATCTGGGCGGTCCGAGTTCTGAGGGGCGGTCCGGCGCGGAGGGGCGGTCCGGCGCGGGGCGTCCGGGTGCCCCGGAGCGTAGCCCCGGCCCGTCCGCCCGGACCACCGGTTTTCGGTCGCCGGGGAGCCCGCCGCCGGCCGGTGCCGCGGCGTGCGGGCCCGCACGCCCGCACGCCCGTAACGCACCCGGCCGGCGTCAGCGCCGTCGGTGGGCGGCGATCAGGTCGGCGTAGCGCAGACCGCTGCTCTTGACGGTGCGGCGCTGGCTCGGGTAGTCGACGTGGACGAGCCCGAAGCGCTTGTCGTAGCCGTACGCCCACTCGAAGTTGTCCAGCAGCGACCAGGCGAAGTACCCGGCCAGCGGGGCGCCCTGGGCGGTGGCGCGGGCACAGGCGGCGAGGTGCCGTTCGAGGTAGGCGGTGCGCTCGGGGTCGTGGACGCTGCCGTCGGGGGCGACGACGTCGGGGTAGGCGGCGCCGTTCTCGGTGACGTAGATCCGCTCCGCGCCGTACTCGTGGGTGAGGCGGAGCAGCAGCTGTTCCAGGCCGGGGGCGTGCACCTCCCAGGGCATGGCGGTCCGTTCGGGGTTGGGGCCGGGGAGCTGGCGGACGTACGGGGCGGGGCCGGTGGGGTCGTCGGCGACGATCTGGCGGAAGTAGTAGTTGAGGCCGAGCCAGTCGAGCGGGGCGGCGACCAGTTCCGCGTCGCCGTCGCGCTCGGGGAGGTCGACGCCGTAGACCTCGCGCATGTCCTTGGGGTAGCCGCGGCCGAGGACGGGGTCCAGCCACCAGCGGTTGACGTGGCCGTCGGCGCGGACGGCGGCGGCGTGGTCGGCCTCGGAGCCGGTGGCGGGCTCGATCGGGCTCAGGTTGTTGACGATGCCGATCCGGGCGTCGCGGACGGTCTCGCGCAGCACCTGGACGGCCAGTCCGTGGCCGAGGTGCAGGTGGTAGGAGGCGCGGACGGCGGCCGTGAGGTCGGTCAGTCCGGGGGCCATGGCGCCGTCGAGGTGGCCGATCCAGGCGGAGCAGAGCGGCTCGTTGAGGGTCGCCCAGTCGGTGACCCGGTCGCCGAGGCGGGCGGCGACGACGGCGGTGTACTCGGCGAAGCGTTCGGCCGTCTCGCGGACGGGCCAGCCGCCGCGGTCCTGCTGGGCCTGCGGGAGGTCCCAGTGGTAGAGGGTCGGGAAGGGCCTGATGCCGGCGGCGAGCAGGGCGTCGACCAGGCGGTCGTAGAAGTCGAGGCCGGCCGGGTTGACGCGGTCGTCGGCCTGCGGCACCACGCGGGGCCAGGCGATCGAGAACCGGTAGGCGTCGAGGCCGAGTCGCCGCATCACCGCGACGTCCTCGGGCCACCGCCGGTAGTGGTCGCACGCGGTGTCGCCGGTGTCGCCGCCCGCGACCCTGCCGGGGGTGTGGGAGTAGGTGTCCCAGATGGAGGGGGCGCGGCCGTCGGCGTCCGTGGCGCCCTCGATCTGGTAGGCGGCGGTGGCCGCGCCCCAGAGGAAGTCGTCGGGGAGGGAACTCAGCGCACTGAGGTCGGTCACGGGGTGCCCTTCGGGGGTCTGCGGGACGGGGGAGGGTGTCACTTGACGGCTCCGGCGGTGAGGCCGGCGACCAGGTAGCGCTGGAGCAGCAGGAAGCCGGCCACCACGGGCACGCTCACCACCAGCGAGGCCGCCATCACCTGGTTCCAGTAGACGTCGTTGAGGGTGGCGTAGCCCTGGAGGCCGACGGCGAGGGTGCGGGTCGCGTCGTCGGTGAGCACGGAGGCGAAGAGCACCTCTCCCCAGGCCGTCATGAAGGCGTACACCGCGACGGCGACGATGCCCGGCACCGCGGCCGGGACGATGATCCGGACCAGGGCCTGGAGCGGTCCGCAGCCGTCGACCAGCGCCGCCTCGTCGAGGTCGCGGGGGATCGAGTCGAAGTAGCCGACCAGCATCCAGATCGAGAACGGCAGCGAGAAGGTCAGGTAGGTGAGGATCAGGCCGCCGCGGCTGCCGTACAGCGGGATGCCGGTCGCGTTGCCGACGTTGACGAAGATCAGGAAGAGCGGCAGCAGGAACAGGATGCCGGGGAACATCTGGGTGGAGAGCACGGTCACGGTGAACATCCGCCGTCCCCGGAAGCGGTAGCGGCTGACCGCGTACGCCGCGAGGATCGCGACCAGGACCGAGCAGACCGTCGCCCCGCCGGCCACGATCAGCGAGTTGACCAGGTACCGGCCGAGCGGGACGGTCCGCCAGATGTCGAGGTAGGGGCGGAAGGTGACGGTGCTCGGGATCCAGCGGAACGGCCCCTGGACGTCCCGGAGCGGTTTGAGCGAGCTGCTCAGCATCACCAGGACGGGGACGAGGGCGAAGACGGCGAGCGCGCCGAGGACGATCCACCGGGTCCGGCGGAAGGAGGCGGGCGGGTTGATCATGCTGCGTCCTTCCGGCGCGAGGTGAGCAGGAGGTAGCCGGAGGTCACCAGCAGCAGGAACAGCAGCAGCAGGACGGACATCGCCGAGCCCGCGCCGAAGTTCCAGGTGACGAAGGACGACTGGTAGATGTGGACGGACACGAGGTCGGCGGCCTCCGGGGCCGAGCGGCCGAAGAGCACGTACGGCGTGTTGAAGTCGTTGAAGGTCCAGAGGAACAGGACCAGCACCAGTACCAGGTTGACCGGGCGCAGCGAGGGCAGGGTGATCCGGCGGATCTGCTGCCAGATCCCGGCGCCGTCCAGCGCGGCGGCCTCGTAGAGCTCGCGGGGGATGTTCTGCAGCCCCGCGGTGAGAGTGAGGAAGGCGAACGGCCAGCTGCGCCAGACCGACACGGTGACCAGCGCGGTGAAGCTGTTGTCGCCGATCAGCCAGAACGGCTTGTCGTCGACGAGGTGGAGCTGGTCGTGGAGGACGTGGTTGATCAGGCCGGTGTCCCGCTGGAACATGAACGACCAGGTGATGACGGCGGCGTAGACCGGCAGTGCGTACGGGAGCAGGAACACGGCGCGCAGCAGGCCCCGGCCGCGGAAGGAGCCCTGGGTCAGGACGGCCGCCGCCGTGCCGATCAGCCAGGAGAGGCCGACGGTGAGGACGGTGAACGCGCAGGTGACCCAGAACGAGTGCAGCAGGGCGCGGCCGACGGGCGCGTGGAAGTCCACCGCCGTACGGTAGTTGGCGAGCCCGGCCCAGGGGGCGGCGGACCAGTCGCGGATGAAGAACTGGGTGAGCCGCTTGAGGCTCATGGTGGCGCCGACGACCATCGGGAGCAGGTGGACGACGAGTTCGAGGACGAGGGCGGGGAGCAGCAGCAGATAGGGGAGTGCGGTGCGGGGCGGGCGGAGGCGGCCGAGCCGGGTGGGGGTGCGCGGGGCGGGGGCACCCGGGCGGGCTGCGGCCGGTGCGGGGGCGGCCGGGACAGGGGCGGCAGGGGTGCGGGCGGCGGGGGTCCGGGTCACGTCACTTGGCCGGCATCTGCTGCTGGGCCTTGGTGAGTTCGGCCTTCACGGAGCCGTCGGTGGCGGGCCTGCCGGCGGCGGCCGCGGCGAGCAGGTTCTTGACGGCGGTGCCCACCAGGGTCTCGAACTGGCTCTCGTCGGCGACCTGCGGGAGCGGCAGCGCGCTGCCGGAGAGGACGGCGGTGAGGGCCTTGAGTTCGGGGGTGGCGAAGGCGGGGTCGGCCTGGGCGTCCTTGACCGGGGGGATCGAGCCGTAGGCCTTGTTGAGCCGGGTCTGCTCCTCGGCGCCGGTCATGAACTTCACGAACGAGAGGGCCCCGTCGGTGTTCCGGGTGTTCTTGAAGACGGCGAGGTTGATCCCGGCGACCATCGAGGTGGTCGCGCGGTCGCCGGTGGCGCCGGCCGGCGCGGGGACGGGGGCGACGCCGTAGTCCTCGGGGTTCATGCCGTGCGAGGCGAGGTTGGCGCCGGCGGCCTGCCACATCAGCATGGCGGCCTTGCCGGTGGCGAAGTCGGTGACGGACTGGTTGTTGGCGTACTCGGCGTTGCCGGGCGCGACGATCTTCTCGGTGCCGAGCAGGTCGACGTACTGCTTGACGGCGGCGACGGCGCCCGCGCTGTCGAAGGCGGGTTCGCCGGTGGGGGAGAAGAAGTCGGTGCCGTGCTGCTTGGCGAGGGTGAAGGCGTGGTGGACGTTCTCGGAGACGTTGCCGCCTTCGAGGGCGAGGCCGTAGTGGCCTCCGGTGGTGAGCTTCCGCCCGTCGGCGACCAGTTCGTCCCAGGTGGCCGGGGGCCGCTCGATGCCGGCCTCGGCGAACAGCTTCTTGTTGTAGTAGAGGCCGTAGGCCATCGAGTAGAGCGGTACGGCGGCCGGGTCCTTCCCGGCCGCGCCGGCCGAGCCGAGGGCGGCGGGCAGGAAGCGGTCCTTGCCGCCGATCCGGTCGAAGGCGGCCCCGTCGAACGGGCGCAGGGCGCCGGTGGCCTGGAGCGAGGCGGACCAGGTGTTGCCGATGTTGAGGACGTCGGGGCCCTGGCCGGAGGTGGCCGCGGCGAGGATCCGGTTGAGCAGGTCGGACCAGGGGATGACCTCCAGCTTCACCTTGATGCCGGTCTGCTGCTCGAACCTTCTCAGCTCCGGCTCCAGGACCTGGCGGTCGTTCTCCAGGCTGGTGCCCTGGTTGGAGGCCCAGTAGGTGAGCGTGCCGGGGCTGCCGTCGCCCCCGCCGCCGGACGCGGACCCTCCGCCGCAGGCGGTGGCGGTGAGGACCAGGGTGGCGGCCAGGGCGGCCGTCGCGGCGGCGCGGCTGATGGGCATGGCGGATTGCCCCTCTCGGGTGTGGGCGGTACGGGTCGACGGCGGGTGCCGCTGTGCGGCGCGGTGCGGGGGGTCTTGTCTCGGGTGGTGAAGTTCCGTGCTCCACGGCTTACTTCAGGCCGTGATTTAACGTGTGAGAAAAGCTTCCGTCAAGGGTTCGGACAGCGATAGATTCGGATCAGGAGGGAGACCCCATGACCGCACGAGGCAAGAAGACGGTGCGTGACCTGCGCAGGGGCAGCCGGTCGACGCTGCTGCGGCGGCTGTACTTCGACGGGCCGCTCAGCCGCCAGGAGCTGGGGGTGATCACCGGGCTCAGCGCCGGTTCGATCAGCAACGTCACCGGCGAGCTGCTCGCCGACGGGCTGATCGAGGAGTGCGGCTCGGTCGAGTCGGACGGCGGGCGTCCCCGGATCCTGCTCCGGGTGGCCGCGGGCCGCGCCCACCTGGTCGGCGTGGACGTCGGGGAGACCCAGGTCCGGGTCGCCCTGTTCGACCTGGCCCGGACCGAGCTGGCCGCCAGCGACCGGCCGCTCGCCGGCCGCGGCCACGACGTCGACCACGTGGTCGAGCTGATCCTCGCCGGCCTGGCCGAGGTCCTGGAACGCACCGGCACCGACCCGGCCGGCGTGCTCGGTGTGGGCATCGGCGTCCCCGGCATCGTCGAGCAGGGGGAGCCGGCCTCGGACGGCCTCGGGATCGTCGTGCACGGGCAGACCGTGGGCTGGGACGCCGTCCCGCTCGGGCGGCTGCTGCGGGCCGGCACCGACCTGCCGCTCTTCGTCGACAACGGCGCCAAGACGCTCGGCCAGGCCGAGATGTGGTTCGGGGCCGGGCGCGGCCTCCGGCACGCGGTGATCGCCCTGTTCGGCTCGGGCGTCGGGGCCTGCGTGATCGCCGACGGCGCCCGCTTCCGGGGAGCCACCAGCAGCGCGGGAGAGTGGGGCCACACCAAGGTCCACGTCGGCGGACGCCGGTGCCGTTGCGGCGCACGCGGCTGCCTGGAGGCGTACGTCGGGGCCGAGGCGCTGGTCGAGCGGTGGGGCGCGGCGCCGCCCGGCGCCGGGGAGAAGGCCGGGCTCGCGGCCCTGCTGGCGGCGGCCGAGGCGGACGAGCCGGCGGCCGGTGCGATGCTCGCCGAGGCGGCGGAGTACCTGGGCGCGGCCATCGCGGACCTGGTGAACCTGTTCAACCCCGAGCGGATCGTGATCGGCGGCTGGGCGGGCCTGCTGCTCGGCCCCCGGCTGTTGCCCGCGATCCGCGCGGCGGCCACCGAGTACGCGCTGCGCTTCCCCCGCGAACAGACCTCGATCGTGCTCGGGACGCTCGGCCCGGAGGCGGTCACGGTCGGCGCGGCGACCCTGCCGCTCTCCGACTTCCTGGAGTCCGGGGGCGAGTTCCCGGGCCGGGCCGGGAGCTCGGCCCAGCCGCCGTCGGAGGTGCGGTCCTGACCTCGGAGTTCAGTGGAATTCGTTGCGGTACAAGCTAGTTCACGGTGTGAGTAAAGTCGGTGCGAAGGGTTGACACTCCGGATCGGGAGCCCTGAGACTCCCGGTCAGGAGGTGCTCCCCGGGCCCGGACAACGGGTCGGTGACACCCCGGTACGTGCCACGACGCGTGCCCCGCCACGGACCGCCGCACGTGCGGCGGTCCGCACCCCGACGTGTGGCCCGACACGTGGCCGGTACGTACCCCGGTGACCGCCCGTTGCGGCGGTCCGCGCTGCCCGGCCGCCCCACCCGAGCCGGCCGGCACGCGGATCCGCCGAGCCGCCCCACCGTTCCCCCATCGCCCGGTGCCCCACTGTGCCGGGCCGGGCACGGGCGTGCGCCCCCTCACCCACCGACCCCCACCCGGAGGAGCAGCCCATGAGGCTCACCTCGGCACGTCCACGTCCACGTCCACGTCCCGCCCCGGCCCCGGCCGCCCGGATCGGCCTGGCCCTGCTCGCGGCCGGCGCCCTCGCCCTGCCCGGGCCGGCCGCGCTCGCCGAGCCGGCCCACACCGGGTCCGCCCGGCCGGCGTCCGCGCAGGCCGCAGCCGACCGGGCAGCCGACCGGGCCGCCGACTGCGGCGCCGCCGACGCGGCGAAGGGGCGGCCCGCCACCGCCTCCTCCGTCGAGAACGGCGGCCTGTCCGCGGCCAACGCGGTGGACGGCGACCCCGGCACCCGCTGGTCCTCGGCGTTCGCGGACCCGCAGTGGCTCCAGGTCGACCTCGGCTCCGTCCGGCAGCTGTGCCGCGTCGAACTCGTCTGGGAGGCGGCGTACGGGCGCTCCTACCGGATCGAGACCTCGGACGACGGCACCACCTGGCGGACGCTGCACTCCACCGAGCACGGCACCGGCGGCACCGAGACCCTCACGGTCTCCGGGAGCGGGCGCTTCGTCCGGGTCAACGGGCTCGCCCGGGGCACCGGTTACGGCTACTCGCTCTGGGAGTTCCGGATCGCGGCCACCGACGGGCCGGGCGTGCCGCCGGTGCAGGGCGGCGGCGACCTCGGACCCAACGTGCTGGTCTTCGACCCCGCCACACCGGGCATCCAGGCCAAGGCCGACGAGATCTTCCGTCGGCAGGAGGCCAACCAGTTCGGGCCCGAGCGGTACGCGCTGCTCTTCAAGCCGGGCAGCTACCGCGACCTCAACGTCCAACTGGGCTTCTACACCTCGGTGTCCGGCCTCGGCCTGAAGCCCGACGACACCACGATCAACGGCGACGTCACCGTGGACGCCGGCTGGTTCAACGGCAACGCGACCCAGAACTTCTGGCGCTCCGCCGAGAACCTGGCGCTCAACCCGGTCAACGGCACCGACCGCTGGGCCGTCGCCCAGGCCGCGCCGTTCCGCCGGATGCACGTCCGCGGCGGTCTCAACCTCGCCCCGAACGGCTACGGATGGGCCAGCGGCGGCTACATCGCCGACAGCCGGATCGACGGCGGTATCGGCAACTACTCGCAACAGCAGTGGTACACCCGGGACAGCGCGATCGGCGGCTTCTCCAACGGGGTGTGGAACCAGGTGTTCTCCGGCGTCCAGGGCGCGCCCGCGCAGGGCTTCCCCAACCCGCCCTACACCACGCTCGACACCACCCCGGTCTCGCGCGAGAAGCCCTTCCTCTACCTCGACGGCAACGAGTACCGGGTCTTCGTCCCGGCCAGGCGCACCGACGCCCGCGGCGTCTCCTGGGACGGCGTCCCGCAGGGCACCTCGCGACCGCTCACGCAGTTCTACCTGGTCAAGCCCGGGGCCACCGCCGCCACCATCAACACCGCGCTCGCGCAGGGCCTGGACCTGCTCTTCACCCCCGGCGTCTACCACGTCGACCGGCCGATCGAGGTGACCAGGCCCGGCACGGTGGTGCTCGGCCTCGGCCTGGCCACCGTGGTGCCCGACCACGGGGTGACCGCGATCCGGGTCGCCGACGTGGACGGCGTCCGGCTGGCCGGCCTGCTGGTCGACGCCGGACCCGTCAACTCGGCGACGCTGGTGCAGATCGGCCCGGACAACGCCGCCGCCGACCACGCGGCGGACCCGACCACCCTCCAGGACGTCTTCGTCCGGGTCGGCGGGGCGGGTCCCGGATCGGCGACCACCGGGATCGTCGTCAACAGCGACGACGTCGTCATCGACCACACCTGGATCTGGCGCGCCGACCACGGCGCGGGCGTGGGGTGGACCGTCAACCCCTCCGACTACGGCCTGCTGGTCCGCGGCGACGACGTGCTCGCCACCGGCCTCTTCGTCGAGCACTTCAAGAAGTACGACGTCGAGTGGACCGGCGAGCGCGGTCGGACGATCTTCTACCAGAACGAGATCGCCTACGACGCCCCGAACCAGGCGGCCGTGCAGAACGGCGCCACCAAGGGCTTCGCCGCGTACAAGGTGGGCGACGACGTCGCCGTCCACGAGGGGTGGGGCCTCGGCAGCTACTGCTACTTCAACGTGGACCCGACGATCCGGATGGACCACGGATTCGAGGCACCGGTCCGGCCGGGCGTGCGGTTCCACGGGCTGTCGGTGGTCTCGCTCGGCGGCAACGGCCAGTTCGAGCACGTGATCAACGGCACCGGCGGCGCCACCTCGGGCACCTCCACCGTTCCGTCGACGGTGGTGTCCTTTCCCTGACCCGACGACCCCCTGACGTCGTGGCCCGGCCGCAGCACCGGCCGGGTCACCGGCGCGTCCGCGCCGCGCGCCGATCCGGGAGGAGTGGAACCGCCGGACGGGGGCAGACGGTGGACGCCCCCGCCGGACGGCCGGGGCGTACGGAGCCGAACAGGAGGCCTACTCATGACCCTGATCTGGGCACTCGTCGTCGGGCTGGTCGTCGGCCTGCTCGCCAAGCTCGTCCTGCCGGGCCGGCAGCCCGTGCCGCTCTGGCTCACGATCCTGCTGGGACTGGTCGGCGCCCTCGTCGGCAACGCCCTCGCCGGCGCGCTGGGCGTGCGGCACACCGGTGGCGTCGACTGGATCCGCCACCTGCTCCAGGTCGGTGTCGCCGCGGCTCTCATCTCCTTCACCACCGCGGCCCAGGTCGGCCGGCGCCGCTGACCCCCGCGCGACCGGCCGCGCAGGGACCCGAACACCGCTGGAAGGAAAAGGAGTTCAGATGAGCGACAGCAACGGTCTGTGGCGCTACCTCGGCGGATCCGGGCACGAAGCCGCCCTCGACCTCACCGGCTTCGCGGTCCACGCCCTCGACGGCTACGTGGGCAAGGTGGACCGGCACACCGTCGAGGTCGACGCCGCCTACCTGGTGGTCGACACCGGGTGGCTCTTCGGCCACCAGGTGCTGCTGCCCGCCGGCACCGTGACGAAGATCGACCCGGCCGAACGGATCGTCCACATCGGCCGGACGAAGAGCGACATCAGGTCGGCACCGCCGTTCCTGAACGCCCTGGACCCGGCCTACTTCCAACTCCTCGGCGGCTACTACGGCCCGCTCGCCTAGGAGCCGTCCGGTACCCCGGCGGTCACGGCCCCGTGAGGACTGCCGGGGTCGGGCCGTCGGGGCGGACGGTGATGCTGTAGGTGGCCCCGGCGGGGGTGCTCAGGAACTCCACCCGGTGCGCGGGGAGCAGGAGTTCGAGCACCGCGGTGGACTCGCGCAGGGCGAACTGGGTGCCCAGGCAGGCGCGGGCGCCGAGGCCGAACGGGAAGTAGGCGGCCAGGTGTGCGGGGCGGGCGCCTCCGGCGGTGAACCGGGTCGGGTCGAAGTGGCCGGGGTCGGGCCAGAGCGCCGGGTCGCGGTGCGTGAGGTACGGGCAGACCAGCAGGTCGGTGCCGGCCTCGACGCGGTGGCCGGCCAGGGTGTCGTCGGTGAGGGCGTGCCGGGGGAGGATCCAGGCCGACGGGTAGAGCCGGAGCGTCTCGGCGACCAGGGCCTGGACGGCCTCGCGCCGTTCGGGGGAGCCCTCGGGACCGGCGGCGAGGGCCCACGTGCGCGCCTCGGGGTTCCGGTCGAGGAGCAGGTAGAGCCAGGTGAGCGTGGTGGCGGTGGTCTCGTGGCCGGCGACCAGCAGCGTGACGAGCTCGTCGCGGATCAGCCGGTCGGTGTACGCGGGGTCGTGCTCGGCGGCGTCGAGCAGGACGCGCAGCACGCCGGGTCCGTCGGGACCGTCCTCCCGGTGGCGGGCCGTGTCGATGGCGGCGTGCGCGACCGCGTCGATCCGGGCGAGGTCGGCGGCGACGGCCTCGTGGGCCCGGTCGCCGTCGGAGGGCAGCTGGGGGAGGGCGGCCACCACGGCGGCGATGCGGTCGAGTTCGTGGGCGGTGGCCGGGTCGAGCGGGTGGCCGGTGAGGGCCCGCCAGATGGTGTCGAGGGCGAAGTGCCGCATCTCGTCGCCGACGTCGAGGGTCTCGCCGGTGCGGGCGTACGCCGCCCAGCGGTCGGCGGCCCGGTGGGCGGCGGCGGCGATCCGCTGCTCGTGGCGGCGCATCCCGGTCCCGGTGAACTGGGCCTGGAGCGCTCGGCGTTGGTTCCGCCAGGCGTCACCGGTGGCGGAGAGGACGCCCTCGCCGGTGAGGACCCGGGCGCGGTGGGAGCGCTTGACGTAGCGCGCGGGGTGGCGGCCGAGCACGTGCTGGACGGCCTCCGGGTCGGTGACCAGCACGGTGGGCCGGGGCCCGATCCGGAACGCGGCGACGCCGCCGAGGTGCCGGTGGGCGCGGGACAGCAGGTCGACCAGCTCCGCCTCCTCGGTGCGCCACTCCTCGACCGCCTCGGCGGGGAGCTCGGGAACGGGCGCGGGAGCGGTACCCCCGCTGCCCCCGCTGCCCCCGGTGGGTGCTTCGTCGGAGCCTGCGGGGCGGTCGGGGCCGGGGTGCGCGGTGGTGGTCACGGGTGCCTCCTCGGTCGGGGACCGGCGTGGGGTCCGCGCCGACTCTACGTCAGCCCGCCGGTGTGCGGTGACGCTCCGGTCACCGGGCGTCACCCCGACGGGGAGGTCCCCGGAGCGCTTCCCGGAGTGCTTCGCGGAGCGGGAGGTCCCCGGAGCGGTGACGGGGCGCCGGGAGGGCCGGCGCGGAGCCGGGGCGCACAAAGCGGCGGTGCCGCGGTTCGTCCCCCTCGACGAACCGCGGCACCGCCTGTGTCCCGTCCCGGAAACGGATCCGGTCCGCTCAGATCCGCTGCCAGAGGGCCGGGACGATCGGAGGCTCCCAGCCCACCTGGGCCGTGTGGCCCTGGAGGCACCGGTAGCTGAGACCGTTGAAGGTCACGGTGTCACCCGCCTGGTAGGTGGTGCCGGCCGCCCAGGTGCCGTTGCCCGGCCCCGGGTCGGTGCCGACCACCAGCGAGTAGGAGGTGGAGTGGCTGACCGAGCCGGTACCCGTCACGGTCAGGTTGTAGGTCCCGGCCGGGACGGAGGAGCCGACCGAGATGTTCAGCGTGGCCGAGCCGCCGGACTGCACCGAGGAGGGGCTGACCGAGGTCGTCACACCGGTCGGGGCGCCGGCGACGGTGAGGTTCACCGTCTGGGCCGAGCCGGAGGTGGTCTGGGTGGAGACCGACGCGTTGGTCGACTCACCCGGCTTGACCGTGCCGGAGCCCGGGTTCACCCCGATGGAGAAGTCGTTGGTCGGGATGGGGCCGGTGCCGACCGAGGTCTTCCACAGGGTGTACGCGACGCCGTCGGCGCTGCGGTCCAGCACGGTGGCGTTGATGTTGCTGGTGGTGTCGCACGCCGAGTGGTAGCAGGAGTCGTACGCGCGGTTCGCGGTGCCGCCCCACTTGGCCGCCTGGGCCGAGGTCTTGGTGGCGCTGGCGCCGGCCGCGTAGCCGGAGGTCGGGATGCCCGCCGACTGGAACGAGGCGTCGTCCGACCGGCCCTGGCCCTCGACGTTCTCCTCCGGCTGGAGGTTCAGCGAGTCCCAGTACGCCTTCATCGGTGCCGAGGTGGCGGAGTTGACGTTGTTGATGAAGTAGCCGGCGTTGGGCGAGCCGACCATGTCGAAGTTGTAGTAGCCCTTGATCGCGCTGCGCTGGGTGGAGCTCAGCTGGTTGACGTAGTGCTTCGAGCCCTGGAGGCCCTGCTCCTCACCCGTCCACCAGGCGAACCGGACGTGCCGGTTCATGGTCGGGTTCTGCTGCGCCAGGACCAGCGCGGTCTCCAGCAGCACGGCGGAGCCGGAGCCGTTGTCGTTGATGCCCGGGCCGGCGGCGACGCCGTCCAGGTGCGCGCCGAACATGGTGACCTGGTCGGCCGGGCCGCCCGGCCAGTCGGCGATCAGGTTGTTGGCGGTGTAGGTGCAGGTGGAGCAGGTCTGCTCGCTGACGGTGTAGCCGGCCGCCTGGAGCTTGGCCTTCACGTAGGCCAGCGACTGGCTGTACCCGGCGGTGCCGGTGCGGCGGTTGCCGCCGTTCTGCGAGGCGATGGTGTTGAACTGGCTCAGGTGCGCCTGGACGTTGGCGACGCTGATGTCAGGCGCGCTGGGGTTGGGGTTGCCGTTCCCGACCGTCAGCGTGTACTGCGCGGTGTGGGTGGTCGCCGCGGTGCCCGTGACCGTGATCACGTAGGTGCCGGGGGCCGTGGTGTTGGAGGTCGTGATGTTCAGCGTGGCGGACGAGCCGCTCTGCACCGAGGACGGGCTGACCGTCGCGGTGGCACCGCTCGGCGCGCCGGAGGCGGTCAGGGCGACGGTCTGGGCGCTGCCCGAGACCACCGCGGTGTTGACCGTCGCCGAGGTGGACGCGCCGGGCTGGACGGAGCCGGCGGTCGGGCTCACCGCGAGGGAGAACTCGGGGCCGGTCACGTTGCAGGTCGGGTCGGCGGGCTGCGCCGGGAGGCTGACCGCGTCCCAGGCCGCCTTGGTGCGGTTGAACAGGTTGCAGGTGGAGTCGAGGTTCTTGGCGGCGGTCAGGGTGGTGGTCCGGTACTTCTTGTAGGTCATGCCGCTGGTCTTGAGCAGCATGCCGCCGTAGAAGATCCGGCCCGCGTCCTTGATGCCGATGCCGGTGATCGTGGAGCTGTTGCAGGTCGGGCTGGTGGGCTTGCCGCCACCCGGGTTGGAGCCCTCGGCGAGCAGGTAGAACCAGTGGTTCAGCGGGCCGGCGGCCGCGTGGACCTCGGTGCTCGGGATCGAGGAGGAGTAGCAGTTCGGGTCGCCGTTGACCAGCGAGGGGTTGGCCATGTTGCGGATCGGACCGCGACCGACCAGGTTGATCATCTCGCCGACGGTGTAGTCCGGGTTGTCGTACGGGGCGGGCTGGTTGACGTACGCCTCGGTCAGTGCGCCGAAGATGTCGCCGGTGCCCTCGCCCAGGCCGTTCTCGTTGTTGGCGCCGCCCGGGGTGAACTGGTCGATGCCGTGGCCGAACTCGTGGCCGACGACGTCGATCGAGGAGATCCACTCGTTGGCGTTGTTGTGGCCGATCGAGACCGAGGAGCCGTCCCAGTAGGCGTTGACGTCGTTCAGGCCGACCTTGACCGGCCAGCTGCCGCCGTTCCCGTTGTGGCCGTTGCGCCCCAGCCAGTCCCGGAGCATGTCCCATTCCTTCTGCGCCGCGAACATCACGTCGCCGCAGCCGGTCTCCTTGCTGGTGGGGCTGCCGTTGCCCCAGGAGTCGGAGGACTTGGAGAACACCTGGCCGGTGGCGTTGTCGGCACAGCTCAGGCCCGGCCGGCTCGGGTCGCGCAGCGAGTACGAGCTGCCGGAGCCGGTGGTCGTGATGGTGACCGGCGGCGGGCCGTTCCACTTGCTGTTGATCGTGCCGGCCCGGACGTCGTCGTAGCTGTCGATGACCTCGCCGCTGCGGGCGTCGACGAAGACGTGCAGACGGCTCGGCGCCGACTCGGTGCGGCCGGTGAGCACGGTCTCCCAGGCGAGTCGCCCGGCGCCGTCCTGGACGCGGACCACCAGGCGGCGCGTCTCCACGCCGTTGACGGTGACCAGCTTGGTGCGGGAGGTCTTCTCCGCCTTGTCGGCGCTGATCAGGGGAGTGGTCGGCACGCCGATCGGGCCGGAGGAGGCGGACTGCGACCCGCGCACCTTGCCCTCGCCGTCGGCTATGACGACGGCGTCGCCGCCGACCACCGGCAGGCCCTTGTAGCTGCGCTCGTAGGCGACGGAGTAGAGGCCGGCGAGCCAGGGGGTGACGGACTGACGCTCGTACGTCTCGCCCGGGCCCTTGGCCAGGGCGTCCAGACCTGCCGCGGCCGCCTGGTCGGCGGCGTTCACGGCTGCGGTCAGCGCGCTCGGCGGCGCGATGGCCGACGGGCCCGGGTCGGCAGCGGCCTGCCCGACCGCGGTGGCGGTGAGCATGCCTGCCAGGACGGCCAGGGTGGTGCCCGCCGTCAGTAATCTGCGTTTCATTACGAGGCTCCTCGAACGTGGGGGTGCTCGACCGCGGACGGGTGTGCCGGAAAGGCACTCACCGCGGGCCGCATGGGGGACGGCCGTTGCGGGCGTCCGCGCTCGGGTGCCGGAACCCTCACACGCCGTCATGCCACGGTCAACGGGTTCGGCGAGCACTTCGAGCTGTTGGCAAGTTCTGTCAAGCCGCCCACCCGGTAACGGTGTTGGGGTCCGGAAGGGCAGCGTGGGAGGCCAGGGCACGTGCAGAGGTTGAGACCAGCTGGTGGAGAGGTTGAGACCAGAGGGGAAAAGTGGTTGAGACCACGTCATGTACGGAGGGGTCCTCCGTCCAGTACCGTCCTCCTCAGCGGACCTCCCCACCGGAAGGCCCGGGAGCGCACTCGGGAGGGCAGCCCCGTTGCACCGGAACCGCGGCGCGGCGACCCTCGCCGAGGACGAACTCTGGCGTGCCTTCGGCCTCCGCCTGCGGCAGTGGCGCCGCCGCGCGGGCCTCACCCAGGCCCAGCTGGGCGCCGAGATCGGCTACGACCACACCGCCGTCAGCAAGCTCGAACACGGCACCCGCCGCACCAGCCCGCGCCTCGCCGACCGCCTCGACGACCTCCTCGCCGCCGGCGGCGAACTGCGCACCGCCTGCCGACGGGCCGAGGACGGCGAACCGGAGGACGGCGCCGGGCTGCCGGCCGACTGGGCCCGTCCCCCGCTCCCCGGCCCGCCCGTCTCCCTCGTCGGCCCGGCCCTCCCGCCCTCGCTCACCGCCCGGCCGCCCGAGCGCCTCCCCGACTACGGACTGCTCTGTCCGCTGCACGACGCCGACGGCTGCGCCGTCCCCGAGGCCACCGACCTCGCCGCCCTGCACGCCGCCTTCCGCGCCGCCGACCCCGAGACCGCCCCGCCCCTCGACCCCGACACCGCCCACGCCCTCACCGGCCTGCTCGCCGCCCACCTCCGCGCCGGCGAGGCCCCCACCGGCCCCGGCACCGCCGCCGTCGAGGAGACCCTCCGGGTCATCCTCCGGCGCCTCGCCGCCCACCCGGCGGGCCTGACCCGGCGCCCGCTCGCCCGGCTCGCCGCCGAGTACGCCCACGCGGCCGGCGCCCTGCGCATGCAGGACGGCCGCAACGCCACCGCGATGGCCTGCTTCGACCGCGCCCTCAGCTGGTCCGAACTCGCCGGGGACCCCGCCACCCAGGTCGCCGCGCTCAGCGACATGAGTGCCCTCGCCCGCCTCGACGGCGACCCCGCCGCCGCGCTCGGGTACGCCCGCGAGATGGCCCGGGCGGCGCCGGGCCGGCACTGGGCGGGGGCGATGAGCCAGATCGGCCAGGCCCGCGCCTACGCGCTGGCGGGCGACGTCCGCGCCACCGTCCGGCACCTCGCCCGCGCGCGGCTCCACCTCGACCACATCGGGGCCCACGACGAGACGGACGCGGCCTGGCTCTCCATCGCCTCGATGCGGCTGCGGGTGGAGGCGGGCGCCGCCGCGGCACTGCGCGACGCGGCCGCCGCCGCCGGGGACCTCCGGCTGGCGCGCCGGGCCGTGGACGCCGCCGAGACGGCGCTCGCCCTCCTCGCGCCCGACCAACTGCCCTCCGCCCGGTTGCTGTTCACCGTCCGGGTGGCGGACTGCCTGTTGGTGGCGCGCGACCCCCGGGCGGCGGCGGAGCTGCTGGGCCCGGTGTTCGCGGCGGACGCCGGCGGGGCGGGGCTGCCGGCGCTGGTGCGGCACGAACTGGCCGGGCTGCGCGAGCGGCTGACGGCGCACGGGCTGGCGGGGTAGGGGTCGAGGGCACGCCGGCACGGGACGGTGCGGGTGGGACGGCGGGTGGGACGGCGGGCGAGGGCGGGCGCCGGAGCGGGACCGGCGGGGCCGTGGCGGGATCCTTGCGGGGCCGGGTGATCGTGCCGATCGTGTGTCCGGTCGTACCCGAGCGGGGACCGGGCCGCCTCGCCTGCCGGCGACAGGGGCCTCACCCGGGCCCCCGGGCCCGCCGGGTGAGGCCGCCGGTGCCCTTCGCGCACGGTCGGCCGGGCCCCGGAACGGCCCCCGGGCAACCGACGGACCGTCAGAGCGGAACCCGCCGGTCCGGACCTCGCCGTCCGCCCACCGACCCACTGTGGCAGCGGTGTTGCGGCCGGATTGCGCCCCGTTTCGCGGCGGTGCGGCCGACGTCCGGACCGGCGGATTCGTGGACGCCGAGGGCGGTTCCCGCAATTGACGGGATCGGCGGCGCCTTCCTAGACTCGGACCGGCGAAGAATGTCAGCCACGGGCCCCGGCCGGCTGACTGGCAACCCCCACACTGCGGTGGGGTGCCCCGGGGATAAGCCGGGTGACGTGGTGTTCCGATGACGCGTCGTCACAAGCGCAGTCATGGCCCGGTTGGGCTCGGGGGACGGAGAAGGTCGTGGAACAGCGGGCGGGCGGACGCAACGCCGCGGGCCTCAGGCTGGTGGCCAGGCTCGACGTCGACCTGCTCCGGCGCGCCAGCTCCCTCTGTCGCTGACGCCGGTCGGCCGGCCGGGCAGTGCTGCCCGCCTCGGTCGGTCCGTCCGATTCCCTCGCCCACGACCCCGTGCGAGGAGGAGCGCCCAGCGGCCCGACCTCCCGTGCGCATTGCTCCAGGAGAACGGATGCCCACCTTCCCCGCGCCCCGAGACCCGTCGAGATCCCTCCCGGTCGGCCGGGAGCCCGAGTACCGGAGACTGCGCGACGCGTTCGACCGCTGCGCGGCCGGAGCCGGAAGCGTGATCGTCCTGCACGGGTCGGTCGGCAGCGGCCGCAGCGACCTGCTCTACGCCTTCACCGACACCGCGGCCGAGCGCGGCGCGCACGTCCTCGTCGGCACCGGCTCGCCGCTGGAGCGGGAGTTCCCGCTGGGGCTGGCCCGGCAACTGCTCCAGGGCGCCGACCTCGAACCGGAGGAGGCCGCCGCGGCGGAGTCGCTGCTCGCCCAGGGCGCCGCCGAGGGGGCCCGCCCGGTCCTGCCGGACGGCCCGCAGGGGCAGCTCACCCAGCGCACCCTGGAGGGCCTGTTCCGGTTGGTCCGCCGGCTGGCCGAGCGCGCCCCCGTCCTGATCGCCGTCGACGACCGGCAGGACGCCGACCCGCAGTCGCTGGAGTTCCTGCTCTACCTGGTCCGCCGTACCCGCAGCGCGGGTGTGCTCACGGTGCTCAGCTCGCGCGAGACCATGACCCCGTCCAACCCCTTCTTCGAGGTCGAACTCGCCCGCCAGCCGCACCACCAGCACATCCGCCTCGACCTGCTCTCCGCCGACCTGGTCGCCGAACTCCTCCGGGCCCGGCTCGGCGCGGCGTCCGCCCGACTGGCCGTCGAGGCGCACGCCCTGACGGGCGGCAACCCGCTGCTCGTGCACAGCCTGATCGGCGACCAGGAGACCGCCGGCGTCCCGGACGAGCTGGTCGTCGGCGAGGGCTACCGGCGCGGGCTGATGCACTGCCTGCACCGGATCGACCCGCTGGCGCTGCACTACGCTCGGGGCGTCGCCGTGCTCGGCGCGTCCGCGACCCCGGACCTGCTCGCCGAACTCCTCCTGCTGGCCCCGGACTCGCTGCCCAGGGCGCTCTACCTGCTGCACGCGGCCGGTCTCTTCCGGGACGGCGGATTCCGCCATCCGACCGCCGCCGGGGACCTGCTGGCCGCGATGCGGCCGGTCGAGCTGGCGGCCCTGCACCAGCGGGCCGGCCGGCTGCTGCGCGCGGCCGGAGCGGCCGACGCGACCGTGCACGGGCACGCACGGGTGGCGGAGGGGCACCTGCGCAGTTCGCTGTCGGCTGCCGGCAGTGCCTCCGGCGAGGTGCCCGGACCGGGCGCGGGCACGGGGGGCGGCGCGGGCACCGGCGCGGGCACCTACGGCTGGCCGCCGGGCCTGGACGGGACCGGCGGTGCCGGCCCGGTCGGTGGAGTCGGTGGTGCCGGGAGCACCGGGGGCTTCGGCGCGACGCCGAGCGCCGTCGGAAGCGTGGCCGCGAGCACCCTCGGGAGCGCCGCCGGCTTCGGCGGGGCGTGGACCGCGGACGACGCCGGCCCCGTCGGGGGGACGGAGGGCGGCCTGTCCGGCTGGCTCTCCGGCGACCTGTCCGGCAGCCTGTCCGGTCACCTGCGCGGTGACCTGCGTGCTGACCTGCACCGCGACCCGCACGGCCACCCGTCCGGTGGGCCGACGGGCGGGCCGATCCGTGGGGTGGCGGGCCGGGCCGACGGGCTCCACAGCACCGGAGGGTTCGGGCCCGAGGCGGGCCACGGCCCCGTCGTCGGCGTGCTCGGTTCCTTCGGGACGGCGGCCGTCGAGTGCGTGCCCACCCTGCCCGGCACGGTGACCGACGCGGCCGCCGCGCGGCGGCACGAGCTGAAGGTCGTCCGCCACCACTTCTGGCACGGGCGCACCGAGCAGGGGGTCGCCGCCCTCGCCCGGTTCGAGGCCGAGCCCGGCAACGCCGCCCCCGCCGAGGCCCTGCGCCACTGGCTCGCGTACTGGTACCCGGGTCTGCTGCCCAACCCGGCCCGCCCGCAGCCGGGCCGGCCGACGACGGCCGACCACCGGGGCGACGGCATGCGCCTGCTCGCCGCCCTGCTGGCCGGCACGGTCGCACCGGAGACGGCGGTCGTCCAGGCCGAACTGATCCTGCGCGCCGGGCGGCTCGGCGGTGTCCGCACCGAGTCGCTGACCGCCGCGCTGACCGTCCTGCTCTACGCCGACCGGGCCGACCGGGCCGCGCACTGGTGCGGTCCGCTCGCCGAGCGGGCCGGGGCCCGCTGCGGCGCCAACTGGCACGCCCTGCTGGCCGCGTTGCGGGCCGAGGCGGCGCTGCGCCAGGGCGACCTGCGGGCCGCCGACGAGGCCGGCCGGGCGGCCTTCGCCCACGTCCGGCCGGAGGCCTGGGGGGTGGCGGCCGGGCTCCCCCTGGCCACCATGGCCGCCGCCCGTACGGCGGCGGGCCTGCACCAGGACGCCGCCCACTTCCTGGAGCTGCCCACCCCCGAGGGGATGGCCCGCACCCCCGCGGGGCTGCACCACCGGTTCGCGCTCGCCGGCCACCGGCTGGCCCTCGGGCGGGCCGAGGAGGCGCTCGCCGACTACCGCGCCTGCGGTGACGCGATGGCCCGGTGGGGCCTGGACCACCTGCCCGCGATCGCGCCCTGGCGGCTCGGAGCGGCCCGGGCGTACCTCGCTCTCGGCCACCGCCCCACCGCGGCGGCCCTGGCCGACCAGCAGCTCGCGCGACTCGGCCCGGCCGGACACCCGCGGGTCCGCGGTCTGGCCCTGCGGATCCGCGCGGCGGCGGGGGAGCGGTCCGAGCGGACCGAGCTGCTGGAGCGCTCCGTCGCCCTGCTGGAGGAGGCCGGTGCCGAGGCCGACCTCTCCGCCACCCTCTCCGAGCTGAGCGAGGCCCACCGGAACGACGGGGACCCCGGCCGCGCCCGGCAGACCGACCGCCGGCTCCGGCGCAACCCGCCGCTGGCCGTCGTGCCCGCCGAGCGCCCGGCCGCGGACCCGGTGGGCGAACCGGCCGCCGGCGGGCTCTCCGAGGCCGAGCGGCGGGTCGCCGAACTGGCGGCCCGCGGGCTCTCCAACCGGGACATCGCCCGCAAGCTCTACATCACCGTCTCCACCGTCGAGCAGCACCTCACCCGGGTCTACCGCAAGCTCGGGGTCCGTCGCCGGGTCGACCTCGCCAAGCTGGTCGGTCCGGGTACGGGCGCCGGCGGCCCCGAGGAGGGACCCGTGCGCGCACTCGGAGCGCGCAACCGCCCGGCCGACCTCGTCGCCGGCTGAGGCCCGCGCTCCCGGCGACCGCCGGCGGTGGGCCGCCCCGCGGCCGGGCCGCGTACCGGACACGATCCCGTCCGGTACGCGGCCCGGCCGCGTTCGGCGCGGGATCCGGCCGGGCGGGCGGCCCGGCCGGGGGAGGGCCGCAGGGGGTGGCCGGAGGGACGGACGGGCAGGTCGGCAGGCTGAGGGGACCACGTCATAGGGGTTCTACAGGGGTTGGCTAGGGGCCCGACCGGCGCGGATCCACGGAACTCTGAGGGTCGATCCGAGCCACCGGCCCTCAGGAGTGGAACCCACCATGGCGCGCCTGGAACCCCTCGACCCGTCCGCACCGCAGCCCGGCCCGCCCGAGGCGGTGGCCGTCGTCGGCGTCGCCTGCCGGCTGCCGGGAGCGGCGGACCCGGAGGCGTTCTGGAAGCTGCTCGACACGGGTGCGAGTGCGGTCGGCTCCGCGCCGCCGCAGCGCTTCGGCGGCGCGGAGCCGCCCCGGGCGGGCGGGTGGCTCGACCACGTCGACCGGTTCGACCCCGAGTTCTTCGGCCTCTCCCCGGCCGAGGCCGCCGCCGCCGACCCGCAGCAGCGGCTGGTGCTCGAACTCGCCTGGGAGGCCCTGGAGAACGCCGGCGTCCTGCCCGCCGCGCTGGCCGGCGGCCGTACCGGCGTCTTCGTCGGCGCCATCGCCGCCGACTACACCACGCTCACCACCGGCGCCGGCGCGATCACCCGGCACAGCCTCACCGGTCTCAACCGGGGCATCATCGCCAACCGCGTCTCCTACGCCCTCGACCTGCGCGGTCCGAGCCTCACCGTCGACTCCGCGCAGTCCTCCTCCCTGGTCGCCGTCCACCTCGCGCTGGAGAGCCTGCGCGGCGGCGAGTCGGACGTCGCGCTGGTGGCGGGCGTCAACCTCAACCTGGCGGCCGAGTCGACGCTCACCGTCGACCGGTTCGGCGCGCTCTCGCCCGACGACCGCTGCTACACCTTCGACGCCCGGGCCAACGGCTACGCGCGCGGCGAGGGCGGCGTGCTGCTGGTGCTGAAGCCGCTCACCCGCGCGGTGGCGGACGGCGACCGCGTCCACGCGGTGCTGCTCGGCAGCGCGGTCAACAGCGACGGCGCGACCGACGGCCTGACCGTCCCCAGCGCGGACGCCCAGGCGGCGGTGGTCCGCGAGGCCGCCCGGCGGGCCGGCGTCGCCCCCGGGCTGGTCCAGTACGTCGAGCTGCACGGGACGGGCACCCGCGTGGGCGACCCGGTCGAGGCGGCGGGCCTGGGCGCGGCACTGGGCGCCGGGCGCCCGGCGGAGCAGCCGCTGCTGGTCGGCTCGGCGAAGACCAACGTCGGTCACCTGGAGGGCGCTTCGGGCATCGTCGGCCTGCTGAAGACGGTCCTGGCCGTGCGGCACCGGAGGATTCCCGCCAGCCTCAACTTCGTCACCCCCAACCCGGACATCCCCTTCGAGCGGCTCGGCCTCGCGGTGCGGACCGACTCCGGACCGTGGCCGAACGCCGCGGGCCGGCTGATCGCCGGCGTCAGCTCCTTCGGCGTGGGCGGCACCAACGCGCACGTGCTGGTGGCCGACGCCCCGGAGACCGCCCCGCCGGGGGAGGAGGGGGAGCCCGGAGGCGTCGGCGAGGCGCCGGCCGAGGACACCGCGGTCGTGACCGTGCCCGGCGGGCCGCTGCTCTGGCCGCTCTCCGCCCGGACCCCGGCCGCGCTGCGCCGGCAGGCCGCCCGGCTCCGTGCGTTCGCCGACCGGGCGGGCGCCGACCCGGTGGCGGTCGGCCGGTCGCTGGCCACCACCCGGACCGCCTTCGAGTACCGCGCCGCCGTGACCGGCACCGACCGGGAGGGCCTGCTCACCGCCCTCGACGCGCTCGCCGAGGGCGGGCAGGCGGCGGGCCTGGCCCAGGGCCGTGCCGCCACCGACGGTGCGGCGCGCGCGGCGTTCGCCGACGGCCCGGCGCCGGACGCCGCCGGGCACGGGGCCGGCGACCGGGCGGGTACTGCGGGCGCGACCGGCAGCGGCACGGTGCTGGTCTTCCCCGGCCAGGGCGCGCAGTGGGACGCCATGGCCCGCGAACTGCTCGCCACCGCACCGGTGTTCGCGGCGAAGATCGCCGCCTGCGAGGAGGCCCTCGCCCCGCACGTCGACTGGTCGCTCGGGGCGGTGCTGCGCGGCGGGCCGGGCACGCCGGACCTGGAGCGGGTGGACGTGGTGCAGCCCGCCCTGTTCGCCGTGATGGTGTCGCTGGCCGCGCTCTGGGAGGCGGCGGGTGTCCGGCCGGACGCCGTGATCGGGCACTCCCAGGGGGAGATCGCCGCCGCCCACGTGGCCGGTGCGCTCTCGCTGGAGGACGCGGCGGCGGTGGTCGCGCTGCGGTCGCAGGCCATCGCCGGTCTGGGCCTGACCGGCCGGGGCGGCATGGCGGCCGTCCCGCTGTCCGCCGAGGAGGTCGCCGGGCGGATCGCCGGGCGGGCCGACGAGCTCGGGATCGCCGCGGTCAACGGCCCGTCCGCGACCGTGGTCTCGGGCGACCGGGCGGCCGTCGCCGACCTGGTGGAGCAGTACCGGGCGGAGGGCGTCCGGGCGAAGCTGGTGCCCGTCGACTACGCCTCGCACTCGGCGCAGATGGAGCCGCTGAGGGAGAGCCTGCCCGCCCTGCTCGCGGGGATCCGCCCGCGGACCGCGTCCGTCGCCTTCTACTCGACGCTCACCGGCGAGCGGTTCGACACCGCCGGACTCGACGCCGCCTACTGGTTCCGCAACCTGCGCGGCACCGTCCGGCTGGAGCGCGCGGTCCGCGCGGCGCTGGCCGACGGGCACCGGGCGTTCGTGGAGAGCAGCCCGCACCCGGTGCTGACGGTCGGGCTCGGCCAGCTGGCCGACGGCGTGGCGGCTGTCACCGGCACGCTCCGCCGGGACCACGGCGGACTCGACCAGTTCCACGCCGCGGTGGGCGAGCTGTTCGCCCGGGGCGGGGCGGTGGACTGGTCCGCCCTCTACGGGCCGGGCGAGCGGCTCACCGGGCTCCCCACGTACGCGTTCCAGCGCCGCCGGCTCTGGCTGGGCGCCACCGCGGGACCGACCGCCGTCGACCCGAACCGGGCCGCCCCGCACGGGGGTCACCCGACCGGGGGCGCCCCGGCCACCGACGCCCCGGCCACCGACGTCCTGGCGGTCGACGCCCCGGGCGCCGAAGCCCCGGACACCGACGTCCTCGGCGAGGAGGCCGCGCTGGCGGCCGTCCGCGCGGGTGCCGCGATCGTGCTGGGCGAGCCGGGCGGACCGGACGCGGTCGACCCGGACCGCACCTTCAAGGACCTCGGCTTCGACTCCGTCGCGTCCGTCGAGTTCCGCGACCGGCTCGCCGGCGCGACCGGCCTCACCCTGCCGACCAGCCTGGTCTACGACCGGCCCACCCCCCGCGCCGTCGCCGCGTTCCTGTCCGGGCGGACGGGCACGCGCACGGCCGTCCCCGAGGCGGCGGGCGCCGCCTCGGCGCGGACCTCCGACGGCCTCGACGAGGACCCGGTCGCGATCGTCGCCCTCAGTGGGCGCTGGCCCGGCGGCGCCGACACCCCCGAGCAGCTGTGGGAGCTGCTCCGCACCGGCAGGGACGCCATCGGCCCGTTCCCGGAGAACCGCGGCTGGGACCTCGACGCCCTCTACGACCCGGACGGCGAGCGCCCCGGCAGCTCCTACACCCGGCAGGGCGGATTCCTGTACGACGCCGACGAGTTCGACGGCGCCTTCTTCGGCCTGGCCCCGCGCGAGGCAGCCGCCACGGACCCGCAGCAGCGCCTGCTGCTGGAGTCGGCGTGGGAGCTGACCGAGCGCGCCGGGATCGTCCCGGCCACTCTGCGCGGCAGCCGGACCGGCGTCTTCGTCGGCGTCATGCCGCAGGACTACGGCCCGCGCCTGCACGAGACGCTCCCCGGGTACGAGGGGCACGCCCTGACCGGCACGCTCACCAGCGTCGCCTCGGGCCGGCTGGCCTACACGCTGGGCCTGGAGGGCCCGGCGATCACCGTCGACACGGCCTGCTCCTCGTCGCTGGTGGCGATCCACCTGGCCGCGCAGGCGCTGCGCACGGGGGAGTGCGACCTGGCGATCGCGGGCGGGGCGACGGTGATGTCCTCGCCGGGCATGTTCACCGAGTTCAGCCGCCAGCGCGGCCTCGCCCCCGACGGCCGCTGCAAGCCGTTCGCCGCCGCCGCCGACGGCACGGCCTGGGCGGAGGGCGCCGGGCTGGTCCTGCTGGAGCGGCTCTCCGACGCCCGCCGCCGCGGACACCGGGTGCTGGCCCTCGTCCGGGGCAGTGCGGTCAACCAGGACGGCGCCTCCAACGGACTGACCGCCCCCAACGGCCCGGCCCAGGAGCGGGTGATCCGCCAGGCCCTCGCCAACGCGGGGCTGACGGCCGACCAGGTCGACGCGGTCGAGGCACACGGCACCGGCACCGCGCTGGGCGACCCGATCGAGGCCCGCGCGCTGCTCGCCGCCTACGGGCAGGACCGGGCCCGCCCCCTGCTGCTCGGCTCGGCGAAGTCCAACATCGGCCACACCCAGGCCGCCGCCGGGGTCACCGGGGTGATCAAGCTGGTGCAGGCGCTGCAGCACGGCGAACTGCCGGGCACCCTGCACCTGGACGCGCCGTCGCCGCACGTCGACTGGACGGCCGGCGACGTCAGCCTGCTGGACCGGGCCACGCCCTGGCCCGAGACGGGCCGGCCGCGCCGGGCCGCCGTCTCCTCGTTCGGGATCAGCGGCACCAACGCCCACCTGATCCTGGAGGCCCCGCCCGCCGGGGCCGGTACGGAGCCCACCGCGCCGGCCACCGCGCCGGCCACCGCGCCCGCCACCGGGCCCGCCGCGGAGGCGACCGCCACCGCGGCACCGGACGCGCACGCCCCGCTCCTGCTCTCCGCCCGCACCGAGCCGGCCCTCCGGGCCCAGGCCGCCCGCCTGCTGGACCTCGCCGGACACGGCGCCCCCGGCCTCGCCCGCTCCCTGGCCACCACCCGCACGCACTTCCCGCACCGCGCCGCCGTCCTCGGCGCCGGACCCGCGGACCGGGCCGACGCCCTGCGGGCGCTGGCCGACGACCGCGCGGACGCCCCCGGACTGCTCCGCGCCACGGCGGCCCGGACGCCCCGGCTGGCCTTCCTCTACTCCGGCCAGGGCAGTCAGCGCGCCGGCGCCGGGCGCGAACTGTACGGCGCCGAGCCGGTGTTCGCGGCGGCGGTGGACGAGGTCGCCGAGCTGTTCGGCCCGCACCTGGCCGCCCCGCTGAAGGACGTCCTGTTCGCCGCACCGGGCACCGCGCAGGCCGACCTGCTGGACACCACCGCCTACACCCAGCCCGCCCTGTTCACCCTGCACGTCGCGCTGCACCGGCTGGCGACCACCGCGTACGGGCTGCGCCCCGACCACCTGATCGGGCACTCGATCGGCGAGCTCAGCGCCGCCCACCTGGCCGGCGTGCTCACGCTGCCGGACGCCGTGGCCCTGGTCGCCGCCCGCGGCCGGCTGATGGAGGCGCTGCCGGAGGGTGGCGCGATGGCCGCCGTCCGGGCCACCGAGGCCGAGGTGCTGCCCGAACTGGACGGGCGGGTGTCGGTCGCCGCCGTCAACGGGCCCGGCTCGGTCGTCCTCTCCGGGGACGGCGACGAGGTGCGCCGGCTCGCCGAGGAGTGGCGGGCGCGCGGGCGGCAGGTCAAGCTGCTGACCGTCGGGCGCGCCTTCCACTCGCCGCACATGGACGCCGTCCTGGACGAGTTCCGCGCGGTGGCCGAGCGGTTGACCTACCACCCGCCGCGCCTCCCGGTGGTGTCCAACCTGACCGGCGCCCTCGCCTCGGCGGCCGAGCTGACCGACCCCGGCTACTGGGTCCGGCACATCCGCGAGGCGGTCCGGTTCCACGAGGGCGTCCGCACCCTGGACGGGCTCGGCACCACCGCCTACCTGGAACTCGGACCCGGCCCGGTGCTCACCGCCCTCGCCGAGGAGAGCCTCACCGCCCTCACCGAGGACGCCCTCACCGAGGCCGGCCCCGCCGGGCCCGCCCCCGCCGCGCCGAGGGCCCTCGCGGCGCTGCTGCGCGCCGACCGCCCGGAGCCGGCGACCGCGGCCGAGGCGCTCGCCCGGCTGCACGTCCACGGCGTGCCGGTCGACTGGGACACCGCCCTGCCGTCCGGCCCGGCCCGCACCGACCTGCCGACCTACCCCTTCGAGCGCCGCCGGCACTGGCTGGACCAGCCCGCCGGCCGGGCCGCCGACGCGTCCGGCCTGGCCGCCACCGGCCACCCGCTGCTCTCCGCCGCCACCGAACTCCCGGACGGCGAGGGCTGGCTGCTCGCCGGGCGGATCTCGCTGCGCACCCACCCGTGGCTGGCCGACCACGCCGTCGCCGACGGCGTCCTGCTGCCCGGCACCGCCTTCCTGGAGCTGGCCGTCCAGGCCGCGCTGCGCGCCGGGGCCGCCCACGTCGAGTCGCTGGACCTGGCGGCCCCGCTCCCCCTGCCCGCCACCGGCGGCGTCCGGCTCCAGGCGCTGCTCGGCACCGCCGACGCCGAGGGCCGCCGGCCGCTGCGGATCCGCTCCCAGCCGGACACCGGGGCCGCCGACGGCGCCGAGTGGACCACCCACGCCACCGGCACCGTGGCCGACCGGGCGCCCGCCGCCCCCGGCGCGGACACCGCCGCCTGGCCCCCGCCCGCCGCCGCCCCGGTCGGCCTCGACGACGCCTACGAGCGGCTCGCCGAGCGCGGCTACCGGTACGGCCCGGCCTTCCGCGGCCTCACCGCCGTCGCCGCACTCGGCGAGGAGCGGTACGCCGAGATCGCCCCGACCGCCGCCGACGCCGGCGCCTACGCGCTGCACCCGGCCCTGCTGGACGCAGCCCTGCACGCCGTCGTCCTGGACGCCGAACGGACGGTCCTCCCCTTCTCCTGGCGGGACGTCACCGTCCACCGCGCCGGCGCCGCCGCGCTGCGGGCCCGGATCACCCCGGCCGGCCAGGACACCGTCACGCTGGAGCTGACCGACCCGGCCGGCCTGCCGGTCGCCACCGTCGGCGCGCTCACCCTGCGCGCCCCGGCCGCCGCGGGCCCGGACTCGCTGTACCGCCTGGACTGGCAGCCGCTCGCCTTCGACGGTGCCCCGCTCGACGGCTGGGCCGTGCTCGGCGAGGACGCCCGGCCGCTCGCGCCCGCCGGGAAGCACCCGGTGCTCGCCGACCTCGCCGAGGCCGGCGCCGGGCAGACCGTGCTCGCCCCCGTCCGCACCGCCGAGCAGACCCTCGCCCTGCTGCACGCCTGGCTGGACGGCGAGCGGACCGGCACCCTCGTCCTCGTCACCGAGCACGCCGTCGCCACCCACCCCGGCGAGGACGTGCCCGACCCGGCCGCCGGCGCCGTCTGGGGCCTGGTCCGCAGCGCGCAGGCCGAACACCCGGACCGGTTCGTCCTGCTGGACGTCGACACCGCCCTCGGGGGCGGCGCGCCCGGAGCCCCGGGAACCCCCGGCGCCGACCGGTCCGCCGCGACCGACCCGACCGGGACGATCGCCGCCCTGTCGACCGCACTGTCGGCCTCCCTCGCCACGGGCGAGCCGCAACTCGCCCTGCGCGCTGGGGAGATCAGCGTCCCGAGGCTGGTCCGCACCCGGTCCGCCGACCTGCTCGACCCCGGCACCGCCGTGGCCTGGCGGCTCGACACCACGACCCCCGGCAGCCTGGACTCGCTGGCCCTGCTGCCCGCCCCCGAGGCCGAACGCCCGCTCGCCGCCGGGGAGGTGAGGATCGCCCTGCGCGCCGCCGGCCTCAACTTCCGCGACGTGCTGATCACCCTCGGCATGTACCCGGGTGGGGCCCGGATCGGCGCCGAGGGCGCCGGCACCGTCCTGGAGACCGGCCCCGGCGTCACCGGACTGCGGCCCGGCGACCGGGTGATGGGCCTGGTCCAGGGAACCCTCGGCCCGGTCGCCGTCACCGACCACCGGCTGCTCACCCGGATCCCCGACGGCTGGAGCTACGCCCAGGCCGCCACCGTCCCCGTCGCCTTCCTCACCGCCTACCACGGCCTCTACGACCTCGCCGGCCTCCGGTCCGGCGAGACCGTCCTGATCCACGCCGCCACCGGCGGCGTCGGCCAGGCCGCCGTCCAACTCGCCCGCCACGGAGGCTCGGTGGTGCTCGCCACCGCAGGCCCCGGCAAGTGGGGCGTGCTCCGCGGCCTCGGCCTGGCGGGCGACCGGGTCGCCTCCAGCCGCACCCTCGACTTCGAGGACTCCTTCCGGACCGCCACCGGCGGCCGCGGCGTCGACGTCGTCCTCAACGCGCTGGCCCGCGAGTTCACCGACGCCTCGCTGCGCCTGCTCGCCCCCGCCGGCCGGTTCGTCGAGATGGGCAAGACCGACCAGCGCGACCCGGCGACCGTCGCCGCCGACCACGACGGCGCCGCCTACCTGGCCTTCGACCTGTTCGACGTCGACCCGGACCGGATCGCGGTGATCCTGGCCGACCTGGCCGGACTCTTCGAGCGTGGCGAGCTGCTCCCGCTGCCCGTCCACGCCCAGTCCGTCCGGCAGGCCCCGCAGGCGCTGCGCAGGCTCAGCCAGGCCCGGCACACCGGCAAGCTCGCGCTCACCCTGCCGACCGCGCTCGCCGACGGCGGAACCGCGCTGGTCACCGGCGGCACCGGCGCACTCGGCCGGCTGGTCGCCCACCGCCTCACCGCCCGGCACGGCGTCCGGCACCTGCTGCTCGCGAGCCGGCAGGGGCCGGACGCACCCGGCGCCGCCGAACTGCGCGCCGAACTGGCCGAGTCGGGAGTCACGGTGACCTTCGCCGCCACCGACCTCGCCGACCCGGACGCCGTCGCCGCGCTCGTCGCCGGGGTCCCCGCCGACCACCCGCTGACCGCCGTCGTGCACACCGCGGGCGTGCTGGACGACGCCGTCCTCGGCTCGCTCACCCCCGAGCGGCTCCGCACCGTTCAGCGGGCCAAGGCCGACGGCGCGTGGCACCTGCACCGCGCCACCGCCCACCTCGACCTCGCCGCCTTCGTGCTGTTCTCCTCCGCCGTCGGCCTGCTCGGCAACCCCGGCCAGGCCAACTACGGCGCCGCCAACGCCCGGTTGGACGCGATCGCCCAGCACCGGGCGGTCCGCGGGCTGCCCGCCGTCTCGCTCGCCTGGGGCCACTGGGCCGAGGCCGGCGGCATGGCGGCCGGGCTCACCGCCGCCGAGACCGAACGCCTCGCCGCCACCGGCCTCGCCCCGATGACCAACGAGCAGGCGCTCACCCTGTTCGACGCCGCGCTCACCACCCCCTACCCCGCCCTGGCGGCCGCCCGCCTCGACCCGGGGCCGGTGCCCGCCGACCGGCTCGCGCCCGTCCTGCGCGGCCTGGCCCGACACCGCCCCCGTCCGGCCGCCGCCGGCGGCGCCGAGGGACCCGCCGCGCTGACCGCCCGGCTCGCCGGCCAACCGGCCGCCGAGCAGGAACGGCAACTGCTCGCCCTGGTCCGCTCCACCGCCGCCGCCGTCCTGGGACACCCGGACGCCACCGCGATCCAGAGCGACCTCGGCTTCATGGACAGCGAGTTCGACTCCCTCGGGGTGATCGAGCTGCGCAACCGGATCAACACCGCGACCGGTCTGCGGCTGCCCACCACCGCCCTGTTCGACCACCCGACCCCGGCCGCCCTCGCCGCCCACCTGCGCGACCGGCTCGCCCCCGCCCCGCAGCCGCACCGGGCCGACCCGACAGCCGAGTTCGACCGGCTGGAGCAGGCCCTGGCCGCCCTCGGCGACGACCCGGACGCCCGCGCCGGCGCAGCGGCCCGGCTCACCGCGCTGTTCGCCGTGCTCGGCGTGCCCACCCCGGCACCGCACCCGGACGGACCGGCCGCCCCGGCGGGCCCGGAGGCCGACGACGGCCTCGCCGCCCGCATCACCGACGTCAGCGACGACGACATCTTCGACTTCATCGACAACGAGCTCGGCATTTCCTGAGAGAGGCCAACGCAGAGATGAGCACCAACGAGCAGAAGCTCCGCGACTACCTCAACAAGGTCGCCGCCGAGCTGCACCAGACCCGTCAGCGACTGCGCGACGCCGAGGCCAAGGCGGCCGGCGGCGGCGCGGAGGAGCCGATCGCCATCGTCGGCATGGCCTGCCGCTTCCCGGGCGGCGCCGACACCCCGGACGCCCTGTGGCGGCTGGTCTCCGACGAGCGCGACGTCGTCGGCCCGTTCCCCGCCGACCGCGGCTGGGACCTCGACCACCTGTACGACCCCGACCCCGCCAAGCCCGGCCGCAGCTACGCCCGCGAGGGTGGATTCCTCTACGAGGCGGGCGAGTTCGACGCCGAGTTCTTCGGCATCTCGCCGCGCGAGGCGCTCGCCGCCGAGCCCCAGCAGCGCCTCCTCCTGGAGACCGCCTGGGAGGCCCTGGAGGACGCCGCGATCGACCCCGCCGCACTGCGCGGCAGCCGGACCGGTGTCTTCGCGGGCGTCATCGCCCAGGAGTACGGGCCGAGCATGCACCACCTGCCCGCCGAGGAGACCGACGGCTACGTCCTCACCGGCACCACCACCTCCGTCGCCTCCGGCCGGATCGCCTACAGCCTCGGCCTGGAGGGCCCGGCCGTCACCGTCGACACCGCCTGCTCCTCCTCGCTGGTCGCGCTCCACCTGGCCGCGCGCTCGCTGCGCGCCGGGGAGTGCTCGATCGCCCTGGCCGGCGGCGCCACCGTGCTCTCCGCGCCCGGCATGTTCATCGAGTTCAGCCGCCAGCGCGGCCTCGCCCCCGACGGCCGCTGCAAGCCGTTCGCCGCCGCCGCCGACGGCACCGGCTGGGGCGAGGGCGCCGGCCTGCTCGTCCTGGAGAAGCTCTCCGACGCCCGCCGCAACGGCCACCGGGTCCTCGCGGTGCTGCGCGGCTCCGCCGTCAACCAGGACGGCCGCTCCAGCCAGCTCACCGCCCCCAGCGGCACCTCCCAGCAGCGCGTCATCCGCGAGGCGCTCGCCTCCGCCGGGCTGACCGCCGGCGACGTCGACGTGGTCGAGGCGCACGGCACCGGCACCCGGCTCGGCGACCCGATCGAGGCCCAGGCGCTCATCGCCACCTACGGGCAGGCGCACAGCGACGGACAGCCGCTCTGGCTGGGGTCGGTGAAGTCCAACATCGGGCACACCCAGGCGGCGGCCGGCGTGGCCGGGGTGATCAAGTCGGTGCTGGCGATCCGGCACGGTGTGCTGCCGCGCACCCTGCACGTCGACGCGCCGTCCCCGCA
>NZ_JAQYWZ010000721.1:0-362 GCF_036290945.1 Streptomyces sp. BE303
GAGCGGCAACGCTGGACAGGGTGGCCGGGTCCGGGTTCAATGACCCGGGATGTTTGAACGGCGTTCTAACTTCCCTCCGGAACCACGTTCACCAGCTCCCCCAGGAACCCCGGCCCCACCGGGCCCCCCCCCCCCCCCCCCCCCCCCCCCCCCGGAAAAACCCCCCCAAACCCCCCCCCCCCCGCCCCCCCCGGGTATTAAAAAAACCCCCCCCCGGCCCCCCCCCCCCCCCCCCCCCCCCCCCCCCCGGAACCCTGGGCCTAACCCCCCCCCCCCGGGCCCCCCGGGTGTAATAAAAACACCCCCCCCCGGCCCCCCCCCCCCCCCCCCACGCCCGCCCCCCCAAAAACCCCCCGCCCCCC
>NZ_JAQYWZ010000722.1:0-324 GCF_036290945.1 Streptomyces sp. BE303
CCGGAGGCAGGTGACCCGCCACCCTTTCCACCACCCCCGGCAGAGACACCGTCACCCACCGTCGACCATGTGCGCGGCCTCACAGCCCCCCCCCAGTGGCCCCGCCCCCATCCCCCCCCCCCCCCAGCCTGCAAATATGGGCAGTGCCCGTGATAACACCCCCGTTGCGTTATCGTTTAGTCCCGGATCCCGCCCCGGGGTCCTCGTTCGGGCCCACCCGGTTCGATCTTGGGAGGTATTGCCCCTGGATGGTCCTGTCGGGGGTGGAAGGATCGGTCTGGGGGGGGCGGGGGAGGGGGTGGTGGGGGTGTTGTGCCCGGCGGC
>NZ_JAQYWZ010000723.1:0-100882 GCF_036290945.1 Streptomyces sp. BE303
CGACCCGCCCCAGCCGATCCCCGTGCCCCCGCCCGCCGCCACCGACATCGTCGGCGTCGGCGCCCAGGTCACGGAGTCGCTCTTCAACCAGCTCTCCACCGACTACAACGCCTCCCTCACCGCCGCCGGCAACACCACCTCACCCCGCCTCTACAGCTGGGACTCGGTCGGGGCGAACCTCATCACCCCCAAGGCGGGATCGTCCCCGCTGGTCCGCCCCGACCGGTCCAACGCGGGAATCATCGCGCTGGCCTCCACCACCAGCGGCACGCTGGACTTCGCCCGCAGCACCCGGGGCCCGAAGGTCGACGACAGCGTGAACACGCTGTTCGTCGCCATGGCCAAGGACGCCGTCAGCTGGGCCGCCCCGGCCGGCGGCCACGCCCCGGCCAACCTCACCACCGCGCAGCTGCGCGCCATCTACACCTGCACCCTCACCAACTGGCGGCAGATCGACCCGGCGCTGCCCGACGCCACCATCCGCCCGATGCTGGCCGGCCACCTCCTGGTGACCCGGTCGGGGGTGGACGGCGCCTCCATGGACTCCTCCGGGTTCTTCCTTCAGGCCCTCGACTACTACTCCGCGATCGTGGGGGACCCCTGGACGGACCACTCGTGCGTCGGTGTCGTCGAACGGGAGAACCAGGGCACCGACGCGGTCCTGCACGACCCGGACGTGATCGTCCCGTACTCCGTCGGCCGCTACGTCGGCCAGGTCTACGGCGGCTACTCCACCCCGACCGACAACCCGGGGGTGCTCGTGCCACGCTCGGTCAACAACGTCCAACCGGTCAACCCCACGACCCACACCATCAGCGCGCCCTACTCGGCTTCGGCGTACGGGCGAGTCCTCTACAACACCGTCCGCCAGTCCGAGTGGAACGCCTTGGACGCGCACGGTGTCGCGCTGCGCGCCATCTTCGGCCCGTCCGGCTGGATCTGCCGGAGCGGCACCGGCGCCGCCGACATCCGCCTGCACGGCTTCCTCCCGCTACCGGGCCCCGCATGCGGCTCGCACACCCACAACTGACCGACCGCGGGCCCCGGACGCGTACTGCGTCCGGGGCCCGCGGCGGTTCTCCGGGCGCGTCCCGGGCCGGCCGCGCCGTCAGCGCCGGGCGCCGGGCCGGAGCCAGACCACCCAGGTGAGCGCCGCGCAGAACAGGTAGGCGGCGAGGAAGGCCAGGTAGGCGGCGTCGCCGTTGCGGCTGGAGAGGAAGGACTGGCGGAAGGCCAGGTTGACGAGCACCCCGCCGAAGGCACCGATCGCACCGGCCAGGCCGATCAGGGCGGCGGTGCGGCGCCGGCCCGCGGCCTCCGTGGCGACCGGATCGGCACCGGCGGCGACGGCGGCGCGGGAGCGGCCCTCGTAGTGGGCCGGAATCATCTTGTACGTCGAGCCGTTGCCGATGCCGCTCAGCACGAAGAGCGCGATGAACCCCGCGAGGAAGAGCGGCAGCGAGCCCGCCCGGGAGGCGGACAGCACCACGGCGGTGCCGGCGCCCATGGCGACGAACGTGACCAGGGTGACCACGGCGCCGCCCCAGCGGTCGGCGAGCCGGCCACCGACCGGGCGCAGCAGGGAGCCGAGCAGCGGGCCGAGGAAGGTGAGCGCGGCGGCCTTGACCGGGGTGTCGAAGCGGTCGTGGAACTGCACCTGGAGGACCTGCCCGAAGGCGAAGCCGAAGCCGATGAACGAGCCGAAGGTGCCGATGTAGAGGGTCGAGACGGCCCAGCCGTACGGGTCTCGCGCGACTTCGCGCAACGAGCGGTCGGCGGAGCGCGGGGTGGCGGGCAGGTTGTCCATCCGCCGCCAGGCGCCGACGGCGGCGAGGACGATCAGCGGGAGGTAGAGCAGCGGCAGCAGGCGGGGGTGGCCGGCGCCGGCGGTCGCGAGGACGAGCAGGCCGAGGAGCTGGACGGCGGGGACGCCGAGGTTGCCGCCGCCGGCGTTGACGCCGAGCGCCCAGCCCTTGAGGCGGTGCGGGTAGAAGGCGTTGATGTTGGCCATCGAGGAGGCGAAGTTGCCGCCTCCGACGCCGGCGACGCAGGCCACCGCGAGCAGGGTGCCGTAGGAGACGCCGGGGGTGAGGACCAGTGCGGCGAGCACGGTGGGCACGAGCAGCAGCAGGGCGCTGATCACGGTCCAGGTGCGGCCGCCGAAGCGGGCGACGGCGTACGTGTAGGGGAGGCGGAGCGCGGCGCCGAGTGCGGTGGGCAGGGCGGTGAGGGTGAACTTCCCGGCCGGGTCGATGTGGTACTCCGGCCCGAGGAAGAGGACCAGGACCGACCAGAGGCTCCAGACCGAGAAGCCGATGTGCTCGGAGGCCACGGAGTAGACGAGGTTGCGGCGGGCCGTCCGGGCGCCGGTGCGCTCCCAGAACTCGGTGTCCTCCGGGTCCCAGTGGGTGAGGGTGGGGGCACCGGCTCTGCCGGCGCGGGCGGGCGGGGTTTCGACGGCGGTGCTCATGCCTGGTCCTCCCGGATTATGGGGGCGGTGCTCGGGGCGGTCTGCGGAACGGTTGGCGAGTCGGTCTGCGAGTCGGTCTGCGGGTCGGTGCCCCGGGCGGGGCGCGGGGTGGTGCCCGGGGCGGTGTGCTCGGCGGTGGTGCCCGGGGCGGTGTGCTCGGCGGTGGTGCGGACGGGCCAGCGCCGGAGGACGGCGGGGCTGCCGTCGGGGGCGGTGTCCTCGTCGAGGCAGCGGCCGTCGGTGAGGTCGAAGACCTGCTTGTACATCGGCGAGGCGAGGGTGGGCCGGTCGCCGCGGCTGCCGAGCAGGCCGCGGGAGAGGACGTACGCGCCGCTGAACGGGTCGCGGTTGTCGACGGCGTGCAGGGCGCCGGCGCGGTCGAGGAAGAGGGCCACCTGCGCGTCGTTGCCGTCGTCGGCCGCGGCGAGGAGGACGGCGACGCCGCGGCCGGGCTGCAGGTCGTCGAGGGTACAGACGGGCTGCCAGCGGTTGCCGTCGTGGATCTCCACGGTCACTTGGCGAGCACCTCCAGTCGGGGACCGGCCACCAGGACCGGGGTGGGGGCGTAGACGGGGGCGGTGAGGACGTGGCCGTCCTCGTCGGGGCGGGCGGGGCGGATCTGGCCGCGTTCGGGGACGAAGGTGACGGCCGGGTCGGGCGTGCCGGGGGCGTTGACGAAGGAGGCGAACCGGCGCAGGCGGTCCGGGTCGGCCAGGGTGGCGGCCCACTCGTCCTGGTAGGACCCGACGTGACGGTCCATCAGCTGGTCGAGCTCGGCGGCGATGCCGAGCGAGTCGTCGAGGACGACCGCACGCAGGTGGTCCAGACCTCCCTCCAGCCGTTCCAGCCAGACGGAGGTGCGCTCCAGGCGGTCGGCCGTGCGGATGTAGAACATCAGGTACCGGTCGATGGTGCGGATCAGGGTATCGCGGTCCAGATCGGCGGCGAGCAGGTCGGCATGGCGGGGGGTCATGCCGCCGTTGCCGCCGACGTAGAGGTTCCAGCCGGCGGACGTGGCGATGATGCCGAAGTCCTTGCTCTGGGCCTCGGCGCACTCGCGGGCGCAGCCGGAGACCGCCGACTTGAGCTTGTGCGGGGAGCGCAGTCCGCGGTACCGGAGCTCCAGCTCGATGGCGAGGGCCACGGAGTCCTGGACGCCGTACCGGCACCAGGTCTCTCCGACGCAGGACTTCACGGTGCGCAGCGCCTTGCCGTAGGCGTGCCCGGACTCGAAGCCGGCGTCGACCAGGCGGCGCCAGATGGCGGGGAGTTGGTCGACGCCGGCGCCGAAGAGGTCGATCCGCTGGCCGCCGGTGATCTTGGTGTAGAGGCCGAAGTCGCGGGCCACCTCGCCGATCGCGATCAGACCGTCCGGGGTAATCTCGCCGCCGGGCACGCGCGGAACGACCGAGTAGGAGCCGTTGCGCTGGAGGTTGGCGAGGAAGTGGTCGTTGGAGTCCTGGAGCGCGGCCTGCTCGCCATCCAGGATGTGGCCGTTGGAGAGGCTGGCGAGGATGGAGGCGACGGTCGGCTTGCAGATGTCGCAGCCCTCGCCGCTGCCGTGGCGGTCGATCAGCCCGGAGAACGTGGTGAGGCCGGTGACCAGCGCGATCTCGTACAACTCGGCGCGGGTCTGCGGGAAGTGCTCGCAGAGACCGGTCTGCGGGGCGGTGCCGGCGGCGGTCAGCTCCTCGGTGACCACGGTGCTCAGCTGCTTGAGGCAGCTGCCGCAGCCGGTGCCGGCCCGGGTGCACTTCTTGACGGCGGCGACGGTCTCGCAGCCCTGGTCGCGGACGGCGGTGCGGACGGCGCCCTGGGTGACGTTGTGGCAGGAGCAGAGCACCGCGTCGTCGGGCAGCGCGATCGGGCCGGCGGCGGCGAACCCCGCGGGCAGGACGAGCTGCTCGGGCGGCGTGGTGAGCGGCTTGCCGGCCGTCGCGAGCGGGCGCAGGACGCCGTAGGACTCGGTGTCACCGACCAGGACCCCACCGAGCAGGGCCCCGTCCCGGCCGATCACCAGCTTGCGGTACACGCCGAGCCGGCTGTCGCTGTACAGCACGTCGAGGGCGCCGTCGGCGGTGCCGTGCGGGTCGCCGAAGCTGGCCACGTCGACGCCGAGCAGCTTGAGCTTGGTGGAGGTGTCGGCGCCGGTGAAGCCCGCGCCGGGGCGGCCGGCGAGTTCGCGGGCGGCGGTCTCGGCCATCTGGTAGCCCGGGGCGACCAGCCCGTAGACCCGGCCGTCGGCGGCCTGGGCGCACTCGCCGATCGCCAGCACGGCCGGGTCCTCGGTGCGGCAGCGCTCGTCGACGACGACGCCGCCGCGCGGGCCGACCGGGAGGCCGCAGTCGCGGGCGAGCTGGTCACGCGGGCGGACACCCGCGGAGAACACCACCAGGTCGGCGACGAGTTCGCGGCCGTCGGAGAGCGTCAGGGCCCGGACCCGGTCGTCGGGACCGGTGGCGACGCCGCTCGCGCCGGCGGCGGTGTGGACGGTGACGCCGAGGTCCTCGATCTTGCGGCGGAGCAGCTCGCCGCCGCCCTCGTCGACCTGGACAGCCATCAGCCGGGGTGCGAACTCGACCACGTGGGTGGCGAGCCCCATCGCCCGGAGCGCGCCGGCCGCCTCCAGTCCGAGCAGTCCGCCGCCGACCACCACACCGGTCGCGGCGGCCGCGGCGGCGGCCCTGATCTCCTCCACGTCCTCGACGGTGCGGTAGACGTGGCAGCCGTCGGCGTCGTGGCCGGGCACCGGCGGCACGAAGGGGACCGAACCGGTGGCCAGCACCAGGGCGTCGTACCGGAGCAGGTTCCCGGACCGGGTGGTGACGGTGCGGGCGGCCCGGTCGACGGCGGTGACCGGGTCGCCGAGGCGCAGGTCGATGCCGTGCTCGGTGAGGAAGCCGGGCGGGCAGAGACCGAGGTCCTCGACGGTGCGGCCGTCGAACAGTGCGCCGAGGTGGACGCGGTCGTAGGCGGGGCGGGGCTCCTCGGCGAGCACGGTGACCCGCCAGCGGTCGGCGCCCGGCTGCTCGGTCCAGGACTCCAGGAAGCGCTGGCCGACCATGCCGTGGCCGACCAGGACGAGGTCCCGCGGCCGGTCGGGCGTGTGCGACGTCATGGCGTGACTCCTCGGGGTGGTGCGGGAAAGGGTGACGGGGGAACCGGGGGAACCTGTTAGGGCCGGGGCGGTCGGGACATCGGTCAGGCAGCGGGCGGCGGCCGGGGGTCGGGGTCCGGCGGTCGGGGGTCGGGCCCGGCCGCTCATCCGGGCGCGGGTCCGGAGCCCGCGGTGAGCAGGTGCAGCGGGTGGCCGGTGAGCGGGTCGTCGCGGGCCCAGGCGTCGGCGAGGGCGTCGAGACCGGCCAGATCGCCGAACAGGATGGCCCCGACCAGCCGGTCGCCCCGCAGCACGAGCTTCTTGTAGCTGCCCCGGGTGGCGTCGGTGAGCCGGAGGACGTCGAGCCCCTCGTCGCCCGTCTCGTCGACGGCGCCGAAGGCCGCGTACTCCAGGCCGGCGGCGCTCAGCCGCGCCGACGGGCGGGAGCCGGTGTAGCGGGCGCCCGGGTCGGCGCCGGAGAGCCGCAGGGCGAGGATGTCGGCCTGGTCCCAGGCGGGGATGGCCGATCCCTGGACGGCGCCCCGGTGTTCGGCGCAGTCGCCGATGGCGGACACGTGCGGTGCGCCGGCCGCGAGGCGGTCGTCGACCAGCACTCCGGTGCCCACCGGCAGACCGGCGGCGTGGGCCAGCGCGGTCCGCGGCCGGGTGCCGCAGGCGAGCACCACCAGGTCGCAGTCGAGCCGGTAGCCGTTGGCCAGCTCCACGGCGGCGACCCGGCCGTCGGGGGCGACGACCGTGCGGGCCCGGTTGCCGGGGTAGGTCGCGACACCCAGCCCGTCGAGCCGGGCGCGGAGCGCCGCACCCGCCTCCGCATCGAGCTGACGCTCGATCAAATACGGTCCCTGGTGGACGATCTCGGTCCGGACACCGAGTGCGGCCAGCGCACGGGCGGCGCTCACACCGAGCACACCGCCACCGACGACCACGGCCCGGCGGGCGGTGACGGCGTCCTCGGCGAGCCGGGTGCAGTCGTCCAGGGAACGGAGGGTGTGCACGCCCTCGGTGAGTCCGGCCCCGTCGGCGCGCCGCAGGCCCCGGACGGGCGGCAGCACGGGATTGGAGCCGGTGGCCAGCACCAGTTCGTCCCAGGGCTCCACCGTTCCGTCGGCGAGGCCGAGCGTCCGGGCGTCCGGGTCGAAGGTCACCGCCTCGCAGCCGGCGCGGAGCCGGGCGGCGCCCAGCGGCAGGGCGATCGCCTCGGCGTCGTACCGTCCGGTGAGCACGTCGGCCAGCAGCACCCGGTTGTAGGGGGTGCGCGGTTCGGCGGCGTAGACGGTGACGGTGCCGGCGCCGCCGAGCGCGGTGTACCGCTCGGCGAAGCGGGCGCCCGCCATGCCGCCCCCGACCACGGCGATCCTTCGCTCCGTACGCATCACGCCACCGCCCATGCCGTGTCGTCCGGCCGGCGCGCCCCGGGCCGCGTCGCCCGACCCGCCCGTGCCTCCTGCATCGGCCGCGCCTCCCGGTCGGGACGCCCTTCCTGCTCCGGCCGCGGCCGGGCCGCGGGTTCGACCCGCACCGCGCACGTCTTGAACTCCGGCATCCGGGAGACCGGGTCGAGCGCGGGGTTGGTCAGGCTGTTGGCCCGCCCGGCCCCGGGCCAGTGGAACGGCATGAACACGGTGTCCGGCCGGATCGTGTCGGTCACCCGGGCCGGCGCCACCGCCCGGCCCCGCCGGCTGACCACCGCGACCGGATCGCCGTCGGCGATGCCGAGCCGGGCGGCCAGCCGGGGGTGCAGCTCGACGAACGGCCCGGGAGCGGCGGCGTTCAGCTCGGCGACCCGCCGGGTCTGCGCCCCGCTCTGGTACTGGGCGAGCACCCGGCCGGTGGTGAGGTGCAGCGGGTACTCCCCGTCGGGCTCCTCCCCCGCCGGACGGTGGGTCACGGCAGCGAACCGGGCGCGGCCGTCCGGGGTGGCGAACCGGTCCAGGAAGAGCCTCGGCGTGCCCGGGTGCCCGGCGTCGGGGCAGGGCCAGAAGACGCCGTTCTCCGCCGCGATCCGCCGGTAGCTGATGCCCGCGTAGTCCGCGTCCCCGCCCGCCGAGGCACGCCGCAGTTCGTCGAAGACCTGCTCGGCGTCGTCCGGGAAGCCGGCCTCCACGCCCAGCCGGGCGGCGAGTTCGCGCAACAGCCACAGTTCGCTGCGCACCCCCTCGGGCGGGTCCACGGCCCGGCGGCGCAGGATCACCCGGCCCTCCAGGTTGGTGGTGGTGCCGTCCTCCTCGGCCCACTGGGTGACCGGCAGCACGACGTCGGCCAGCCGGGCCGTCTCGGAGAGCACCGGGTCGGCGACGACCAGCAGGTCGAGGCCGCGCAGCCGGGAGGTGACGTGGGCGGCGTTCGGCGCGGAGACCACCGGGTTGGAGCCCATCAGCAGCAGCGCCCGCGCCCCGCCCGGCTGCCCGAGGCCGTCCAGCAGCTCGTACGCGGAGCGGCCGGACCTCGGCAGGGCCTCCGGATCGACGCCCCACACCCCGGCGACGTGTGCGCGGTCGGCCGGGTCCTCGATGGAACGGTAGCCGGGGAGCTGGTCCGCCTTCTGGCCGTGCTCCCGGCCGCCCTGCCCGTTGCCCTGGCCGGTCAGGCAGCCGTAACCCGCGTACCGGCGGCCCGCGTTGCCGGTGGCGAGGCAGAGGTCGATCCAGGCGCCGACGGTGTCCGTCCCCTTGCTCTGCTGCTCCGGTCCGCGGGCGGTGAGCACCATGCCGGTCGCGGCGCGCCCGAACAGCCGGGCCGTCCGGCGGAGCAGGTCCACCGGGACGCCCGTGATCCGTTCCACCCGGTCCGGCCAGTGCGCCATGGCGGCCTCCCGGGCCCGGTCGAAGCCGGTGGTCCGGGCGGCGACGAAGTCCTCGTCCACCAGCCCGTCGGCGATCACCAGGTGGAGCAGTCCGAGGGCGAGCGCGAGGTCGCCGCCGGGGCGCGGCTGGAGGTGCAGGTCGGCCAGTTCGGCGGTCCGGGTGCGGCGCGGGTCGACGACGATCAGCGTGCCGCCGTTCTCCCGGATCTCGCGGAAGTAGCGGAGCGCGGGCGGCATCGTCTCGGCCGGATTGCCGCCGACGAGGATCAGGCAGCCGGTGTGCGGGACGTCGGCCAGCGGGAAGGGCAGCCCCCGGTCCAACCCGAACGCCCGGCGGTGCGCGGCCGCGGCGGAGGACATGCAGAACCGGCCGTTGTAGTCGATGTTGGCCGTCCCCAGCACCACCCGGGCGAACTTGCCCAGCTGGTAAGCCTTCTCGTTGGTCAGCCCCCCGCCGCCGAACACCCCGACCGCGTCCGCCCCGTGCCGCTCCCGGACGGCGGCGAGACCCGTCGCCACCCGGTCGAGGGCCTCCGCCCAGCCCGCCGAGCGCAGCGGCCCGCCCGGCCGGTCGCGCAGCAGCGGTCCGGTCAGCCGGACGCCGACCGCCAGCACGGCGGGCGCGGAGCGGCCCTTGCCGCAGAGCGCACCCCGGTTGACCGGGAAGTCGGCGCGCTCCAGCACCTCGGCGGGCGCCTCCCCCGGGCCGGCGTCCGTGGCACGCAGCCGCATCCCGCACTGGAGCGAGCAGTACGGGCAGTGGGTCTCCGTGGCATCGGCGGCGCCGGCTCCGCCCGCGGCGTCGGCAGCCCCGGACGTGTCGGACACGTCGGACACGTCGGACACGTCGCGAACGGAGGTGGTGGAGTCGGCGGAGGAGGGGGTGGGGGTACGGGTAGAGGCGGAGCCGGCGGGGGTGGCGGGGGTCATGGCCAGAAATGTGACCGCCGGTCGTTTCGCGACAGGGTCCGCCGTGTTGCACGCGCGGTACACGTCCCTCACGCCCGCCGGCACCCGTGGTGCGCCCCAGGACATCCGCCGTAACCGGAGCAGCCCTTTCACTAACGCGCAGGTGACCGGCGGGCAATCGGCCCGTAACGCGCGGACCGCACCCTTTCGGCCATGGCAACAACCACCCTCACCGGATCGCGCCCCACCCCGCGGCCCGGACCCCTCACCGGCTTCACCATCGGGGTGACCGCCGCACGCCGCCGCGACGAGCTGGTGGCACTACTCACCCGGCGTGGTGCCCAGGTGGTGGAGGCACCGGCCCTGCGGATCATGCCGCTCGCCGACGACCTCGCCCTGCGCCAGGCCACCGAACAGTGCCTGGCCGCCCCGCTCGACTACGTCGTCGCCACCACCGGCGTCGGCTGGCGCGGCTGGATGAGCGCCGCCGAGGGCTGGGGCCGGGGCGCCGCCCTCGCCGAGGCCTGCCGACACGCCGTCGTCCTCACGCGCGGCCCCAAGGCCACCGGCGCGGTCCGCGCCAGCGGCCTCGGTGAGGGCTTCTCTCCCGGTTCCGAGGCCACCGACGAACTGCTCACCTGGCTGCTCGCCCGACCGCTGGCCGGCAGCCGGATCGCCGTCCAGGAGCACGGTGTCCGGCTGCACGCCTTCGCGGCGGCGCTGCGCGAACGCGGCGCCGAGGTGATCTCCGTCCCGGTCTACCGCTGGGCACCGCCGGACGACCCCGCACCGATCCGGCGGCTGGTCGAGCAGACCGTCCGCCGCCAGGTCCACGCCCTCGCCTTCACCAGCGCCCCCGCCGTCACCGCCTTCGTCGAGACGGCCGCCGCCGACGGCCTGCGCGAACCGCTGCTGGACGCGCTGCGCGGGGACGTCCTGCCGGTCTGCGTCGGCGCGCTCTGCGCCCGGCCGTTCGCCGAACTGGGCCTGCCCGCCGTGTTCCCCGAGCGCGGACGGCTCGGCTCACTGGTCCGGCTGCTCGCGGAGACCCTCCCGGGCCGGGGCCGCCGCGAGTTCGTCCTGCGCGGAAGGACCCTGACGCTCCAGGGGAACGCCGTCCTGGTCGACGGTGAGAGCCACTGGCTCAGCCCCCGCGGCGCGGCCGTGCTGCGCGCCCTCGCGGAGCGCCCGGGCCACGTCCTCAGCCGCGCGGACCTGCTGCGGACGGCCTGGGCCGACGCGGTCGCCGACGAGCACGCCGTCGAGGCGGCCGTCGGCCGGCTGCGGACGGCGCTCGGACCGCACGCCCGGCTGATCCGTACCGTGCCGAAGCGCGGCTACCGTCTGGCGGCGGACTGATGGCCGCCCGGCTCCACCCCGCCACCGCGCCCGGCCGGTCCGGCAGCGCCGGGGGTTCAGGCTCCGGCTGCGCCGTCTGCGCCGCCGGTCCGTCGGTGGCCGACCCGGCCGAGCAGCGCGCGCCTGCGGACGAACCCCCGGTCCTGCTCGCCGTCGCACACGGCAGCCGGTCCGCCGAAGGGGTCGCCACCGGCCGTGCGCTGCTCGGCCGGGTCCGCGAGCTGCGGCCCGAACTCGACGTCCGCTGCTGCTTCCTGGACCTCGCCCGCCCCTCGCTGCCGGAAGCGCTCGACGCACTGCGCGGACGGCCCGCCGTCCTGGTCCCGCTGCTGCTGGGAGCCGGCTACCACCTGCGCGTCGACCTCCCCGGTGCGCTCGCCGCCGCCGGGCTGGCGCACCTCCCGCTCGCCCCCGCGCTCGGCCCGCACCCCCTGCTCGCCGCCGCGCTCGCCGACCGGCTCACCGACAGCGGCCGCCCGGCGGGCGCCGGTCCGGTCGTCCTCGCGGCGGCCGGCTCCTCCGATCCCGCCGCCAACGCGGACACCGCACAGATGGCCCGGATGCTGGCCGACCGCCTCGCCGACGGCCGGCCCGTCGTCCCCGCCTACCTCTCGGCCGCCCACCCCACCCCCCAGCAGGCGGTGACCGCCCTGCACGCCGCCGGCCACCGGCACGTCGCCGTCGCCACCTACCTGCTCGCCCCGGGCTTCTTCGCCACCCGCGCCGCCGCCACCCCCGCGCGCTGGACCGGTGCGCCCCTCGGCACCCACGACGGCCTCGCCCGCCTCGTCGCCGAACGCTACGACCGGGCACGCGCCGGTCAGGCACTCTCCGACCGGGCGCTCGCCGACCGGTCCGGGAACGACCGGGCCCGTCCCGACCGGATCCACGCCGCCCGGATCCACGCCGACCGGAGCACCATGGCCGGAGCAGGCTGACCACCGGCAGCGGCCAGCGGGGGACGGGCCGCTCGGTGCGCGGAGAAGTCGCGGTCGCGGTCGCGGTCGCGGTCGGTCGGAGGATCTCGGTGCTCGTCATGTGCCCAGCCTCCGCGTCCGCCGACCGTCGCGAATCGTGCGGACGCCCGATCCCTCTCCCCCGCGCGGGGGAGCACCGGCCTGCGCCCGGCGCCTCTCCTCTCCCCTCCTTCCCTTCCGCCTCCTCCCCCTCTCTTCCTCCTCTCTTCCTCCCATCCGCCGGCGAAGCTGTCGGACTGCTCACACCCACCCGCCAATCCCCCTGCGCCCGCCGCCCTCCGCCTAGGGTGATCTTCGTCGGTGCGGGCGGATCGGACGATGGGGTGGACCAGGTGGGAGTTTCACTGACGGCGCGTCAGCTGGTCGAGCTGCTCGTGGACCCCGGGAGCCACCTGGACTGGGACGAGCCGGCGGACACGGAGCCCGCGGACGCCGAGTACCGGGCGAGCCTCGCCCGGGCACGCCGGCGGACCGGACTGGACGAGGCGGTCCTCACCGGCACCGGCCGGATCGGCGGACAGACCGTCGCCCTGATCGCGTCCGAGTTCGGCTTCCTCGGGGGGTCGATCGGGGTCGCCACGGCCGAACGGATCACCCGGGCCGTGGAGCGGGCGACCGCCGAGCGGCTGCCCGTGGTCGCTCTGCCGGTCTCCGGTGGGACGAGGATGCAGGAGGGGTCGGCCGCCTTCCTCTGCATGCTGCGGATCACCGCCGCCGTCCAGGCGCACCGCGCGGCGGGCATCCCGTACCTCACCTATCTGCGCAACCCCACCATGGGCGGGGTGTTCGCCTCCTGGGGCACGCTCGGGCAGCTGGTGTTCGCCGAGCCGGGGGCCCGGCTCGGCTTCCTCGGGCCGCGCGTCTACGAGGAGCTGCGGGGTGTGGAGCTGCCCGCCGACGTGCAGCGCGCCGAGACCCTGGCCGACCGCGGCCTGGTGGACGCGGTGGTGGCGCCGGAGGAGTTGCGCGAGGTGCTGCGGCGCTCGCTCTCCGTGCTGACCCGCGTGGCGCCGGCCGGCGGACCCGGAGAGCCTCTCGGATCCGATGAGCCCGACGGACCCGCCCGACCCGGCGGGTCCGGCGGGTCCGGCGGGTCCGGCGAACGGCCCGACGCCTGGGAGGCCGTCCGGCGGACCCGTCGCCCCGACCGACCGGGCATCCGCGAGCTGCTCCGTCGGACGGCCGAGGAGCTGGTGCTGCTGGACGTACCGGGCGGCCGGGACGGCGCACTGGTGCGCGCGCTCGCCGTCCTGGAAGGGCGGCCGGTGCTGGTGGTCGGGCAGCAGCGGCAGGCCGGCGACCGCGAGCGGCCGTTCACCGCGGCCGACCTGCGCGCCGTCCGCCGGACCGCCGGCCTCGCCGAGCAGCTCGGGATGCCCCTGGTCACGGTGGTCGACACGGCCGGGGCCGAGCTCTCCGCCCAGGCCGAACTGGACGGCATCGCGGTGGAGATCGCGCACTGCCTGACCACCCTGCTCTCGCTGCGCACGCCGGTGCTGTCGGTGCTGCTCGGCCAGGGCTCGGGCGGCGGCGCGCTGGCCCTGCTGCCGGCCGACCGGGTACTCGCCGCCGGGAACGCCTGGCTGGCGCCGCTCCCGCCGGAGGGCGCGTCGGCGATCGTCCACCGGGACGGCGCGCACGCCGCCGAACTGGCCCGGGCCCAGGGCATCGGCGCGTACGACCTGGCCGCGGTGGGTCTGGTGGACGTGGTCGTGCCGGAGCTTCCGGACGCCGCCGAGGAGCCGGCGGCGTTCTGCGAACGGCTCGGACGGGCCGTCGGCGTCGCGCTCGGCGAGCTGTCACGGCTGTCGGCGGCGGAGCGGTCGGCCGCCCGCGCCCTGCGGCACCGGCGACTGGGGGACGCGATCGCCCCGTGAGACCGGTTTCCGGCGCCGTGCCTGCGCATCCGGTACCCGCGCCTGTGGCGCCGCTCTCAGATCGTCTGTACCCGTGGTGGCGGCGGCGCGCCGGTCGGTGACGGTGCCGCGAGCCGGTCCGGTGAGTGCGCTCACAGGGATTCGACGGCCACGACGGTCGATAGTGCCCGCGCCGTCCGGCGACGACTGCTTTGAGCGGCCCCGCCCGTTGCGGACATCGGTGCAGCTCAGCGGGCATTGCGGCGCGCCGTCACCGCGCCGCCTTCGATTCGCGGCACCGCCCGCCGCTACGACGGTGCGTCGTATCCGGGGGGTCTTGGCGGGCGCCCTCCGCGTCTGGCAACAATGGCTCAGTCGTCAGCCGCACCCGGTACCTGTCCCACCGGGAGCGGCTTTCCGCAGACTTTTCGCCGGGCACGCCCCGCGACCGTTTCGGCCCCTGTCCGGCCGCGGTCGGGGCGGGACGTGCACCGGCCCAACCTGATTGAGGTCTTGTTCTTCATGCCCGCTTTCAAGCTTCGTATGCGCACTTCTGCCGCTCTTCTTGCCGGTGCCGCCGGTCTGACCGCCCTGGGCGCCGGCCTGGTGCCCGCCACCGCCTCGGCCGCGACCGCGTCCCCGCAGGCCATCGCCGCCCAGATCGTGCCGGCCGGCCAGCTCGCCGCGTTCAAGCAGATCATCTCCCACGAGTCCAGCTGGAACGTGACCGCGACCAACCCCAGCTCGGGCGCGTACGGCCTGGCGCAGGCGCTGCCGGGTTCGAAGATGGCGACGCACGGCTCCGACTGGAAGACCAACCCCACCACCCAGATCAAGTGGGCGCTGGACTACATGAACACCCGCTACGGCAGCCCGAACGCCGCCTGGTCGTTCTGGCAGACCCACCACTGGTACTAAACCGACCCCACCCGTCTCCACCGACGGCATCCGGACCGCCTGTCCCCCCTCACCCCGGGGTCGGACAGGGATCACCGGGGTGACCGAAGGGCCCGGCCGCGCGCGATCCGCGCGGCCGGGCCCTTCGGGCGTTCCCGCCGGGCGTGTTCCGGCTCGCACGGGCCCGCGCACCGGGCCCGCCCCCGTTCGGCAGGAGCCCGTCCGGTCGGCGGACCGGTCGGATATATTCGGGCCGAGACAAAGTCCCGCCCGCTCGGGCCCCGCCCGGCCCCGCCCGAGGAGCATCCGGTGACCCAGCCCCCGCGCACCACGCCGCGCACCACGTCACGGACCGCACCGCGCACCCCCGCGACCGCGACCACACAGACCGTGGCGCAGGTCAACCAGACCGTACTGCTGGAGGTACTGCGCCGGCACGGCTCGCTCTCCCGGCAGCGGCTCGCGGCGGAGAGCGGCCTCTCCACCGCGACCGTGCACCGCCTGGTCGAGGTGCTGCGGACGGCCGGACTGGTGATCGTGGAGACCGAACGGGCGCCGTCCAGCGGGGGGCGGCCGCCGCAACTCGTCCGCTACAACGCCGGTGCGCAGACCGTGCTCGCCGTGGCGATGCGGCCGCGCCGGATCGTCGGCGTGGTCGCCGACCTGCACGGCACCGTGCTGCACGAGACCGAGCACCACTGGACCGGCCTCGGCCCCGACCGGAGCCGCGAGCCGTCCGCCGAGGACCTCACCGGGCCGCTGCTGGCCCTGGTCGACGGCCTGCGCACGTGGGCCGGCCGGCACGCCGGCGCCCCGCGCGCCCTGGTGGTCGGAGTGCCCGGCGTGGTCCGGGACCGGACGGGGCTGGTGGAGTTCGCGCCGGCGCTGGACTGGCCCGGGATGCGGCTGCGCGCACTGCTCCAGGAGCGGTTGGGCATCCCGGTGGCGGTCGAGAGCAACGTCGACCTGGTCGCGCTGGCCGTCCGGCACAGCGAGGCCGGTGCGGGGGTGAGCGACCTCGCGGCGGTGGTGGTCGGGATCGAGGTCGGCGCCGGGATCGTGCTCGGTGGCCGCCTGCACCGGGGGCGGCTCGGCTCGGCGGGCGCGCTCGGCCACCTGATGACCGACCGGCGGGCGCTGGACCGGCCGCTCGGCCGGACCGGCGACACCCAGTCACGGATCGGCGACCACGCCGTCGACCGGCGGATCACCGAGGCGGGGCTGACCGTCACCGGCACCTCGGCCGAGCGGGTCGCCGAACTGTTCCGGCTGGCCCGGGAGGGGGAGCCGGCCGCGGTCCGGCTGGTGGACGAGTTCACCGACGACCTGGCCCTGCTGGTGGCCAATCTGACCAGCGTGCTCGGGCCCGAACTCGTCGCGCTGGGCGGCCGGTTGTTCTGGGAGAGCGGGGGCGAGATGCTGCCCGCGATCGAGTCCCGCCTGCAGGGCCGGGTCCCGGTCCTGCCGCGCCTGATGGTGGTGCACTCGACCACCACCGAGCTGGTCGGCGCCGCCGCGTCCGCCGTCCGCCTCGCCGACGGGGCGACGTTCATCACCCGCTGAACCGCCGGGCCGGCCTCGCCCCGCCGGCCCGCCCAGGGCCGCCACCCCCGCACCGCCCCCTCGGACCCGCCGCACGGCCCCGAATCCGCGCCTCCCCCTTCCCGCACGCGCCCGCGTGCGCCCTCCCGGGCCTTCCGCCGCCCCTCCAGCGCCTCCCCGCGTCCCACTATTTCTCAGTGTGATAGAAACTCTCCGTGGGCACTCGACCAAGGGAGACCCGAATGTTCGCGGCCGCCTTCGCGATGGACCCCGTCCGCTTCCCCGACGTGTACGGACCCGAGGCTCGCGCCCGGGTGGTCGCGCGGGCGGAGACGGTCGAGGACCCGGCCGGCCCCGGTGGGGTCTGGAGCGCCGAACGGCTCGCCGCCGACCCGGACGCGCTGCGCGACGTCGAGGTGCTGTTCACCGGCTGGGGCGGCCCCGTCCTCGACGCGGCGGCGCTCGCCCGGATGCCCCGGCTCGCGCTGGTGCTGTACGGCGCGGGCTCGGTGCGCCGGATCGTGACCGAGGAGTTCTGGGCCACCGGCATCCCGCTCGTCACCGCCGCCCACGCCAACGCCCTGCCGGTCGCCGAGTTCACCGTCGCCCAGATCGTCTACGCGCTCAAGGACGGCTGGCGGCACGTGCTCGCCGCCCGCGCCGCCCGCGCACCGGTCCGCGTCGGCCGCGCCCCGGGTGCGTACGGCGCCACCGTCGGCGTCCTGTCGCTGGGCGCGACCGGCCGCCTGGTCTGCGAACGGCTGCGCGACTACGACGTGCGGGTGGTCGCCCACGACCCGTACGCCGCACCCCCGCCGGGGGTGGCGGCCGTCGGCCTGGAGGAACTCTTCGCCACGGCGGACGTGGTGACCGTCCACACGCCGCTCACCGAGGAGACCAGGGGGCTGGTCGGCCGGTCCCTGATCGCCGCCATGAAGCCCGGCGCGACGCTCGTCAACACCGCACGCGGCGCCGTCCTCGACCAACCCGCCCTGCTGGACGTGCTCGCCGAACGACCCGACCTGTTCGCCGTACTGGACGTCACCGACCCCGAGCCTCCGCCGCCCGGCTCGCCGCTGTTCACCCTGCCGAACGTCGTGGTCACCCCGCACCTGGCCGGCAGTCAGGCCCTGGAGCGCCGGCGCCTCGGCGACCTGGTGGTCGGGGAGTTCGAGCGCTGGACGCTCGGCGAGCCGCTGCTCCGGGCGCTCGACCGCCGCACCTACGAGCGGATGGCCTGACCGTGACCGACCGCCCCGCCGACGACCGCCCTGCAGACAACCGGCCTGTGGACGACCGGCCTGTGGACGACCGGCCGAACGTCCTGGTGGTCCTGACGGACCAGCAGACCGCCGGGGCGATGAGCGCCACCGGCAATCCGCACCTCGCCACCCCGCACATGGACGCCCTGGCCGCCGCCGGCACCCGGTACCGCCAGGCGTACTGCGCCCAACCGCTCTGCGCACCGTCCCGGGCGAGCCTGCTCACCGGGCAACTGCCCAGCAGCCTCGGGGTCACCGGGAACGAGGGCGGCGCGGAGCCGGTGCTCGGCCGGCTGTTCGCCGACGCCGGCTACGACTGCGGCTACGGCGGCAAGTGGCACCTGCCCGAACTCGACCTGCCCGACGGTCACGGCTTCCGCCGCATCCACCCGGCCGGGGACGACGCCGGACTGGCCCGCGCCGCCGCCGCGTTCGTCCGAGAGCGGCGCGACCGGCCGTTCCTGCTGGTCGCGTCGTTCCTGGAACCGCACGGCATCTGCGAATGGGCGCGCGGCCAGGACCCGAAGACCGGGCCGCTGCCCGCCCCGCCGCCCGCCGAGGACTGCCCGCCACTGCCCGCCAACTTCCCGCCCGCCCCGTACGAGGCCCGGCTGCCCCGGCTGGCCCAGCGGGCCTGGGCGCACACCCACCCCACCGAGGAGTGGAGCGAGGACGACTGGCGGCGGTACCGGTACGCGTACTACGCACTGGTCGAACGGGTGGACGCGCACCTCGGAACGGTCCTGTCCGCGCTCCGCGAACCGGCCGACGGGCCGGAGCAGCGGCAGGAGGGACGCCGGGAGACGGTGGTGGTGTTCAGCTCCGACCACGGCGACGGCGCGGGCGCGCACCGGTGGAACCAGAAGTGGGCCCTGTACGAGGAGTCGGTGCGGGTGCCCTTCCTGGTCAGCGGCCCCGGCGCCGCGGCGGGTGCCGTCAGCGACCGGCTGGTCTCCACCGGCCTGGACCTCGTCCCGACGCTCTGCGACCTGGCGGGCGTCACCCCGCCGCCCGGCCTGCCGGGGCGCAGCGTCCGCGCCCCGGAACCCCGGGAGACGGTCGTGGTGGAGACGCGCTGGGAGCTGCCCGGCTTCAACAACGCGCTGGGCCGGATGGTCCGGGACCCGCGGCACAAGTACGTCTGCTACGCCTGGGGCGACCACCGGGAGCAGCTCTTCGACCTCACCGCCGATCCCGGCGAGATGGTCAACCTGGCCGTGGACGCGCGGCACGCGGCGCTGCTCGACCGGTTCCGCTCCCTACTCGCCGTGCACTGCGCCCGTTCCGGCGATCCGTTCGCGCGCTTCCTCCCGGCGACGCGGGCGGGTTGACGGTCCGCCGCCCGGGAGGGCCCGAACCGCTCGTCAGGGGATGCGTCAGGCCGTGTCGCCGTCCAGCCCCAGCAGTTCGCGGGTCCGGCGGTACTTGGCCGCCAGCCGTTCGGCGGTCGCCGAGTCCAGGCTCGCCAGCCGGGCCGGGTCGGAGTTGTGCGCGAGGTCGGCCTGCTTGACCAGCAGGGCGCCGGGGGTGGCCAGGATGCGCGCGGTGTACCCCTCCAGCGGTTCGCCGGGGCGCTTGGTGAGCGCGTCCACGATCGCCTTGGTGGCGTCGGTGAGGGCGGCCCCGGCCAGCCAGTCACCGGTCAGCGCGTCGTCCTCGATCGCGTCGTGCAGCCAGCCCGCCGCGATCTGCTCGTCACTGCCGCCGCGCACCGCGACGCCGTTCGCCACCGCCGCCAGGTGCTCGGTGTACGGGTGACCGTTCTTGTCGGTCTGCCCCGCGTGGGCGCTCCGCGCGATCCGTTCGACCTCGGCCAGGCTCAGGTACTCCACAGCGCCATCCTAGGGCCTGCCGCCGCCGGCCGGGTCCCGGGACCCTCCTGGTCGGCCCCGCACCGCCGCCTGGTTGACTTCCGGTCCGGCGGCCCGCCGTGGGCCACCGCGACCGCACCCGCCGGTGCCGCCGGTGCCGACCCTGCCGAGGACGCCATGCCCAGCCTGCCTCCGCTGATCTCCGGCTTCGCCCCGATCTGGGCGCTCACCGGGGTGGGCTACCTGCTCGGTCGGAGCGGGCTGCTGGGGGGCCAGGCGGAGCAGGTGCTGAACCGGTTCGTCTTCCACGCGGCCATGCCTGCGGCGCTGTTCCTGATGATCGCCCGGACCCCGCTGGACCGGTTCGCCAATCCGTCGATGGCGGCGTTCGCCGCGGGCACGGCGGTGGCGGGCGGGCTGGGGCTGCTGGCCTCGCAGCGGCTGTTCGGGCGGGGCCTGCCGGAGCGGACGGTCGGCGGCATGGCGGCGGGCTACGTCAACTCGGCCAACCTGGGCATCCCGGTGGCGGTGCAGGTACTCGGCGACGCCTCGTTCGTGGGGCCGGTGGTGCTGTTCCAGATCCTGGTGGTCACCCCGGTCGTGCTGACCGTCCTGGACTCGGGGCGCGCCGGGCTGCGGGCAGCGCTCACCCTGCCGCTGCGCAACCCGATCCTGCTGGCGGTGGCCCTCGGCGCCGTGCTGTCGGCGACCGGTTGGCGACCGCCCGCCGAGCTGAATCGTTCCTGCGAGCTGCTCGGCGGTGCGGCCGTGCCGACCGCGCTCGTGGCACTCGGCCTCTCGCTGTGCCACCGGCCGGCGGTCACCGGCGCCGCCCGGTACGCGGAGGTCGGGGTGGCGGTGCTGACGAAGACCGTCGTCCAGCCGCTGGCCGCCTACGCGGTCGGGGCGTTCGTCCTCCACCTGTCGGCCCACCAGCTGCTCACCGTGGTCCTGTTCTCCGCGCTGCCGACCGCGCAGAACGTCTTCGTGTACGCCCGTGAGTACGGTCGCGGCGCGGCACTGGCGCGGGACGCGGTGCTCTGCTCCACCCTGGTGTCGATGGCGACGCTGTCGCTGGCCGCGTGGGCGCTCGGCCCGGCCTGAGGCCCCGGGCCGGGGCGGGCCCCCGACCCCGCCCCGGCCCCGGACACCGGCCCCCCGACACCGCTGTCCGGGCGCCCGCACCTGCCGCGTGGGCGGTCAGCGGTCCCGTACGGCGATCAGCTCGCGTCCGCGCAGCGTGTACAGCACGCCACCGTCGTCGGCCGCGACCCGGGCGCCGCTGTACCACTCGGCGTCCACCTGGACCAGCACGGTGGCGGCCAGCGTCTCCGGGTCGAGCCGGAACAGCGTCCGCTCGCTGATCCCGTACAGCCGGTCGTCCACCACCAGCAGGCGCGGGTTGGCGGACGTGATCGCGCGCAGGTCGGCGCGGGCACCGATCACCGGCGCGGGCGCGCCGCCGCCGGGGCGCCGCCGCGCCGTCCGCAGGTCGACGGAGAACACCTGCCCGTTCACGGTGATGCCGAACAGCCACCGGCCGTGGACCGCCAGGCTGCTGATGCCGGAGCCGAGGTTCGTGCCGATCCGCCAGAGCTCGCGCCCCGCCTCGGGGTCCCAGGCGGCGAGGTCGCCGCGCGGACCGGTGGTCTTGGCGTTGTCGCCGCCGAGGAACGCCTGCCCGTGGCCCACCGCCACCGCGCGGACCAGCTGCTCGGACCCGAGCGGGTCGACGTGCACGGTGGGCCGGCCGCTGCCGGGCCGGTAGGTGACGAAGGACCCGCCGCCGGTGGTGTCGGCCTGCACCCCGAGCAGCAGCAGCCCGTGCTCCTCGTCCCAGCGGATCGTCTGCGGCCGGTTCTGCTCCTGCGGGAGGACGGCCTCCTGCACCGGCTCCGTGTCCTCCCACGGGTTGTACCGCCAGATGCCCTGCGAGGAGTAGACGCCCAGGTAGAGGGTGTCGTCGTCGAGGATCACGGTGTCCTTGGCCTCGCCGGGCACCGGGAGCTTGCGCACCGTTCCCGCGCGCAGGTCGTGCAGCGCGATCGAGCCGTTGCCGCCGACGTAGACGCGGCCGTTCCGGGCCGCCAGCGACATGCCGAGCTGAGCCTCGGCCGGCGCTCCGGCGGCCACCAGGTCGGTGGTGGTGACGGCGGCCGTGGAGGTGGAGAGGGTCCACGCGGTGCCGCCCTCGGTGACGCCCACCAGGGTGTCGCCGAGCCGGCCGAGGCCCCAGGAGTTGCCGTCCGGGACGGGCACGGCGAACTGCTCCAGGGTCCCGGCCGCGAGCCGGTACCGCCAGACGACGCCCTGCTCGGTGGAGGTGAACCAGACGGTGTCGCCCAGGCGCTGGAAGTTGGTGATGCTCTTGGTGCCGGGCACCGGGAACGACCGCAGCACCGTGTGGGTGGCGGGGTCCAGGAAGGCGACGTGGGCCGGCTTGCCCTCGGTGGAGACGGCCAGCAGGTCGTCCCCGAGCGCGGTGATCTGCCGGATGATCGTGTCGGCCGCCAGCTCGGGCGGGGTGATGTCGGCGATCCGGCCGGTGGCCCGCTCGACCGCGAACAGGCTGGCGAGGGTGGCCCCGCCGCCGCCCGCCAGGTTGCTGCCGACACCCAGGTAGGCGTGGGTGGCGGTGGCCTCGACCGCCCGGCCCTGGGTGGCGCCCGGCGCGGGCGAGGCGACCTCCGTGAGCACGCCGGTCGCCGGGTCGTACGCGTACAGGCCGGGGCCGGCCGCGCGGCCCTTCTGCCGTCCGGTGGCGAACACCACGCCGTCGGGGGCGACCGCGACGTCCCGGACGTCGGCGCCGGGCACGTTGACGAGGCCGCGCACGCTGCCGTCGGCCGGGTCGAGGCGGTAGAGGTTGACGGCCTTCGGCGCGTCGGTGACGCCCAGGTAGAGGCGGCCCCCGTGGGCGGCGGAGCCCTGCACGAAGTTGCCGGTCGGCAGGGTGGCGGTCGCGGTGACCCGCCCGGTCGGCACGTGGTAGCCGACCACCTTGGCGGGCGCCAGGTTCCGCGAGCCGATCCAGAGCGTCTCGCCCAGCAGGGTGGCGCTCATCAGCGGGAAGTCGGCGTTCCCCGGGCCGAGGCCGGTCACCTCGGGGGCGCGGGGCGAGCGCGGCGCGGCGGCGGCGGCGGGGCCGACACCGAGTGCGGTCAGGGCGGTCACCGTACCGGCGCCGAGGAGGAGTTGGCGGCGGGAGGGGCTGGCGGACGTCATGGTGCTCCTAGGAGGGGGCGGCGGGGATGTGCGCGGCGGGCGGCACGGGGTGCAGGCGGGCGGACAGGCAGGCGGGGCGAACCGGAAGGCGGCGCGCGTCAGTGCGCGGCGGCGGCCAGCAGCTGCCTGGTGTACGGGTGCGCGGGCGCGGTGAACAGCTCGGCGGAGGGGGCGTGTTCGACGACCCGGCCGTGACGCATCACCAGCACCTCGTCACAGAGGTGGCGGACGAGCGCGAGGTCGTGCGAGATGAACACCAGCCCGACGCCGGTCCGTCGGCGCAGATCGAGGAGGAGGTTGAGGATCTGGGCCTGGACGGACACGTCCAGGGCCGAGGTCGGCTCGTCCGCGACCAACACCTCCGGGCCGACCGCGAGCGCCCGGGCGATCGCGACGCGCTGGCGCTGCCCGCCGGACAGCTGGTGCGGCCGGGAGTCGAGCAACCCCGCCGGGAGTCCGACCAGTTCGCGCAACTCGTCGACGCGCGAGAGCGACAGGCCGTGGGTCAGCAGCGGCTCGGTGAGCGCCTGGCGGATCGTCATGCGCGGGCTCAGCGAGGCGTAGGGGTCCTGGAAGACGAACTGGACGCGACGGCGCAGCGCGCGCTCCTCCTCCGGGGTGACCTCCGCCCAGGAGCGACCGCCGACCCGGACGGTCCCGTGCTGCGGGCGGAGCAGCCCCAGCAGGGCGCGGGCCAGCGTCGACTTGCCCGAGCCGGACTCGCCGATCACCCCGACCGCCCGGCCCGGCGCCGCCGTGAGGCTGACGCCCTCCAGCGCCGGCGCTCCCGGGCGGCCACGGCCGTAGCGGACGGTGAGGTTCTCGGCGACCAGCACCGGCTCCGCCGCGACGGGAGCGTCCCCGGCGGGGCTGGTCGCCGCGGCGGCGGCCCGGTCGTCGGCGGCCGGGCCCGCCCCCGGCGGGTCGGTCCGCCCCTGTCCCTGACCCTGCTCCTTCTCTCGTCCCTGCTCGTGCTCCGCTTCGTGCTCCGGCCCCTCCTCCGGCACCGGCACATGGCAGGCGAGACCGCGGTCCCCCACGACCTCCCAGGCGGGCACCTCCTCGGCGCACCGCGCGGTGGCGGCGGCACACCGCGGCGCGAAGGCGCAGCCGGGCAGCGGTTCGCCCGCGGCGGGCGGGCGGCCGCCGATCACGGCGAGCGGGCGGCCGGGCGGGCCGTCCAGCCGGGGGACGGCGGCCAGCAGCCCGGCCGTGTAGCGGTGTCGCGGGCTCGCCAGCAGGGCCTTGGCCGGGGCTCGTTCGGCGATCCGTCCGGCGTACATGACCTGGACGGTGTCGCAGGTCCGGGCGACCACCCCGAGGTCGTGGGTGATCAGCAGGACCGCGGTGCCGGTCTCGTCGCGGAGCCGGACCAGGAGGTCGAGGATGCCGGCCTGCGTGGTGGGGTCGAGGGCGGTGGTGGGCTCGTCGGCGATCAGCAGGTCGGGCCGGTTGGTCATCGCCATGGCGATCAGGACCCGCTGGCGCATCCCGCCGGAGAACTCGTGCGGGCGGTCGCGGAAGCGGCGCTCCGGCTCCGGGATGCCGACCAGGTCGAGGAGTTCGAGCGCACGGGCCCGGGCCGCGGCCCGGGAGGCTCCGTGCACCCGGGCGGCCTCGGCGAGTTGGCGGCCGATGGGCATCCGGGGGTTGAGGTAGGCGAGCGGGTCCTGGAACACCATGCCGATCCGGCGGCCGCGGACGGCCCGCATGCCGGGTTCGGGGAGGGTGAGGAGGTCGGTGCCGTCGAGGCGGACCGTCCCGGCCGTGGTCCGGCAGCCGGGCGGGAGCATCCGGTTGGCGGCGAGCGCGGTGAGGGTCTTGCCGGAGCCGGACTCGCCGACGAGGCCCAGGATCTCGCCGGGCCGGAGGGTGAAGTCCACGCCGTGGACGACCTGGTGGGGCCCGGCGGCGACCCGCAGGCCGGACACCTCCAGCAGCGGCGCCGCCGGGCCGGTGCGGCCGACGTCGTCGACGGCGGCGGTCGGGCCTGCACCGGCGGTCGGGCCGCCACCGGTGGTGCGGGCGGTCTCGGTGGGCGCGGTCACCGCAGTTTCTCCCGGTTGAACGAGTCGGCGAGCAGGGTCAGCCCGAACACCAGCAGACCGAGCAGCAGGACGGGCGCGAGGGCGTAACCGGGGTGCAGGAAGAGGTACTTGCTACCGGTGTTGATCATCGTGCCGAGCGAGGGGGTGGGCGGCTGGATGCCGAAGCCGAGGACGCTCAGCCCGCCCTCGATCTTGGCCGCGTGCGCCATCGCGACGGCGAGCAGTGCGGTGGCGGCGTCGGTGACGTTGGGCAGCACGTACCGGCGGAGGGTCCGCCCGCGCGGTACGCCGAGCACCCGGGCGGCCACCACGTGGTCACGGGCGAGCTGGGCCAGCAGGGCGGCGCGTGCCTGGCGGCCGAAGACGGGCAGGGCGCTGAGCACGATGGTGACGACCACACTGCCCAGGCCGGGCCGGACGATCAGCGCGATGGCCAGGCCGAGCAGCAGCCCGTGGAAGCCGAGCAGCAGGTCGAAGAGCCGCTGGACGGCCTCGCCGAGCAGGCGGTTGAGCCCGCCCGCCAGGCCGAGCAGGGTGCCCAGCACGGCGGCGACGGGAACGGCCAGCAGGCAGACCAGCAGCTCGATCCGGACCCCGTACAGCGCGCGGACCAACAGGTCGCGGCCGACCTCGTCGGTGCCCAGCGGATGGTCCCAGGAGGGCCCGGCCAGTGCCTCGCGGCTCTGCTGGTACGGGTCCGCGGAGAGCAGCAGCGGGCCGAGCAGGCCGAGCAGCACCACCAGGGCGACCAGCGCCGCCCCGGTCCGGCCCCGCCTGCCCCGCAGTGCGGCGGGCAGCGCGGGCAGGGCCGGCAGTCGGCGACGCCCGGTGCTCCGGCCTGCGGGAGTGCTGTCGGCCGCGGTGGCCGCCCCTCCGGTCCCGGCGGTCCCGGCGGTCCCGGCGGTTCCCGCCTCGGCCGGGGTCCCGACGGTGGTGTCCTGGGTCTCGGCGGTGGTGCTCATCGGGCCTCCCCGGTGCCGGCGCGGGCGATCCGCGGGTCGAGGCGACCGACCAGCAGCTCGGAACCGAGCTGGACGGTGACGGCCACCGCGACGGCGAGCATGATCAGGGTCTGGGCGACGGGGTAGTCCCGCTGGTTGATGGCGTCGAGCAGCAGTTGGCCGAGACCGTGCCGGGCGAAGAGCTGCTCGGCGACGACGGCTCCGCCGAGGAGTTCCCCGAGGTTGAGCCCGAACTCGACGCAGAACGGCGCCAGGCTGTTGGGCACCACGTGGCGCAGCAGGATGCGCCGGGGCGGCGCACCCTTGGCGACCGCGGTGAGCACGAACTCCTCCTGCCGGGTGCGGCGGATCTCGGTGGCGAGCAGCCGGGCGAGGACCACCGACCCGGGCAGGGCCAGCGCCACGGCGGGCAGCGCCAGGTACTGCACGGCCAGGTCCGGCGCGGTGAGGAGGTCCTTCTCGCCGCCGGCCGGCAGGACGCGGAGCAGGACCGCGAAGACGAAGACGAACAGCACGGCGGTGACGTAGACCGGCAGGGCCAGCACCGCGGTGGTGAGCGGGTCGAGCACCCGGGCCAGCCGGCCGCGCCGCTCGGCGGCCAGCGCGGCCCCCAGCAGCAGGCCGAGCACGAGCATCAGCAGACCTGCGGCGAAGGCGAGTTGGAGGGTCGAGCCGAGGCTCTGGCCGATCATCCTGGTGACCGGCTCGCGGTAGTGGAAGGAGAGTCCGGGGTCGCCGACGAGCAGTCCTCGCAGCCAGGTCAGGTACTGGACGGGCAGTGGCCGGTCCACGCCGAGCTGGCGGCTGAGGTGGTCGCGCTGCTCCTGGTCCGCCTCGGCCCCGAGGGCGGCGGAGACCGGGTCGCCGGGAGCCAGGTGGAGCAGCAGGAAGACGGCCACCGAGGCGAGCCAGAGGGTGGCCAGCGCTCCGGCGGCCTTTCTGGTCCAGTACGGCACGGGGGTTCTCCGGGTGGTCGGGCCATGCGGGCGGGCCGGGTGGTTCACCGGCCCCGGGCGGTGGGGGTCGCCCGGGGCCGGCGGCCGGCGGGGCGGGGCGGTTCGTCGGGCCGGGGCGGCGCCGGGATCCGGCCGGTCGGGGCGGACCGGGCCGGACCTGGCGGAGCCGGACGGGGCGGGACCGGACGGGACCGGACGGGGCGGGACCGGGAAGTCAGCCGGCCCGGCGGGTGTCGGTCAGCTTCAGGTAGCCGAGCGCGCTGGTGGACACGTCGTGCACCGAGGAGGCGAAGGCGTACGTCTCCCAGGCGTGTGCGAGCGTGATGTGGAAGGACTGCGCCAGCAGGTACTCGGACAGCTCGTGGTTGACGTCGGCCCGGGCCTGCTCGTCGGCGGCGGCGAACGCGCGGGCCTGCAGCTCCGCGTAGGCGGGGTCGGTGACGTGCGACGTGTTCTTGCCGACCTGGAGCGGCCCCGAGACCGTGATGCCGCTCAGCGGCGAGACGCTGACCATGCCGTGGTTGGCCACGAACAGGCCCTCCAGGGTGCCCTGCTGGATCTTCGGCTGGACCGCCGCGTTGTCCAGCAGCTGCACGTCGACGCCGAAGCCCGCCTGCTCCAGGTCGTACTTCACCAGCTCGACGAGCGAGGTGAAGATCGGCGAGTTGGCGGCGGTGAGCGGCACCCGGACGCCCTCCGCGCCGGCCTCCCGGAGCAGGCCCCGGGCCTTCTCCGGATCGTGCCGGTAGCGGGTGACCTGGTCCGGGGTGACCCCCGGGGTGTTGGACGGCCAGGGCAGGCTGCTGGCCTCGGCGTGGCCGCCGTAGACCTGGGCGACGATCCGCTCGCGGTCCACCGCGTACTGCAGCGCCTGGCGGACCCGGATGTCGTCGAAGGGCTTGGAGGCGACGTTCACCCCGAGGAACGCCTGCTGGTAGGAGGCCTTGGCGGACTGCACGGTGAAGCCGGGGTTGCCGGCCAGCACCTTGAGGTCGCGGCCGGGGACGGCGCCGATCAGGTGGGCCTGACCGGACTGCAGCGCGGACAGACCGGCCTGGCTGCTCGTCACCGACCGGACGGTGATCCGCTCGAACCGGGGCCGTCCGCTCTGCCAGTAGCGGTCGTAGCGGGTGAGGTCGAGCTGGTTGCCCCCCTTGAACTCCTGCCAGGTGAACGGGCCGGTGCCGTTGACCTTGTCGGAGGCCCTGCCCTCGACGTAGCTCCGGGCGTCGACGACGGGGTTGAAGGCGAGCGCGTCGAACAGGTTGCTGGTGGGCTTGGAGAGGGTGAGGGTGACCTCGCCCCGCGCACTGGCCTTCACGTCGGCCAGGCGCTCCAGCAGCGGCTTGACCTGGGAGCTCTTGGTGGCTCCGACCAGCGAGTACACGACGTCGTCGGCGTCGAGCCCGCGTCCGTCGTGGAACGTGACGTCCTCGCGCAGCTTGAGCACCAGCTTCAGCCGGTCGGCGCTCCACTCCCAGGAGGTGGCGAGCCAGGGCACCGGCTGGAGGGTCTTCGGGTCGAGGTCGACCAGCCGGTCCAGGACGAGGTTGACGAACGCCGGGGTGTCCGGGCCCCGGTGGAGCAGCTGGGTCGGGTCGGGTGCGCTGCCGTACACGATCTGCAGGTCGGGTGCGGAGGCGGTGGCGGACGCGCCCGCGGCGCCGCCGGGTGACGGGTCGGTGGCCGAGCGGCAGCCCGCCGCCAGCAGGGCCGCTCCGGCGCTCAGGCCGAGAAAGCCTCTTCGGGCCAGGCCGGGGTGGCGGGCCGCTTCGCTCATGGTGCTGCTACCTCTTGGTGGTTGGGTTCGGGGTGGCCCGCGGCACGGGGCCGCGGGCCGACGGGGCGGGGAACTCCCCCACCCGCCTCAGTACTTGGTGACGACCACGCTGTCGCTGTAGAGCACCACGTCGGGTCCGCCGGTCGGGTAGGAGATGCCCTTGGCCGGGTTCCAGTTGGCGCGGTAGATGCCGGTCTTGAAGTAGGGCGCCTGGTTCTGGTGGTAGTTGTTGAGCCCGCTGTGGGTGCCGACCTGGACGCCGTCGCGGAGCACGGTGATCGAGCCCGGCGTGGTGGCGGTGGACCAGGTGACGTCGAAGGCCCACTGGTTCCAGTGTCCGAACTGCACGGCGCCGAGCGGGATCACGGCCTCCTGCACGGTGGACGGGTCGGTCAGCCAGTGCACCTTCAGCCGCCAGTTGCCGTCCTTGACGGTGAGGGCGATCGGCGGCTTGGTGTCACTGCCGTCGGCGAGCGGGTAGCCGTGCCACTGGGCGACGATGGTCTCGGTGGAGGTGCGCACCCAGTCGGCGGGCAGGTAGTCGGCGAAGGCGAAGCGGTAGCCGCCCCAGCCGAGGGCGTTGACGGCGACCTCGGAGCGGTAGGACTGCCCGTCGTTGGGCACGCTGAACCGGCCGGCCAGGCCCGAACCGCCGGCGGGCCCGCCGGTGACGGTGATGCTGCCGTTGCCGTCGATCCGCTGACGGGTCCAGTTGGCGACGGTGCCGGACTCGAAGTCGTCCGAGAACACGGTGGTGGCAGCGGTGGTGGTGGCGGTGACGGCGGTGGCGGTTCCGGCGGTCGTGCCCGCGACGGCCGCCGGGGCGGCGAGGGTGCCGGTCAGCAGCGCGGCGGCGAGGGCGGTGCCGGCGAGCCGGCGTGCGGTGGGGCGGGACGGGGCCATGGGGATCGTGCTCCTCGGGACGTACGGGTTCGGGTGACGGTGACCGGGGCGGCCGGCCGACGACGGCTTCAGGCGTCAGCCGGCCCGTCGACAGGAGGCCGCCGCCGACCCGGCACGGCCCGTCCGCCCGGCGCCCGTGGCCCGCCCGACCCAGGTCGGGCTCGACCACGCCCACTGGTCGTTCAGCTGCCGGACCCGTACGTGGTAGAAGTCGCCGTCGCCGCCCGGCCGTTCGTCGATCAGGTCCAGCTCGGCCGTGAGCTCCCCGGCCGGCACCGCCCGGTCGAACCGGAAGGCCCCGGAGACGAACCCGCCGATGAACCCGGTCCGCGACCCCTCGCGCAGCTCCCCGACGGCGTACGAGGTCTCGACCCCGTTGACGACGGCCGTCAGCCTGGTCCGGTCGTCGCCGGCGACCGCGAGCGAGAAGCCCTGGGTGGCGTCGGTCGCGGTGTTGGGGTTGCCCTCGGTCACGGTCCGCAGCCGCAGCTCGCCCGGGCCGGTGCGCCACCAGTCGGACGGGCGGTACGACGCGGGCTCGGCCGCGGCCGGGGCGACCGTCTCCGAACCGCGCAACCGGGGCTGGACGTCGAGCAGTTCGCCGCCCTCGACCCGCAGCGTGACGTCCCAGTGGACGGGCGTCTCGCGCTTGCCCCAGCCGACGGCGAAGCCCAGCGTGCCGTCGAACGCGGCGGACCGGGCGGCGGCGCCCAGCAGCTCGGGCCGGGAGACCCGGTGGATCGGCACGCCGTTGCGGACCACCTCGACGTGGTCGAGCGCGTCCCGGCCCTGCACGGTGACCCGGATCCGGCGGCGGTCGGCCGACGCGGTCTCGGCCCCCATCGGCGCCCCGTTCACGGAGGCCGCGAGCAGGATGCGGTCCCCGGTGATCGCGTAGGTGCTCCGCCGCTCGATCGCGTCCCAGATCGCCGGCCGGGTCAGTTCCGGCGCCCAGACGGCGAGCCGGCCGTGACCGTGGCTGCCGGGGAAGGCGCTGTGGTGGTCGGTGGAGCCGATCAGCCCGAACCGGTGGCCGAGCCGCAGCCCGTGCACGGCGGTCCCGGTGGTGTCGCGCGGGCCCATGGTGTGCAGGTAGGTGCGCGGCGCCTCGTCGGACTCGGCGCAGCCGTGCATCGACATCATCTCCACCACCGGGGCGAACTCCTCGGTGTAGGTGTCCCAGTTGATGCCGCGCCGCCCGGTGCCGTAGCCGATGTGGTGCGGAAGCGCCCAGGTCCGCACGCCCTCGGCCGCGAGGGCGCGCAGCCGGGCTCGCAGTTCCTCCAGGCCGGCGGCGCGGATGATCTCGCCGCGCGGGCCGTCGAAGTACACGCAGTGGTCCCCGTGGGCGAGGCTGTGCCACTCGAAGGACTGGAAGGTGACGAACCGGCCGTCCTCGTGGGCGGCGGCGGTCACCTCCTGGACGTGCTCCCAGCGGTCGGCGAGCCGGGCGAAGCCCTGGGTGTGGTAGTCGACCAGCGAGGCCAGCTCGGGGGTCCGCTCGGGGAGGTCGTGCCACCAGCCGTGGCCGGTGACGCTGGCGAAGTCGAGCTGGAGGCGGGCGTTGGCGTACGCGTCCTCGATCGGGCCGTGGCCGTAGCTGATGCCGCAGTGGTTGTGGATGTCGCCGACGTACAGGCCGAGACCGCCGTAGCCGGGCGCGTCGGTGGTGGGGGCTGTCATCGGGTCGGGCTTCCTCTACGGTGCGCGGCGAGCGATCGCCGCAAGATGTTTGATCGACTGTGAGAAGAAGTCTTTCCCGATCTTCCGGTGATGGTCAAGACCAGGCCGACCTGCGTTGCCCGATCGCCACAGGGGGAAACACAGGCTTCACAGAAGCCCGGCAGGCAGAAAGAGCCCCTTGCTGACCAGCGACATGCCGCCCGCCTCGGGACACCGTCTCGAAACTTTCTATCGATCTGATAGAAACTGCCGAAGCACCCCGCCGCCTTCCGTGAGGACGACCGCCAGCCATGCCGACCACCGCCCCGCGCACCCTGCCCGCCCCGCCCGACCTCAGCGACTCCGTCCTCGTCCGCGTACCCGAGCGCCCCCTGCCCGGCTACTGGGCCGGCTGCCCGGGCATCCACTACGAGGCCGACCGCGACCGCTTCCTGCTCACCTACCGCGAGCGCCGCCCGCGCGGCACCGACGGCAAGGACCGGGGCTGGCGCTGCGCGGTGGCCGAGAGCGGGGACGGCGTCGAGTTCCACGACGTCTGGTCGGTCGAGCGCGCCGAGCTGGACTCGCCGTCGATGGAGCGCTTCGCCCTGCTCCCCCGCGACGACGGCTACCTGCTCCACCTCAGCTACGTCGACCCGGCCGACAACCGCTGGCGGATCGACGCCGTCCGGGCCGGCGCGCCGGACTCCTTCGACCTCGCCACCCGCACCCCGGTCCTCACCGCCGCCGGCACCGGCACCGAGGGCGTCAAGGACCCCTACCTGCTCGAACTCGACGGCACGGTAGAGATGTTCAGCACCGTCTCGCGCACCCGCGCCTTCACCGCCGAGGAGCAGGAGCTCGCCCACGCCGACGCCGACATCCACACCACCGGCCTCACCGTCCAGCCGACCGCGCGCGCCGGCTCGCCCGACGGACTGCGGTTCACCGCCCCTCCCGGCCGGGCCGCCGAGGTCCTGGACGTCGGCCCGCCCGGCGCCTGGGACGCCTACGAGGCCCGGATCACCGCCGTCCTCCCGGACGGGCGGGGCGGCTGGCTCGCGCTCTACGACGGCTCGGCCGACGCCGCCGGCAACTACGAGGAGCGCTGCGGCCTCGCCGTCTCCACCGACCTGCGGGAGTGGCACCGGCTGACCACCGACGGGCCCTGGCTGGACGTCCGCTACGCCGACGTGGTCGCCGCCCGGGGGCGCTGGTACCTGTACTACGAGCAGACCCGGCCGGACGGCGCGCACGAGCTGCGGGTGGCGGTCCTGGACGAGTTCGCCGGGCTCCGGCCGTAGCCGGGACGCGCCCCGCCGACGCCTCGCCGGCTCGCATCCGTCCGGACCGTCCGGGAACGGGGGACCATGAACCTCAAGCACAAGATCGCGAAGGGTGCTGTTGCCGTCACAGTGGCGGCAGCCGCCACGTTCGGCCTTGCAGCCACCGCGAGCGCCACCCCGAACGCCCCGGCCGTCCAGGCTTCCGGCTCCCAGCGCGTCCTCGCGGTGAACAACCTCGGGCTGAACACCACGCAGGCCCAGAACGTTCAGCACTGGCTGCGGGGGTACTGGGGCTACGGCGGCGCGCTCGACGGCCTCGCGGGCACCGAGACCGTCAAGGCGCTGCAGCGTCTGCCGAAGGACAGCTGGGGCTACACCGGCGCGATCGACGGCATCGCGGGCTCGGGCACGCAGACGGCGTTCAGGACCTTCGCCAACAGGATCTACTGATCCCGACCCGTGGGAGGACGGCCCGCCGGGGAACCGGCGGGCCGTTCGTCCGCAGAGCGCCCGCCCGGGGGTTCGCACCGGCAACGCGCACCGGGTCCGCGCTCGATGTCGCCGGTCGCCCCTGCGTCCGACTCGACCGACGCACCTGGCTCTGTCCGGACGGCAGCTCCGTACGCTCCGCCACTGCGGATCCGTAGCCCCCTCGCGGGCACGCCGGGTCGCGGCCGCGACCGACCGGTTGCCGCCGGCAGGCCGGCGTCACCGGGCCCGGGCCGTCGCCACCACGTCGGTCATCGCCGTCAGGAACCGCTGCGCCACCGCCAGCTCCGCCTCCCCGAAGCCGCCCATCGCGGTCACCAGATCGGCGATGAGCCCGCCGAAGAAGGCCTGCCCGAGCTCCGTCGCCCGGTCCTCCACCACCAGCCGGACCTTGCGACGGTCCTCCGGATCGCGCTCGCGCCGGATCAGGCCGAGCCGCACCAGACGGTCGACCAGACCGGTCGTCCCCGCCGAGTTCAGCCGCAACGCCTCACCGAGCCGCCCGGGAGTGACCACCGAACCGGCCCGCGCGGCGTCGAGCAGGTGGACCAGCGCCCGCAGGTCGGTCGGGTGCAGCCCGTGCCGCGCGGCGAACTCGGCGCCGAAGAGGTCGAGTTCGACGGTCAGTCCGCGCAGCAGATGGACCAGCTCCATCGGCAGCCGAGATTGCTCCACCCCGTGTCCTTTCCCTGACGGTCCCCCGGACGTATTCTCTCGCTGAGCGAGATACATGCTCGGCGAGCGACTCCATCATCCACCGGGGGAGATCATGTCCGCACGCACATCCGCCGACCCGGCCGTCGAACCCGGCCACGCCGCCTTCCTCACCGCCTACGACGGGGCCCTCGCCCGCTGGCCCGTCCCGGCCGAGGCGCTCACCGTCCGGACGCCCCACGGCGCCACCCGCGTCAACGCCTGCGGCCCGCGCGACGGCCGCCCCCTCGTCCTGTTGCACGGCGGCGGCTCCACCTCGACCTGCTGGACCGCCGTCGTCGCCGCACTCACCGGGACCGGCCACCGGGTCCTCGCCGTCGACCTGATCGGAGACCCGGGCCGCAGCGTCCTCGGCGGCTCGCCGCTCGGCGGCGTCCCCGGCCTGCTGAGCTGGCTGGACGCCGTCCTCGACGGGCTCGACGTGGCCGCCGCCGACGTCGTCGGCCACTCCTACGGCGCGTGGATCGCCCTCCGTTACGCCCTGCACGCCCCCGGCCGGGTCGGCCGCCTCGCCCTCCTCGATCCCACCCAGTGCTTCGCCGGCTTCCGCCCCGGCTACCTGCTGCGGGCCCTTCGCCTCCTCGCGCCCCCGCGCACGGCCGCCAGGGCCCGCTCCTACCTGGACTGGGAGAGCGGCGGGACCGCCCTCGACCCGGCCTGGCGCGAGCTGTACGCACTCGGGTACGCCGGCTTCCCCGCCGCCCGGCCGGTCACCGGCCCGCGCCCGACCGCCGATCAGCTGCGCGGGCTCACCGCGCCCGTCCTCGCCCTGTTCGCCGAACGGAGCCGGACCCACGACGCCGCCGCGGTGGCCGAACGCGCCCGCCGGACCCTCCGTTCCGCCACGGTCGCGGTCCTCCCCGGCACGTCCCACCACACCCTGCTGACCGCCCGGCCGGACGAACTGAACCGGCGGCTCACGGCCTTCCTCGCCACCGGCCCCTGACCGCGCGGCCGCGCGGCCCGGGGCTACCCGCGTCGCACCAGCCCCGCGATCAGCGCACCCAGCGCCACCTCCAGCTCCCCGCACCGCTCGCCCACGCCGACGTACCCCGTCTCGGCCAGCACCCGCCCGAGGGCCGGCAGCCGCGTCGCGTCCGCCCCCTCGTACGCGGCGCGGCGCTGGCTCGGTTCCCGCGGCGGGCTGACGGGGTGCTCGGAGAGCAGTTCGCCGAGGACCAGCTGCCAGCAGGAACGGAACGCCGGCATCGCGCGCCCGGGCGGGAGTCCGGCGGCCATCAGGTCGGCGAGGCAGGCGTCGTTGAAGGGCAGCGCGTTCTCGGCCACCAGCTCGCCCCGGATCAGGATGTGCAGCACCCAGGCGTGGCCAGCCATGTAGTCGTGGGCGTCGACCAGCCGGCGCAGCAGCCGGGCCTCCGGGCCAGCACCCGCCACGCCGACCGGCAGGCCCTCGGCGATCTCCTCCAGGACGGCGAGCAGCAGCGCCTCACGGTCGGTCACGTGCCGGTAGAGGGAGGCGGGCGCGGTGCCGAGCTCGGTGGCGACGGCGCGCATGGTGAGCGCGTCGATCCCGTCGCGCTCGATCACCCGGCGCCCGGCGGCGACCACGCCGGCGGTGGTCAGACCGGGGCGCGGGCGCTTGCGCCCGTACCGGCCGCGCTCCCCCGCGATCTGCCCGGCCACCTCCGCGGCCCCCTGCGCCGCGGCGGCGGGTGCGGTCCCCGAGCCCGCCCGGCGCGGGACCTCGGGTGCGGTCTCCGGTGCGCTCCCCGGGGCAGTCGCGGGCGCGGCCTGCGGTGCGGCCTCGCGCACGGCGTCCGCCTCACGTCCGCCGGCGCCCGGCCGACTGGTCTCTTCTGACACTCCGCCATCCTGCCATGGCTCCGCCAACCCGCTCCTCCACCGGGTCGTTTGCACTCGACATCGAGTAAGGCTTACCTTACGCGAACAACGTTCGCATCGGAGGTCGTCATGCCCGAAGCCGCGCCACCCACCCCGTCCCGGGCCACTCCCGGGACATCACCCGGCCCGACGCCGGTCCACGCCCAGGACCCGGCCCAGGACCCCGCCCCGGAGTCGCCGCCCACCCCGCGCGCCCCGCACGGGGAGCACGCCCGGCACGCCAGGCCGGGCCTCGTCCTCGCCACCGTCTGCCTCTGTCAGCTGATGGTCACGCTCGACGCCAGCATCGTGAACATCGCGCTTCCCGCCATGAGCGAGGCCCTCGGCTTCGTCGACAGCGCGCTGCCCTGGGTGGTCAACGCCTACGCGCTGGCGTTCGGCGGGCTGCTGCTGCTCGGCGGCCGGATCGCCGACCTGGTCGGGCACCGCCGCGCGGTGCTCTCCGGGCTGGTGCTGTTCGGGATCGCCTCGGTGCTCGGCGGGTTCGCCCAGACACCCACCCAGCTGGTCGCCGCCCGCGCCGGACAGGGCGTCGCGGCCGCGGTACTGGCCCCGATCGGCCTCACCCTGATCATGGTGACCTTCGCCGAGGGACCGGCCCGGGCCCGTGCGCTGGGCATCTGGTCGATGGTGACCGCCGGTGGCAGCGCGCTCGGCGTGCTGCTGGGCGGGGTACTCACCGACCTGCTCGACTGGCGCTGGGTGTTCTTCGTCAACGCCCCGATCGTGCTGGTCGGCGTCGCCCTGGCAGCACGCTCGGTGCCGGCCTTCCGCCCACCGCGCGCCGGCCGCCCGGACGTACTCGGCGCGGTCCTCGGCACCGGTGCGATGACCGCCCTGGTCTACGGGCTGATGGAGACCGACCGGCACCCGTGGGGCTCGGCCCGCACCCTCGGCACGATCGCCGCCGCCGTTCTGCTCGGCCTCGCCTTCCTGTTCTGGGAATCCCGGTTCGCACAGGCGCCGATCGTCCGGCTGGGCGTGCTCCGGGCCCGTACGGCCTGGGTGGCGAGCACGGTCGTCACGCTGCTCGGAGCGGCCATGCTGGTCGGCTTCTACTTCTGCTCGCTGCACCTGCAGAACGTCCTGCACTACGGCCCGCTCGCGGCCGGAGCCGCGTTCCTGCCGTTCTGCGCCGGAACGGCGGCGGGCAGCATGATCGCGGGCCGGCTCACCGCCCGCTTCGGTGGACGGGCCACCCTCACCGGCGGCCTGCTGCTCGGGGGCCTCGGCATGCTCTGGTTCGCCGGACTCGGCGTGGACTCCGGCTACCTCACCGCCTTCGTCGGTCCCTCCCTCGTGGCCAGCGTCGGCGTCGGCATCTGCATGGTCTCCAACACCGCGATGGGCACCTCCGGCGTCGACCCGCGGGAAGCCGGCCTGGTCAGCGGACTCCTCAACGCCGGACGCCAGTGCGGCGGGAGCATCGGCCTCGCCGTCCTGTCGACCCTCGCGGTGTCCGCCACCCGCCGGGCCGCGGAGGACGGCGAGACCCCCCTGGCCGCGCTGGCGGCCGGCTACGACCGGGCTTTCGTGGTCACCGCCGCCCTGCTCGGCGTGGCGGCACTGATCTCGGTGCTGTTCGTGCCCGCCCGCAAGGCGGCCTCCGGGCCGCAGCCGGCCCGGCCGCGCTGACGGAACCGGAGGACGCGGCCCGGCGGAGACCGGTCCCGTTCCGAACCGGAGGGTCGGAACGGGACCGGCGGCGCTCCGGACGCGGCCGGGCCGGACTCCGGACCGGCCGCGGGTCGGGGCCCCTGCGGCCGGGGGCCGGGCACTCAGGGGCCGAGCGTTCAGGGGCCCGGCCAGTCAGGGCCCGAGCGTTCAGGCACCCAGCCGTACGGACGTCCCGCCGGGCGGCCGTGGACCGGGCGGCCGGCGCATTCGCCGAGCGGCCGCGTCAGTAGATCAGGTACCCCGGCCGGTGCCCCTCGTCCTCGATCTCCCCGGTGGCCTGGGCCCGCAGCTTGCGGGACAGCGCCTCCAGGGCGCGCGAGGCCGCGACCTCCTCGCCGATCCGGGCGAGCGGTCGGTCCTCCACACTCTTCAGCGCTTCCCCGTGCGCGGTGAGGCCCGGCGCTCGCGCCCCGGTCAGCCGCGCGTTGCATCCCGTGTGGACGCCGTCCTCCTCGAAGCTCAGCTCCACATCCCACTGGTTGTGCATGCCACACCTCCTGGCGCCGGCCCCCGTCCCGCCTGCCCGGACCGGCACGGGCAGTGGCCCGTGGCGTCCGCTCACACCAGCGTGCGCCCGCCACCACGGCGGCGGCAAGCGGACACCGCGCCCCGCGCCCGGCGCAGCTCCGGGGGTCGGCGCCGGGCCCCGGCGGTAGGCTGACGACAGCGCGCCAGAACCGCGGGACGCCCGGGAGCCATTCCGTGCGGACGTCCCCCTTCTTCCGGAGGACCGGCGGTGCGGCGCGGGCAACGACCTTCGGGTGGTCCCTTCGTGGCGGTCTTCGTCCTGGCACTCAGCGCCGCCTGCTGTCTGGGCCTCGGTTTCGTCCTCCAGCAGCACGCCGCGCAGCGGGCCCCGCGTGCCGACCTGCTCCGCTGGCGCCTGCTGCTGGACCTGCTGCGGATGCGCGAGTGGCTGCTCGGCACCGGCTTCATGGTCTGCGGGCTCATCCTTTCCGCCCTCGCCCTCAACCAGGGCGAGGTCTCGCTCGTCGAACCGCTGCTCGCCACCAACCTCGTCTTCGCCATGGCCCTCTCCCGGGTCCTGACCAAGCAGTCGCTCGGCCGCTCGGGCTGGGCTGGTGTGCTGTTGCTGGCCGCCGGGGTGACGGCGTTCATCGTGGCCGGCCGCCCGACCGGCGGCGGCCCGCCGGCGAGCGAACTTCGGCACTGGCTGGTGGTCGGGACGGTCGTCGGCCTGACGCTGCTGCTCGTGTCGACGGCCCGCCGGATGCCGTTGTTCGAGGAGGCGACCCTCCTCGCCCTGGCGGCCGGCCTGCTCTACGGGCTCCAGGACGCACTCACCCGGACCACCACCCAGCGCCTCGACCGCCAGGGCCTGGACGCGGTGCTGGGGAGCTGGCAGCCGTACGCGGTGGTGGCGGCGGGCGTGGTCGGGCTGCTACTGGTCCAGAGCGCCTTCGAGGCCGCGCCGCTGCGCATGTCGCTCCCGGCGCTGACCGCTGCCCAGCCGATCGCCGGAATCGCCTGCGCGGTCGGCTTCCTCGGCGACCGGCTCCGGGTCACCCCGGGCGCCCTGGCGTGGGAGGTCGCCGGGCTGCTGGCCATCGTGACCGGGGTGGTGGTGATCGGCCGCCACCCCGCGATGCCCGGTGCCGTCGGCAAGGACTCGAAGGGCTCCGGGGAGAAGCCCACGGACGAACCCGGAGCCGAGTCCGGCGAGGAACCCCGCGAGGAACCGGACGAGGAACCCTGCGACGAGGGCCCGGGCGGCGCGGCAACCGTCGGCCGGGGCCCCGGCGACACGAACAGGACGGACGCCACGAACGGGACGAACCGGGGCGACATGGGCAAGGGTGGGGAGGAGAACGGACCGAAGCGGGCCGGGACGAAGCGGAACAGGGCGCAGGGGAGCGACATGGCGGGCAACGACACGAGCGGCCGCAACGACGACCGCAACGACGGCGCAGACGGAGCCGGCCCGCTCCCGGGCGCCCGCTGACCGGCCGCCGGAGCACGGCACATGTGCTGGAGCGCCCGGGCGGACCTGGTGGTAGGCGGCGCGGTTTCGGCCGTCGGCGTTGTCTGCCTGGTCCGGGCCCACCGCGCCGGACGACCTGAACGGCTCGTGCTGGCCGCACTCCCCCTGGTCCTCGGCGTGCACCAACTGATCGAGGCCGCGGTCTGGCTCGGCGCCGGCGGCGACCTACCCGCCGGGACGGCCCGCTGGGCGGGCACGGTCTGGGCGGTGATCGCCCTGCCGCTGCTCCCCGTCATGGTCCCCGTCGGGGTCCGCTGCGCGACCGACGGCGGACCGACCCGTCGCAGGCTGCTCACCGCCGTCGCGCTCCTCGGCATCCTCGTGGCCGTCCCGTTGGCCCTCGCCGTCGCCGTCCGGCCGGTGACCGTGACCGAGCACACCCACACCCTCACCTACGGCGTCGGCGTCCCGTACGCGGCTCTCCTCCTCCTCGGCTACCTCCTTGCCACCGTCGGCGCGCTCCTCCTCAGCGGTGACCGTTCGCTTCGCCTCCTCGGTCTGCTCACCGGTGTCGGCGCGCTGGTCTGCGCCCTGCTCTGGCGGCTGGCGTTCGTCTCCACCTGGTGCGCCCTGGCCGCTCTCGCCTCGCTTCTCCTCCTCCACTGGACGGCTTCACCTGGTCGGCCCCCCACCGTCGGGGTGTGACAGGAACCGGTTGCCGTTCGGCGGGCCGACCGCAGGTCGCCCCTGGATCGGCGGCCCCGCCGACGGCGGCCCCGACGGGATCGACCTGACCTGCCCCGGCCCGACCCGCCTGCGTGGCCGTCCGGGTCAGGCCCCGACCCCGGTGGTGACCGCAGGCCGTTCTGCCGGAGTGCTGCCCGTGTCGGCGACCGCTTCAGGTCCGCGGCGTCGCTTGCGGTCCATCTCGCGCCACTCCGGGCGCAGGCCGGAGAGCGTGGTGGTGGCGAAGTACAGACCGCCGCACACGAGCAGCACGGGTATGAGCCCGACCAGGGCCACGGCCGCGCCGCCGAGGAGACCGCCCAACGGGATGCCGGCCCAGGCCAAGGAGTCGCCGAGGGCGTTGACCCGGCCGAGCAGGTGGCGCGGTACACGCTCGAACTGGACGGCGCCGAGGATCGGATTGAGGAATCCGGAGCCGAAGCCGCTCACCGCGAAGACGGCGAGGACGACACCCATCGGTGCCCCCAGGGCCAGGACCAGGAACCGCGGGGCACCGCAGAGCAGGAAGCCGGTGAAGAACACCGTCCGGCGCGGCAGCCGGTGGGCGACGGCTGCCGCGATCAGGCTGCCCCCGACCGCCGCGATCCCCCAGACGCTTCCCGTCAGACCGATGGCGGCCGGACCTCCCCCGGACTCCTGGGCCCAGACCGGGACCAGGACCGTCATGAACGCGGCGTCCAGCAGGTTCGTCACCGCGACCATCACGATGATCGTCAGCAGCAGCGGGTCGCCCCGGAGGAAGGTGAACCCCTCCCGGAACATCCGCCAGTAGCCGACCGGCGGCGGCGCCCCGGGCTCGGCCACGCGCCCGGTCCGGTGTCCAGGCGCGGGCTCGGACGACGGCGCGGCCTCGGTGAGTGGCAGGGCAGCGGCGGCGTGCGCGGCGACGGCCCGACCCATGCCCCGTGGCAGCGCGAGTGCGATGACCAGCGAGCCCAGCGCGAAGGCGACCGCGTTGACGGTGAGGCCGGCCATCGGGCCGAGCAGCGCGACGAGAGCTCCGCCCACCGCCGGGCCCGCCGTGGAGGCCAACCGCTCCGTGACCCCGGACAGCCCGGTGGCCCGCTCCATCGGGACGCGGCCCCGGTCGGCCGCCTCGGGGACCATGACCTCCTTGGCCAGGTCCCCCGGGCCGCGGGCCGCACCGATTACCCCGACCATGATCAGCAGCAGCCAGAACGGCAGCAGGTCGAGGCCGTGCAGCAGTGGCACCAGACCGGCCACGACGGCGCTCACCGCGTCCGCCGTCCAGGAGACGACACGCGGGCCGAGCCGGTCGACCACGGGCCCGGTGAGGGCCTTGACCAGCACGTACGGCGTCAGCTCGACGAAAGCGACCAGGCCGGTCATGGTCGCGCTGCCGGTGGTGGCGAGCACGAACCAGGGCAGGGCGATGGCCGAGACCCGCGTCCCGGTCAGGGAGACCGCCATCGCCGCCAGCACACCGACCAGCGGCCGGAGACTGCGCGGCGCGGCTGCGGCATCGGCAGCCCCGGCAGCCCCGGCAGCCCCGGCAGCGGGAGCGTCCGTACTCCGCGCGGTCATGATCGTTCCTCCAGTTCCTCAGGTGCCGCCGCGACCGGGTCGGGGAGCACGTGGACGACCACCGCCACCCGCTCGGTGCCCTCCGGTCCCGCCGAGGCCGGATCGGCCCGCCGGTAGCGCGCGACCACCTCCGTCAGCTCCGCCGCCAGTTCGCGGGCCTCCTCCGGGCTGAGCCGGAGCACCGAGTCGCTGAGGTCCAGGGCGTGCCGCCAGTCGCTCGGCATGGTCTCGTACGCGTTGAGCGCCGTCTGCGCGGTGACGGTGTGCGCCGCGACGATCGACCTCAGGTAGCCGAGCGCCGCCTCCGGGTCCTCGTCGGCGAGGTTCGCGTCCGTCCACCAGGTGACCTGGTGGACCGCCTTCCACCACCGCTCGCGGGCGTTGCCGCGTTCGGTGTCCTCCGCGACGAACCCGGACGCCGCGAGCTGGCGGAGGTGGTAACTGGTCGCCCCCGAGTTCAGCCCCAGCTGCCCGGCGAGCCGGGTGGCGGTGGACGGGCCGTGCTTGCGGAGCAGCCCGATCAGTTGCACGCGCACCGGGTGGGCCAGGGCACGCAGGCCCTTGGCGTCGAGCACGACATCGGTCTGGGGGTCCGGGCTGTGCGGCCACCTGCGGTCATCGGTCATGGCAACACCCTAGAACCGCAAACAGTTCTTCGCAAAGGGTTTTTGCGAAGAACTGTTTGCGGTTCCAGGGTGGAGGGGCCTGCGCGGCGCGCCGGCACCGCCCCCGACGGCCCGCCGTCAGTCCCCGGCGACCGTCAGCACGAGCACCACCGTGACCCCTCCACCGGGCGTCTGCTCCACGCCCAGCCGTCCCCCCGCGGCCCGGACCAGCGCGGGCACCGAGGGGCCGGCCGCGTCGCCCGCCCCGCCGGGTTCGCGCCCGTCCGCCGGGCCTCCGGGTTCGGCGGCCCGGACCCCGGCCGGCAGCCAGTGCCGGGCCTCGGGGAGCTCCGACGGCCCCTGGTCCACGACCCTGAGCTCCACCCGGGCCAGCTCACCCGCGGGGACCTCCGGGGACCCCGGGAAGCCGGGGAACCCGAGCCCGCCCGGACCGCCCGGACCGGGCACCGGATCGATCCGGACCAGCACCCTGACCCCGGGCGGATTGCGCCGGACGGCGTGGTCGACCAGCCCGGCCAGCGCCGCCTCCAGACGACGGGCGTCCGCCACCACCACCGGCAGGCCGACCGGTATCCGCACCGACACCGACGCCGACCGGCCGCCGCCGCGCAGCACCCTGCGCACCACGTCGGCCACCTGGACGTGCCGCGCGTCCGGCACGCAGCCGCCGGCCCGGTCGGTCCACCGCAACCGTTCCAGTTCCGGTCGCGACAACGCCTGGGGTCCGACCATCCCGCCCGAGCCCGCCCGGAGCGGGCCGCCGAGCCCGCCGCCACCGGCCGGCGGCGCACCGAACCCGGCCGTCGAGCCCGGTCGACCGACCCCGCCCGCGCTCTTGACCAGCCACGAACCCGCCAGTCCGCCGGACCGTCCGAGCGGACCCAACCCGCCCAGCGCCCGGGCACCCGACGCCACGTAGTCCCAGAGCTTCCCGCTTGCCATCGCCCCGCCCCTCGTACCTCGCGGACCGTCTCCGCGGAATCCCCGGCGAGCCGGTGCGGACCGTCTCCCCGGTCCTGCGACCAGCCTGCGCCAGCGCCGCCCGGGTGACAATCCGGCCCCCGGCCCCAGGCCGACCCGCCCACCCCGCCGACCGGAGGAGTCGACACCCGCCGACCGGCGGGGGCGCACTTACCCGGCGCGCGAAACCACCCTCCGAAAGCCCCCGCACGCCCCCCACCCCGAACACGGACACCCTCCACCCCCGATCCGCCCGATCCGCCCGATCCGCCCGATCCGCCCGATCCGCCCGATCCGCCCGCCGACCCTAGACTGGCCGCATGGCCCGGCTCAACGACCAGGTCAGGGAGCTGCTCCAGGAGTACGCCGACCTGATCTCGATCACCGGCGGGGACGCCTTCCGCGCCCGCGCCTACGAGAAGGCCGCCCGGGCGGTCGGCGGCCACCCCGACGACATCGCCGGACTCGACGTCAAGGGCCTCCAACAGATCCCCGGCGTCGGCAAGTCCACCGCCGAGAAGATCGCCGGGTACCTCTCCACCGGCCGGATCGAGGCGCTGGAGTCGCTGCGGGCCGAGATCCCGACCGGGGTCCGCGCGATGATGTCCGTCCCCAACGTGGGCCCCAAGCGCGCCCTCGCGCTCTACCGGGACCTCGGCATCGCGTCCGTCGACGAGCTCGCCGAGGCGGTCCGCGCCGACCGGCTGAGCGAGGTGGCGGGCTTCGGCGAGCGGAGCGGCGAGAAGATCCTGCACGGCATCGAGCTGATGCGGCAGTCGGGCGGACGGACGCTGCTGGACGTCGCCACCGCGCAGGCCGAACAGATCGTCGCCGCGCTCGCGGCCGTCCCCGGCTGCACCCGTTGCACGTACGCCGGCTCGCTGCGACGCATGCGCGAGACCGTCGGCGACATCGACGTGCTGGCCACCGCGGAGGACTCGGCGCCGCTGATGGCCGCGCTCACCGGGCTCCCCCAGGTGGCCGACGTGATCGCCGGCGGTCCGACCAAGACCTCGATCCGCACCACCGACGGTCTCCAGGTCGACCTGCGCGTGGTGCCCGAGGAGGACTGGGGCGCGGCGCTGGTGTACTTCACCGGTTCCAAGGCCCACAACATCAGGCTGCGGACGATCGCCGTCCGGGCCGGGCGGAAGCTGTCCGAGTACGGACTGTTCGACGCCGAGAGCGGGGAGAAGATCGCCTCGGCGACCGAGGAGGAGGTCTACGGGGCGCTCGGCCTGCCGTGGATCGCGCCGCCGCTGCGCGAGGACCGGGGCGAGATCGAGGCCGCCCTGAGCGGCGAGCTGCCGGACCTGGTGACCGAGGCCGACCTCCGGGGCGACCTGCACACCCACACCGACCTGACCGACGGGCTGGCGGGTCTGGAGGAGATGATCGACGCGGCCGCGGCGCGCGGCTACTCCTACTACGCCGTCACCGACCACGCGCCCGACCTGGTGATGCAGCGGATGACCGACGAGAAGATGCTCGCCCAGCGCGAGCGACTGCGCGCACTGGCGGGCCGCCACCGGCGGATGCGGCTGCTGCACGGCACCGAACTGAACATCGGCCCCGACGGCGGCGTGGACTGGCCGGCCGACTTCCTGGCCGGTTTCGACGTCTGCGTGGCCTCGGTGCACTCGCACTTCGGGGCGGACCGGGCGGCCCAGACCCGTCGCCTCGTCCGCGCCTGCGAGAACCCCCACGTCCACGTCATCGGCCACCTCACCACCCGGCGGATCGGCCGGCGCGGCCCGATCGACGTCGACCTGGACGCCGTGTTCGCGGCCGCGGCCCGGACCGGCACCGCCATCGAGATCAACAGCTCTCCCCAACGCCTCGACCTGCGCGACGAGGACGTCCTGCGCGCCCGGCGCCACGGGGTGAGGTTCTCGATCGACAGTGACGCGCACGCCACCCCGCACCTGGCCTACCCCCGGTACGGGATCGGCACCGCCCAGCGGGCCTGGCTGACCACCGAGGACGTGATCAACACCTGGCCCTGGCAGCGGCTGAAGCGGTTCCTGCGCAAGGACGCACTGCGGTGAGCGTCCGCCCGGAGGGGGCGTGACCCGCCGGCCCCGGGCACTCTCCGCTCTCCCACATCACCCCGAAATATCTGATTTGGGAGAATATCCACCGAACCCCTGGTGCACCGGCCCGGCGAGGAGCATGATGGTGGTGAACCTGCGAGGTAGCTGAGGGAGTTCGACCGCAGGAGGCAGTGGCGACAGATCGAGACGGATCAGGGTCTGCCGCTGGTACCTCGGTCGACGATCGAACTGTACGGCCGGAGGACGCGACGTCCGGAGGCCACCCCCGCCTCGCAGGTTCCCCACGTCCGTGGTTCCCCGCCTCCGGCTACGCGCCCGTCCGCACCGCGTACCCCATCTCCCAGGCGTGCACCGCGATGCCGACCCGGTTCGACACGCCGAGCTTGCGCTGGATGCTCGCCACGTGCGTCTTCACCGTGCCCGGGGAGATGAAGAGTTCCGCGGCGATGTCGGCGTTGGTCCGGCCCGCGGCGACCTGCCCGGCGATCTCCACCTCGCGCCCGGTCAGCGGCGCCACCGGCGCCGACCGGCGGTCCGTCCGCCGGGTCTCCGTGACGTGCTGCAGCAGCCGGACGGTGACGGACGGGCTGATCAGACTCTCCCCGCTCGCCGCCGCCCGGACCGCCTCGGCCAGCAGCGCCGGACCGGAGCGCTTGAGCAGGAACCCCGAGGCGCCGTGCCGCAACGCCGGGTAGACGTACTCGTCGAGGTCGAAGGTGGTCAGCACCACCACCCGCACCGGTGTGACGGCGCCCGGGCCCGCGAGCCTGGCGGTCAGTTCCAGGCCGTCCATCCGCGGCATCCGGATGTCCACCAGCGCGACGTCCGGGCGCAGTTCCGCGGCGAGTTCCAGCGCGGCGAGACCGTCGGCCGCCTCGCCGACCACCGTGATGTCGGGCTGGGCCTCAAGGATCCGCCGCACACTGCGCCGGACGGCCTCCTGGTCGTCCGCGATCAGCGTGCGGATGGGCTCCGGGTTCGGACTCGTCACGGGGGCAGTCTCGCACGGCGGCGCCGACCCCCCGCCCCGGGATCAGGAGGGCCGGCCCTTGAGGTCGGTCGCCCGGCCGTCGCGCAGCACGGCCACGTGCGGCGGCACTTCGACCCGGAACCTCGCGTCGCAGTCGGCGAGACCGGAGCAACTCGCCTCCAGGTGGAGGGTGTCGCCCTCCAGCCTCCAGTCTGTCGTGCTCGTGCCGACGACGTCGGCCTTGAACCAGCGCGTGACCTTGATGTCCTGACGGTCCGCGGTGACCAGGCCGGTGGGCACGTGGTGCGCCACGACGACGTCCAGCGTGGTGCCGGCGTAGCCGAAGAGCGTCGACTCGGGCTCGGCTTCCTCGGCCCGGGCGCAGCCCGTGACGGCAGCCAGCAGGACGACTGCGGTCACGGCTCCCAGGACGGGCACCCGGCCCACCGACCGCCCGGGGCGCCCGAGCAGGAACGCCCACCTTCCGGGTCGTTCGGCGGCGCTCCCCGGCCGGGCGGCCACGGCGGCGGGCGCGGCGGCGGTGTTTCGCGGCGGAGCGGCGGGCGCGGCGGCGGGGCTGGGCACGACGGTCATGAAGGGCCTCCTGCGGCGGGAGCGGTCCGGCGGCACGACCGGCGACGGCGGCCCTGCGTGGTGGCAGGACCGCGTGCGGCGGTCGCACCCACCGGTTGACGCGGATCGGAGCAGCGCGTCGGCGCTGCCGGCTTCGATCACAGTGACGAGGATCGTCCTTCGACGGCCCCCTGCCATCTGCCGTTCGGCAGATCTTCGGCGGAGGACCTTCCGCCCCCGCCCGACCGATCGGCCTGTCGCGCGGGAAGCACGCAGCCGGTCCGCCAGCCCGTAGGCCGCCACGGTCCCGCCGCCAGCGTGCCGCCGTGCGCCGAGACGCGCTCGGCGAGTCCCACCAGCCCGGTGCCCCCACTGCCCGGGCGGCGGCGCAGCAGGCCCTTGACGCCGCGTCCGCCATCGCCGGAGTCGGTGACCGACACCTCCACCGTCCGGAGGCCGCCCGGGCCGGCCGCCACGCGCACCACCACCTCCGCGGCCCCGGGAGCGTGCCTGCGCACGTTGGTCAACGCCTCCAGGACGACGGTGTAGGCCGTGGCGTCCGCCTCCGCCGACAACAGCCCGACGGTCTCGGGCACTGCCTCCAGACGGGCCCGGACGGCGCCCGTCGCGGCGAACCGACCGACCAGTTCCGGCAGTTCGGCCAGCCCCGGCACACGGGTGGTGCCGGCCGTGCGACCGGCCGCGCCGCCGACACCCACCTCGCCGTCCCGCTCCCCGACCCGCCCGCCGACACCGTTCCCGGCGCCCTCCCCGTCGTCCTGCGGATCCCTCAGCGCGCCGACCATCGCGTCCATCGAATCCAGCGCGCGCAGCCCGGCCTCCTCCAGCCGGCGCAGCAGCGCGGCCGTCTCCTCCGGATCCAGCCCCGGCAGCTGGCCCGCCTGAGCCTCCAGCACGATGCCCGTGACCTCGTGCGCCACGAAGTCGTGCAGACCGCGGGCCACTTCGAGACGCTGTGCGCGCCGGGCCCGGGTCACCGCGCGCTCCCGACGGGCGTCCAGCGCGCGCAGGTAGAGGCTCGCCCCGACCACGACGGCCAGCGGCACCAACGAGCACAGCACGGCGATCACGGAACCGGTCCGGCCGCCGTCCGGGACCCTCGCGGTGAACCGCAGCGGCACCACGGCCGCCGCCGTCACCACCGCCACCCCGACCGCGCCGGCCCACCGTCCGCGCGCCCGGCGGGCCACCCGTCCCGCCAGCACCAGCAGGGCCGCCCACTCGAACGGCAGCCAGAAGGCGGGCAGTCGGTACGGCCCCGCGTACCCGAGGTCCAACGACAGCGAGGCGACGGCCACCGCGCCCGCCGCCACGAGCGTCACCCGTCGCGACGGCGACGGCCACGGCAGGACGGCGACCAGCGCCGCCAGGGCGGCCGTGCCCGCGACCAGCAGTGCGGCGGTGTGCTCACCCGCATGTGCCAGTGCGGCGGGCGCGAGCAACAGCAACGCGACGGCGGTGCCCAGCGGTCGGCGGGCCCGGGCGGCCCGGGTCTGGAGGGAGGAAGCGGCGGCGGGCCACGGCTCGGCCGGGATCCGGGCCTGCGCTCGATTCGCCGAAGGTTCAGCACACATACGGACGAGCCTACGATCCGGCCGGTCGTTCACCCGCTCGGGCCAACTCTCCCGGGGGAGGCGGAGATCCTCCCGAAGGAGGGGGGCAACCCCCACCGCAGCGGGAGGTGCGACGGCCGTGCACCGATCAGTCTGGTGCGTGACCGCAACACCTCGCCGGAGACACCCCGGCCCCGGACCCGGCCCACCCGGACCCCGCACGGCGCCGACCGCCTCCGACCACCGTCGAAAGGACCCGTCCCATGCGCCGCCCCACCACCACGACCGTTCGCACCGCCTCCGCCACCGCCCTCTGCCTGCTGGCGGCACTGGTCACCGCGGCGCCCGTGACCGCAGCCCCCTCCGTCACCCCACCCGCCGTCACCGACGCCCGGGAGACGGGCGGGACGGACGAGACCGGCGGGACCGGCGGGACCGGCGGGACCGGCGGGACCGGCGGGACCGGCCAGCCGACCGTCCGCGTGCGGGGCGGCGGTGGAGCCACCCTCACCAAGGACTTCTCCGGGATGGAGGGCGACCTCGTCCGGTTCGAAGTCGACGCCCGGACGGACCTCAACAACGCGCCCGGCCACGCCCGGGGCCGCTTCCACGTCACCCACCACCGACCGGACGGCGCCCTGGTCGCCGACTTCGAGGGCACCCTCGACTGCCTCGCCGCCGGCGGGCGGACGGCGATCACCACCGGTGTGGTCACCGGCGGGTCGGCCCCCTGGTTCCCGGACCTGACGCTCGTGGGTTCCAGGGTCTCGCTCACCGTCCAGGACGACGGGCGGAACGACCGCCTGGGGTGGCTCTGGGGCGCCTTCGGGATACCCGTGTCCGACTGCCAGGGCACGGTACCGTTCATCCGTACCGACACCGGCAACTTCACCGTCCGGGGCTGAGCCCCGCCGCACCCCGCCGCACGGAACCGGAGGACCCGTCCGATGTCCCAGCCCCGTACGCCCTCCGGCGTCCTCCCCCGCCCGGGCCGCACCTTCCGCCCGGACCCGGTCAGCCGCGCCGCCCGGGTCCCCGGCGCAGCGGTGGCCGGCCGGTGAGCGACGCGCCCGACTACGGCCGGCTCGCCCTCGCCGGCCCCTACTTCGCCCTCGACGTCGCAGCCGCACCGGGCCAGGGGCCGCCCCCGGGCTTCCGTCCGCTGCGGGAGTTCTACGCCCCCGGCCCGGACGGACCGCTGGCCGACCGGGTACGAGAGGTGGCGCGGCGGCTCGGGACGGCCGAGCCCAGGGTCGCGGCGTCGATCCTGCACCTCGGCCTGGCCGCCCGGTTCTGCTCGGTGGGCCTCGGTGCGGCCGTCCTGCTCGGCGAGGTGCCCGAACTGGACCCGGACCGGGCGTGGGTGCGGGTCCCCGAACAGGGACCGGTCGACCTCTGGATGCCGTCCGGGCCCGCCCGCGCGGACCGGGGTTCCCTCGTCGACCGCTTCCACCGGACCGTCGTCGAGGGGCAGTTGGTGGTCCTGGAGGCGGCCGTCCGGGCCGTGGTGCCACTCTCCGACGGGCTGCTCCGGGGCAACACCGCCTCGGCCCTGGCCGGCGCCCTGCGCATGCTCGACGCACACACCGCGGAGCACGCCACCGCCCGCACCTGCCCGCCGCCGGAGGCCACCTCCCCGCCCCACGGCCCCGCCCGGGCCCGCTCGCTCGTCGCCCAGGTGCTCGACCGACCGCCGCTGGCCGGCAGCGGAACGTTGATCGCGACCCGGGTCCCCGGGATCCCCGGGCACCCGGACGCGCTCGGCGGTACGGCGTTCCGTCGCACCAGCTGCTGCCTGTACTACCGCGTCGGCCCGCAGGCGGGCGTCTGCGGCGACTGCTGCTTCACCCGCCCGCCCCGCCGTCCCTGACCGGCGCACCCGACCGCCGTCCCTGACCGCGCCCTGGTCGGCGGGGCCGGCCGGGGCGGTACCGGCTCGCCCCTCGGCACCGGAGTCGACCCGGCCCGGGTTATCGTCCCGGTGTGCTGTCCGTACTCGTTCTCCCGGCGGCGCTGCTCACGGCCGGAGCGGCGTACTGGCTCGCCCTGGCCTCCCTGCGGTTGGCGGCCGGGGTACCGGTCGCCCTGGCCGCCCTGGTCGGAGCGCCGGCGGTGCTGGGTTCGGCGGCGGCCGTCGGCTGGCTCGCCCGGCCCTCCTACCTCGCGCCGTTCGCCGCCCTCCTCTGGGCGGTCGGCGGGCTCGCCGGCGCCGGACACGGACTGCTGCGCCGCCCCTCCGGCCGACACACCTGACCCGCCCCGGGTCGGGGGCCCGAGGTCGGGGGCTCCGTGGCCGGGGTGCTGCCCGCCGGATCCACCACGGCACCCCGCCCGCGCCACGCGCCGCCGACCGGCTGCCCGACCGGGCGCCCGACCGACCGGCCGCCCCGGCCCGCGGCATCAGACCAGCTCGAACACCCCGTACGAGAAGCCGTCCGCCCGCAGCTCCCCGCTCACCACCCGCACCCCCTGCACGTCGAGCGGCCGGACCGCCCGGCCCTCCGGTACGGCCCCGCCCAGCTCCACCACCACCGGCTCCCGCCGCGGGTTGACCACCACCAGGTACCGCCCGGCGCGCGTGTAGACCAGCGGGTAGCCCGCGTGCCGGACCTCCACGGAGCCGGTGGCCCCCAGCCCCGGGTGCGCCCGGCGCAGCGCGATCAGCCGCCGGACGGTGTGCAGCAGCGAGGTCGGGTCGGCCCGCTGGGTGGCCACGTCGGGCCGGTGCGGGTCGGGGTCGACCGGCAGGTAGAGCCGCTCGGCGGGAGCCGTCGAGAAGCCCGCGTTCGGGCCGGGCGCCCACTGCATGGGGGTGCGCGAGCCGGCCCGGTTGTACTGCGGGCCGAGCACGCTCCCCTCGACGTCCGGCAGGCCGGGCAGGTACCGCATGCCGATCTCGTCCCCGTAGTAGACCGCCGGCAGCGTGGGCCAGGTGAGCAACAGCGCGAAGGCCGGAGCGAGTTGCTCCGCGGTGCGCGGTCCGGTGGCGAGCCGGGAGAAGTCGTGGTTGGCCGTGGGGAGTGCGATGTAACCGGCGCCCTCGGTGAGTTCGGCGGCGGAGCGCCAGGCGTCCAGGAAGACCCGGGGCGTGCCGCGCCCCTCGGCCTCGAAGTAGCAGGGCCCCTGCTTCCAGTACTCCTCGACCGTTCCGGCGTTGTTGTTCCAGAGCGAACGCAGTGGCAACCCCTGGTCGGCGCCGCCGAACTGGAGGAAGAAGTCCGCGTGGAAACCGGCTGCCACGGCGGCGGCCGGCTCTCCCCACTCGGCGAACAGGGCCGCCTGCGGGTGGGTGCGGTCGAGCCAGTCCCGCAGTTCGCTCCAGAGCTTGCCGGTCTCGGTGAAGCCGGGGTCGTCCTTGACCATCGAGGAGGCCATGTCGACCCGGAACCCGCTCAGGCCGAGGCCGAGCCAGTGGTCCATGATCTCGCGCAGCGCGGCACGGTTGGCACGCGGCCCCTCGGCGTCCACCGACTGCCGCCAGGGCTGGTCGGCACTCTCGCGCGCGTAGCCGAAGTTGAGTGCGGGCTGGCAGTCGAAGAAGTTGGGCCGGTACCAGCCGGGACGGCCGCCGGGCGAGGCGACGAAGCCGTCCACCGGGCCGTCGGACCAGATGTAGCGGTGGTCGGACGGGTCCTCGGCCGAGGCCAGGAACCAGGGGTGGCGGTCGGAGGTGTGGGCGGCGACCAGGTCCAGCAGGACCCGGATGCCCTTGCGCCGCGCGGCCTCGACCAGGGCGGCGAGGCCCTCCGTGGTGCCGTAGCGCGGCGCGGGCGTCAGGTAGTCGGCGACGTCGTACCCGGCGTCGCGGAACGGCGAGGCGAAGCACGGGTTGAGCCAGACCGTGTCGACGCCCAGCCACGAGAGGTGGTCGAGGTGCTCGGTGACGCCCGTGAAGTCGCCGATTCCGTCGCCGTCCGAGTCGGCGAAGGTCTGCGGGTAGATCTGGTAGAGGACGGCGTCGGCCAGCCAGTCGGGGCCGGGGCGGGTCGAGGTCATGGGTGGATCCTCCTGCCGGGTGCCGGGGGCTCTCGATTCTCGTTGAATCCCGGCCGTCCCAACAGTCCGCAGCGACCACTCCCGGCGCCGAAGCGGGCCTCCGGGGCCTGTGGCGGGAGGAGCCCCCGGGTCGTCCCGCACTCCTCCCGCGCCGCTTCAGCGCCCTCCCGCTCCCCCTCCCCGCGCGCCCCGCACCCCTCCCGGACCGCTCCGCCCACCCTCCGCACCCCCGCGACCCGCAGTTCCGCAGCCTTGAAGCCTCAAAGCATCAAAGCTGCGGAGCTGCGGAGCCTCGGAGCCCGCCCCGCCGTCCGCTACCGCGCCGCGCAGGCCGCCGTGAACGCCTTCGCCCGCCGGGTGATCTCCGCCCAGTTCCCGGCCGCGACCACGTCCGGCGGCACCACGTCCGTCCCGGCACAAACCGCGAGCGCGCCCTGGGCCAGGAACTCGCCCGCGTTGCCCCCGTTGACGCCTCCGGAGGCGACCAGCGGAACGTCCGGGTACGGGCCGCGGAGGTCCTTGAAGTAGCCGGGACCGAACGCCCGCGCGGGGAAGATCTTCACGGCGGCGGCGCCCAGGTCGACCGCCAGGGCCACCTCGGTCGGGGTGAGCGCACCCAGGACGACCGGCACCCCGGCGGCGTGCGCGGCGTGCGCCACCTCGGGCCGCAGACCGGGGGTGACCAGGAAGGAGGCACCGGCGTCGAGCGCCCGCCCGGCCTGCTCCGGGGTCAGCACCGTACCCACCCCGACCCGCCAGCCGGCACGCGCGGCCTGCTCGACGTGGGACGTCACGTCCGGTGTGGTGAAGGTGAGTTCGGTCCAGGTGATGCCGCCCTCGGCGAGCGCGGCGCAGAGCGCGGCGGCGTCCGGTATCCGGGGGGCACGGACGACGGCGATGACCGGTTCGGCGGCCAGCGCCGCGCGCGTGGCGGCGAGCACGGCGGGGTCGGCGGCAACCGGACCGACCGGGGCGGCGGAATCGACGGTGACGGGCTGAGAGTTCATGCGGCTCGGGTTCCTCGTGCGGTTCGGCGCAGGGCCCGCCCCGGGCGCGCGCCCGTGGTGCGGCCCTGCCGGACGACGGCTGTGCCGTTGACGTAGACGTGCTCGATGCCGACGGCGGGCCGCCGCGGCTGGTCGAAGGTGGCCGCGTCCTGGACGCGTTCGGGGTCGAACAGGACGAGGTCCGCGTGGTGGCCCGGGGTGATCCGGCCCCGCCGGTCCAGGCGGAGCCGGGCGGCGGGCCGGCCGGTCATCCGGGCGATCGTCTCCTCCAGCGTGAGCACGCCCGCCTCCCTGCTGTAACGGGCCAGGTAGCGGGGGAAGGTGCCCCAGGCACGCGGGTGCGGCCGGGCCCCGACCAGCAGCCCGTCACTCCCGACGGTGTGCGCACGGTGGCGCATGATCGCCCGGACGTTCTCCTCGTGGCCGACGTGCTGGAGGATCGTGGTGGCCAGCTCGTCGCGGCGCAGCAGGTCGAGGAAGACCTCCGTCCCGGAGCGGCCCTGCTCGGCGGCGAGCTCGGCCACGGACCGGCCGACGGCGTCGGCCAGCTCCTGGTTCCGGACGCCGGACAGCTGGACGGTGGCCCAGTCGGTGACCACCCCGTGACAGCCGTCGCTGCCCTTCTCCTCCACCTCGTACCGGATGCGCTCGCGCACCGCGGGATCGCCCAGCCGGTCGAGGGTGGCGCGCGGGCCGCCCTCGGTGGACCAACTGGGGAGCAGCGCGGCCAGTGTGGTGGAACCGGGCAGGTAGGGGTAGCTGTCCAGGGTGAGGTCCACCCCGTCGTCGAGCGCCCGGTCGACGAGGTCGAGCAGTTCGCCGGCCCGTCCCCGGTTGACGCCGAAGTTCATCGTGGCGTGGGTCAGGTGGAGCGGACAGCCGGAACGCCGGGCGATCTCCACCATCTCCGCGTAGCCCTCCAACGCTCCCTCCCCGTAGGAGCGTTGGTGCGGGGCGTGGAAGCCGCCGTACTCGGCGACCACGCGGCAGAGCTCGACGAGTTCGGCGGTGTCGGCGTACATCCCGGGCGTGTAGGTCAGCCCGCTGGACATCCCGACCGCGCCCTCGGCCAGCCCCTGGGCCAACAGCGCGCGCATCCGGTCGAGTTCGGCGGCGCTCGGGGCCCGGTTCTCCCATCCGACGACGAGCATCCGCAGCGATCCGTGCGGCACCAGGTAGCAGGCATTGACGGCGGGACCGGTCCGGTCCAGCCGGTCCAGGTAGCCGCCGACCGTCCGCCAGTCCCAGTCGAAGTCCTCCGGGTCGCCGTTCCAGCCGGCGATCTGGCGGCGGAGGGCAGGCAGCGTACGGTCGTCGACCGGGGCGTAGGAGAGGCCGTCCTGGCCGAGGACCTCGCAGGTGACACCCTGGGTGACCTTGGCCGGATGCTCGGGTTCGAGCAGCAGGGCGAGGTCGGAGTGGGCGTGCATGTCGATGAACCCGGGAGCCAGCACCAGCCCGTCGGCGTCCACCACCCGCGCCCCGTCGACACCGCGGCCGATCTCGGCGATCACTCCGTCGGCGATCCGGACGTCGGCCCGGTACCGTTCGGCGCCGGTGCCGTCGATGACCGTGGCCCCCTTGAAGACCACCTCGCGGGCACCGGGCCCGTGGCCGCGGTCCATCCGGCCCGCCGGCTCGCCCTCGCCGCCCGGCCCCTGCTCCCGGCTCATCAGAAGAACGTCCTGACCAGCCCGGTGACCTTCGGCTCGGCCGCCGAGGCGTCGTCGAGCACCGGGATCAGCGCCCACTTGTCGAAGGCGGTGCACGGGTGCGAGACGCCCAGCCTCAGCACGGCACCGATCGGCGCGAGGTCGCCCGCGTCCCGCAGGAAGGCGTGCTGGTCGTTGAGAGCGGTGATCCGCGCCGCGGTCCCGGTCAACTCCGCCCCGCCCCGGACGCGTTGCGGCTCCGGGAGCCCTTCGTCGAACGGCAGGTCGCGCTTGCCGGCGTCCAGCAGCGCCAGGTGCGGTTCCGGCCGGGAGACCACCCGGGCCCACCCGTGCAGCGCACTGCGCAGCGGCGCCCCACCGGCGTCCGTCCCACCCGCGGCGCCGGCGGCCCGGGCGAGCGGGGAGATCCCCCGGTAGAAGCCGTCGTCGTGGGCGATGTACGCACCGGAACGGAGCACCACGAAGGCTTCCGGAAGGGCCCCCAACTCCTCGGCCACCAGGTCGAAGTAGGCACTCCCCCCGGCCGTGACCACGGGCGCCGAGCCGTCGGCGTACGCGCTAGCCAGCCGTCCGTGCAGTTCGGCGAGGGTCCGCAGGTACGTCCGGACGGCGGCGAGCCCGTCCTCGCTCGCGTCATGGGCCAGCGCGCCCTCGTAGCCGCCGATCCCGGCAAGTCGCAGGGTGGGCGCGCGCAGCACGGCGGCGGCGATCTCGACCGCCTCGTCGACGGTGCGGGCGCCGGTGCGCCCGCCCGGGCCGCCGAGTTCGACCATCACCTCGACCTGGCGCTCGGCGCCCGCGGCCCGCAGCGCCTCGTCCATCAGCCGGACGCTCGCGGCGGAGTCCACCCAGGAGGTGAAGGCGAAGGCCGGGTCGGCGGCCAGTTCGCCGGCCAGCCAGCCGAGGCCGGCCGGGTCGAGCAGGGTGTTGGCGAGCAGCACCCGCTGGACGCCGAAGGCCCGCGCCACCCTGATCTGCGGCAGGTTGGCGAGGGTGATGCCGTGGCTTCCCGCGGCCAGCTGGGCCTGCCACAGCGCGGGGGCCATGGTGGTCTTGCCGTGCGGGGCGAGCGCCACGCCCGCCTCGGCGCACCAGGCGGCCATGGTCCGCAGATTGTGGTCGAGCGCGCCGGCGTCGAGGGTGAGCAGCGGGGTGCCGAGGTCGGCGAGGGCGGGGCCGGTGGCCAGGTAGTCGCGGACGCTCAGGCCCCAGGCTGCCGGCGGCAGCGCCTTGAACCGCCAGTCGAGCGTCTCGTCGGCGAGCGCCGCCACCGCCCCGGTGTCGATGCCCGGCCCGGTGCCGCTGCTTGCGAAGGTCTGGTCCACCGTCTTCCTCCATTTGCCGTGTTGCAACATACGCAACGAGGGTTGCACATGCTGGCAGCACGGTTCTAGCATCGGCGCCGGACGAAGGTCAACGACGGTCGCCCCCGGCAGGCGGGCCACCCGGTCGGCCGCAGCACCCCCACCCGGTCGGCCGCAGCACCCCGAGGAGCCCAGCAGATGCCACGACAGGACGCCGCCGTGAGCCCGGGCACCCCACCGCTCGGCGGCCCGGCGGCGGCCGGACCCGACCCGGCCGGGCCCGCAGTGGCCGAGCCGGCCACCCCGGCCGGCTCCGCCGCGCCCGCCCCGGGGGACGTCCGGGACGGCGACCCCGCCACCCCGGCCGCCGTCTGCGTGGGCGAGTCGATGGCCGTCCTCCTGCCCGACCGGCCCGGCCCTCTGGAGTCGGTGGAGGCGTTCCGACTATCCGTCGGCGGGGCCGAGTCGAACGTGGCGGGCGCCCTGGCCGCGCTGGGCGTGCCGAGTGCCTGGATCAGCCGGGTCGGCGACGACGGCTTCGGCCGCCGCCTGCTCGGCGAGCTCACCGCACGCGGGGTGGACGTCTCGGCGGTCGCCGTCGATCCGCACCGCCCCACCGGCCTCTACCTCAAGGAGATCGGCGGCTCCACCGGCGACCGGTTCGACCTCGGTCCCGGCCGCAGCCGGCTCCACTACCACCGGCGCGGTTCCGCCGCCGCCGCGCTCTCCCCCGCCCTGCTCGCCGACCCGGCCGCAGCCCGGCTACTGGCCGGCGCCCGGCTGCTGCACCTCTCCGGCATCACCGCGGCGCTCTCCGACGACTGCCTGGCCCTGCTCCGCGCCCTGCTCGCCGACCGCCGCCCGGGCCGCCTGGTCAGCTTCGACCTCAACTGGCGCCCGGCGCTCTGGCGCGACCGCGACGTCTCGGTGCTCCCGCCGCTGCTGGACGCCGCCGACCTCCTGCTGATCGGCGCCGACGAGGCCGAGGCCGCGTTCGGCATCGGCGACCCGCACGAGCTGCGCCGCCGGTTCCCCTCCCCCGCCACCCTGGTGGTCAAGGACGCCGCCCGGCTGGTCACCGCCCTGGAGCGGGACGGGAGCACCGTCAGCGAGCCGGCGCTCACCGTCGAGGTGGTCGAGGCGACCGGGGCCGGCGACGCCTTCGCCGCCGGATACCTGGCCGGCACGGTGCGCGGCCTCGACCAGCGGCGCCGTCTGCGACTCGGCCACCTGAGCGCGGCGTGCGCGCTGACCGCCGACGGCGACCAGGCCGAGCTGCCCCCGGAGCCGGTGGTCGCCGCCCTGCTCGCCGCCTCCCCGGAGGACTGGGCGTCCACCCGGGTGTCGGCGGATGGCATCGTGTCCCCTGTACTGCCCGCGGTCGCACGGACCGCCCCGGCCTCCAGCGTGTCGGCGCCCGCCACGGCGACACCCGCGGCGGCCACGCCCGCTCCGGCCGCGCCGGCGCCGGGGGGCGGTGCCGCCGACCCCCGACCGGCCGCCTCCCCGGCCCTTGGAGCACGATGAGCCAGACCGTCACCCGCGCCCTGCGCATCCTCGCCGAGCTCGGCGAGGGCGAGCGCTCGCTGGACCAGCTCGCCGAGGTGCTCGGCGTGCACAAGACCACCGTGCTCCGGCTGCTCCAGAGCCTCGAAGAGGAACGATTCGTCTACCGCGATCCGGCGTACCGCTACCACCTGGGCGCCGGACTCTTCGCCCTCTCCGGCCTGGCGCTGGAGCAGCGCGGGGTCCGCCGGATCGCAGCGCCGCACTTGGCCGAGCTGAACGCCGCCACCGGCCAGACCGTGCACCTGGCCGCGTACGAGGGGGGCGAGGTGGTCTACATCGACAAGTACGACTCCCGCCACCCGGTGCGGATGTACTCGCGGATCGGCCTGCGCGCGGCCCTGCACAGCGCCGCGGTCTCCAAGGTGCTGCTGGCCGACCTGCCGGTGCCGGAGCGCCGCCGGGTGGTGGCCGGGATCGACTTCACCCCGCACACCGCCCGCACCCTGACCACGCCCGAGGCACTGCTGGCCGAACTGGAGAAGGTCGCCGTCCAGGGCTGGGCGCAGGACCACGCCGAGCACGAGGCGTTCATCAACTGCGTGGCCGCACCGATCCGGGACGCCAGCGGCCGGGTGGTCGCCGCCGCCTCGATCTCGGTGCCGGACGTCGTCCTCCCGTACGAGCAGGTGCTGGAGCTGCTGCCCCAGCTGCTCGCCACCACCCGCGCCGTCTCCGCCGACTGCGGCCAGACGCCGCCGACCACCTGAGCAATCACCGCAACGAAGGAAGCGCATGAGCGACAAGACCGAGATCCGGACCGACGGCGCCCCCGCCCCGGCGTGGATGTTCTCCCAGGGCGTCCGCAAGGGCCCGATCCTCCAGGTGTCCGGTCAGGGCCCGCAGGACCCGGCCACCGGCGAGTACCTGTTCCACGGCGACGTGAAGGCCCAGACCCGGCGGACGCTGGAGAACGTCAAGGCGATCGTCGAGGCGGGCGGCGCCACGATCGAGGACGTGGTGATGTTCCGCGTCTACCTCACCAAGCGTGCCGACTTCCCGCTGATGAACGAGGTCTATGCCGAGTTCATCGACGAGAACATCAGTCCGGGCGGGGTGAAGCCCTGCCGGACCACGATCTTCGCCGAGCTCCCGCAGGAGCCGATGCTGGTCGAGATCGACGCCCAGGCCGTCGTCGGCTGATCACGCGGCCAGGCGGCCAGGCGGCCAGGCGGAAGGGCCCGGACACTCGTCCGGGCCCTTCCGCCTGGCCGCGTGGCCGTGGCTCACCTCCCGGCTGCCACCGCGCGCTCCGTCGGCCCCGCCACCGGGGCCGACGCGGAAGCCGTCACCGCGCCGTCCGGACCGGCAGCGGCTGCCACCCCGCCGGAGGCCGGTCCCCCCGCCGCCACCACCCGGCCGCCGCCGCTCCGGCCCGCACGCCGGTCCAGAGCACCGGACAGCACGGCCACACCGAGCGCCGCGACGGCCATCAGTCCGCCCACCCAGTTCGGCGCCTGGTAGCCGAGCCCGGCCGAGATGACCAGCCCACCGAGCCAGGCGGCCAGCGCGTTGCCCAGGTTGAACGCGGCGATGTTCGCGGCCGAGGCGAGCGTGGGCGCGCCCGCCGCCTGGTCCATCACCCGCTTCTGCAGCGGGGCGACGGTGGCGAAACCGAACACCCCGATCAGCGGGATGGCCACGATCGCGCCGACCCGGCTCTGCGCGGCGAAGGTGAAGGCGAACAGCAGCACCGTGAGCACCGCGAGGATCACGTAGAGGCTGCGCATCAGCGCGCGGTCGGCGAACCAGCCCCCGAGCAGGTTGCCGACGAAGAGGCCGACCCCGAAGAGGAAGAGCAGCCAGGTGACGCCGGACGGCGAGAAGCCGGCGAGCTCGGTCATCATCGGCGTGATGTAGGTGAACATCGCGAAGATACCGCCCCAGCCGAGCACCGTCATGGTCAGCGCGAGCCAGATCTGCGGGGTCCGGAAGACGGCCAGCTCGGCGCCGAGCCGGGCCCCCTCCGGCCGGGACTGGACGGGGACGAGCGCGGCGATGCCTGCGAAGCCGATCACCCCGAGCGCGGCGACCACGTAGAAGGTGGAACGCCAGCCGAAGTGCTGGCCGAGCAGCGTGCCCATCGGGACGCCGAGCACGTTGGCGGCGGTGAGTCCGGTGAACATGAGGGCGATGGCGCCGGCCCTCTTGTGCGGGGCGACCAGGTCGGCGGCGACCACCGAACCGATGCCGAAGAACGCGCCGTGCGCGAAGGCGGCGAGGATCCGCCCGGCCATCAGCAGCCCGAAGGCGGGGGCCATCGCGGAGACCAGGTTCCCGACGATGAACAGGCCGGTCAGCATCAGCAGCATGCCCTTGCGGGGGACGCGGGTGCCGAGGACGGTGAGCAGCGGCCCGCCGACGACGACGCCGAGCGCGTAGCCGGAGATGAGCAGGCCGGCGGTGGGGATGGACACCGAGAAGTCGCCGGCGACCTCGGGCAGCAGGCCCATGATCACGAACTCGGTGGTGCCGATGCCGAAGGCGCTGATCGCCAGCGCCAGGAGCGCGAGAGGCATGAGAGGGACCGCTTTCCGGAGCGTTGCAGGGGTACCGGTCAGCCGCACACCAAACCATTGCGCGTGCAACTACCAGCGTCGACAATACGACCGCTCGCCGGATACTTGCAAGCGCGGCATATAGACGGCCGCCTACAAACACCTCCCACGGCAACTTCGCCCCACTCCCCCTTCGGTGACTCGTCACCACCCCCCGCACGCGACGGCCCGCGTCACCTTGCCTCACGCAGCGCAAGTCATTAGGTTAGCCTCACCTAACTAGCCGGAGGCTGCCATGAACCCCACCCCCATCGACGCCGAGGTCCCCGAGCCCACCGCCGCCGAACGGGTCGGCAGCCTGCTCTGCGCAGCCTCCTCCGTCGTCGTCCGCGCCTTCGGCGAGCACCACGAACTCACCACCCCCGTCTCGGTCCACGGCTCCAGGCTCCGCCTGCGCGCCCCGCTCGACGCCCCGCTCACCCTCGCGACCGTCCGCGAGCAGGACGGACTCCCCGTCGTCCTCGACCTCACCGACATCGCGCCGGTCGCCGTCCGCGACCGGGTCCGCGGACGCCTCACCCTGGCCGGGCGCCTCCACCTCGCCCACCTCGCCGACGACGGCCTCAGCGTCCACCTCCGCCTGGACGTCGCCCACGCCGTCCTCTCCACCCCGTACGGCACCAGCGCCCTCACCGGCGCCGACCTCGCCCTCGCCACCCCGGACCCGCTCGCCCGCTACGAGGCCGGCATGCTCACCCACCTCGCCGACGACCACCCGGACGCCCTCGCGGTGCTCACCCGCCTCCTCGACCCGGAGCTGCTCGTCGACCACCCCGACGTCCGGCCGCTCGCCCTCGACCGGTACGGCCTGGTGCTCCGCCTCGACCACGCGCACGGCCACCGTGACGTCCGGTTGGTCTTCCCCGAACCGGCCCACGACGCCGACGACTTCGGCCACCGCGTGCACCAGCTGCTGACCGCCGCGCAGCAGGCCGAGCCCGCGCACCGGCGCTGACCCCCGTCCTACCCCCGGCCCGACTCTCCCGCCCGGCCCGGCCGCTGACGGCCGGCCGCGCACCGCCGGTCACCCATGCCGCGGAACCGGTCGGCCGGGAGATTCGGCGAGCGTCCACCGGGTCGACCGCGCCCACCCGCGCGTCCCCGGCGGCCGCACACTCCGGCGAACCCTGCCGACCGGCACCACCGCCCCGCGCCGCTGACGGCACCCGAACGATCCGTTCGCCCGGAAACCCCTCCCGAACTCTCACCGAGCCCCTTCCGGAATCCTTCCGGAATCCTTCGGGATTCGGCCTGAATTCGGCGGGAATCCGGCCGGGCGGACAAGCCACCGGAAAGATCCCCCCCCCCGGGGCAAAAACGACAAAGGCCGGCCCGGTTCGCGAGAGGAGGTCTCGCGAACCGGGCCGGCCCAACGGGCGTGTCCCGCGCCCGTGGATCCACTGGTGGTGCGGCGATCACCCGGTCAAGCGGTCACCCGACATGACCATTCCGGGAGGTCGTTCACCCCGCACCCAGCGGTGGTTCTGGTGCTCGATCAGATCGAGACGCCGTGCGCCCGCAGGTAGGCGATCGGGTCGATGTCCGAGCCGTACTCCGAGCCGGTGCGGATCTCGAAGTGCAGGTGCGGGCCGGTCACGTTGCCGGTCGCACCGGAGAGGCCGATCTGCTGGCCGGCGGTGACGGTCTGACCGACCTTCACCGCGATCGAGGACAGGTGCGCGTACTGGGCGTACTTGCCGTCGGCGAGCTTGATCTCGACCTCGTTGCCGTAGGCGCCGCCGTTGCCGGCCTTCACCACGGTGCCGGCCGCGATGGCGCGCAGCGGGGTGCCGGTGGCAGCGGAGAAGTCGACACCGGTGTGGTGGCCGGAGGACCACATGGAACCGGCGACACCGTAGGCGGTACCGAGCTTGGTACCGGCCAGCGGGGCGACGTAGCCGGAGGAGGCGACCACGGGAGCCGGCGCCGGGGCGGCGGGCTTCACGGCCTGGACCGGCGCGGGCTTGGCGGCGGGCGCGGCGGGCTTCGCGGCCGGGGCGACCGGCTTGACGGCCGGGGCGGCGGGCTTCGCGGCCGGGGCGGCGGGCTTGGCGGCCGGCTTCACCGAGTCCTGCGAGACCTGCGGCTTGGCGGCGGGCGCGGCCGGCTTGGCGGCCTCGACGGCCTTGCCGCCGAGTGCGAGCTGCTGGCCCGGGTAGATCAGGTTCGGGTTGGCGCCGACGACCGAGCGGTTGTGCTCGTACAGGGCCTCCCAGCCGCCCTGGACGTTCTTCGCGTCGGCGATCTTCGACAGGGTGTCCCCGCCGGCGACCTTGTAGGTCTCCTCGGCCGCGGCGGCCGGGGCGGTCTCGGCGGCCGGAGCGGCGGCCGGAGCGGCGTCGACGCTGGCGGCGCCGTTCCAGGTGCTGGTCTGGTGGGGCTTGGCGGCCGGAGCCTCGTGGGCCTGGGCGCTCACGGTGGTGACCAGCGGGAGGGCGAAGGCGGCGCCGGTGACGGCGGTGGCGATACCGATGCGGACGGCGCGGGGCAGGGCGATACGACGAGCCTGTGCGGCCATGGCTGATGTCCTCTCCGACGCCTACGAGGTGAGCTGTCGGGTTCGGGCTGGAGTTGCCCGGCCGCATCTAGGCGGCTTCACCCCAAGCCGGACCGCGAATTCCGGTCCGGCGACTTACCTTTGGGTCCCCCGCTCCTGCCGAACAGAGTTCGTTGCGTACCACCGGGCAGCGGCAGGACTAGGCGTTCCACCCGGTGGCCACCCGGGCTGACGCCGGGCGGTCGCTGAACTAAAACTCATCCGTCCGAGTGAAGCAATGTCGATCTCTTGAACTCGCAACAAAACACCGGACCGCCGTCACGCTCCGAATGATCGGCTGCACAGTACGCACACAATCGATTCACGGCGTGCCACTGATCCACGACCCTCCGCCGATTTCCGGACCGGTCCGCACACGATCACTCACGGAAAGCCATCCGCCGACACGCCCCCGGTGACCCTTGTCACGTCGACCCCCGGGGCGGACGATCATGCCGTGGCCACCTCCGAGGCCGGCATCCTGCGGTTGGGCACCGCGCAGGGTCGCTGGGTACTTCTGGCGACGGTGCTCGGCTCCAGCCTGGCGATGCTCGACGGGACCGTCGTGAACGTCGCGCTGCCCAGGATCGGGACCGATCTCGACGCCCCGCTCGCTGCCCTGCAGTGGACGCTCAACGCCTACCTGCTCACCCTGGCCGGGCTGATCCTGCTCGGCGGCGCGCTCGGGGACCGGTACGGCCGGCGCCGGATCTTCCTGCTCGGCGTGGTCTGGTTCGCCGTCGCCTCCGCGGCCTGCGCGGCCGCGCCCACCATCGAGGTGCTGGTCGCCGCCCGCGCGGTGCAGGGCGTCGGCGGGGCCCTGCTCACCCCGGGATCACTGGCGATGCTCCAGGCGGTCTTCCACCCCGAGGACCGCTCCGCCGCGGTCGGCCTCTGGTCCGGCCTCGGCGGGGTGTCGGCGGCGGTCGGACCGTTCCTCGGCGGCTGGCTGGTGGACGGGCCGGGCTGGCGGTGGATCTTCCTCCTGAACGTCCCGCTGGCCGCGCTGGTCGTCGCGGTGACCGCCCGACACGTGCCGGAGAGCCGGGACGAGTCCTCGACCGGCCGGTTCGACGTCCTCGGCGCGGTGCTGGCCGCAGTGGCCCTGGGGACCTTCACCTACGCGCTGACCGCCGCCGGGGAGGGCCTCTCCCCCGGGGTCTGGCTCACCGGGGCGGCCGGGCTGCTGCTGGGCGTGGCCTTCGTGCTGGTCGAGCGCCGCACGCCGGAGCCGATGCTGCCGCTCGGACTCTTCTCGTCACGCCTGTTCACGGCGGTGAACCTGGTCACCCTCGCCGTCTACGCGGCGTTCAGCGGGGTCTTCTTCCTGCTCGTCGTGCAGCTCCAGATCGTCTCCGGCTTCTCCCCCCTGGTCTCCGGGGTGGCCCTGGTGCCGATCACCGTGCTGATGCTGGCGCTCTCCGCGCGGGCCGGACGGCTGGGCAAGCGGATCGGGCCCCGGCTGCCGCTCACCGTCGGCCCGCTGCTCTGCGCCGCCGGCGTGCTGCTGATGCTGCGGATCGGCCCCGACGCCTCGTACTGGACGGACGTGCTGCCGGCCGTCACGGTGATGGGCTGCGGGATGGTGCTGCTGGTCGCACCGCTGACCGCGACGGTGCTGGCGGCGGTGGAGGTACGGCACGCGGGGATCGCCAGCGGCGTGAACAACGCCGCCGCCCGGGCCGCCGGCCTGCTCGCGGTCGCCGCCCTGCCGTCGTTGGCCGGGCTGAGCGGCGACGCCTACCAGGTGCCGGCCTCGGTGGACGCGGCGTTCCGCACCGCGATGCTGATCTGCGCCGGGCTGCTGGTGGCCGGCGGGCTGACCGCGCTGGTCACCGTGCACGGCAACGTCCTGGCGCCGGAGGATCACCCGGTGGCCGAGCCGGACTGCCGGTACGCCTGCGCCACCGGCGCACCGCCACTGGATCCGGGCCACGCGCCGGAGGCGTCCGAGCACGGCGAAGGCCCCGCCACCGGTACGGTGACGGGGCCCCGGCCGGACGCCTGACGAGACGCCGGACCAGCCTGACGGAACGTCAGAGGATGTCGCCCGGAGCGTACTTGGCGGCCTCGGGGTGGGCGGCCGCGACCGCCTCGATCTGCCGGACGACCTCGGCGACCTGGGCACCGGCGGCGCCGGTGAAGGAGAGCCGGTCACCCAGCAGCGCGTCCAGCGCGGCCCGGTCCAGCGGGATCCGCTCGTCGTTCGCGAGGCGGTCCAGCAGCTCGTTCTCCCGGGCGCCGGCGCGCATCGCGAGCGCGGAGGCGACGGCGTGCTCCTTGATGACCTCGTGGCCGGCCTCCCGGCCGACGCCCGCGCGGACCGCTCCCATCAGCACCTTGGTGGTGGCCAGGAACGGCAGGTAGCGGTCCAGCTCGGCCTCGATCACGGCGGGGAAGGCGCCGAACTCGTCGAGGACGGTCAGGAAGGTCTCCAGCAGACCGTCGAACGCGAAGAAGGCGTCCGGCAGCGCGACCCGGCGGACCACGGAGCAGGAGACGTCGCCCTCGTTCCACTGGTCGCCGGCCAGCTCGGCGGTCATCGACGCGTAGCCGCGCAGGATGACGGCCAGGCCGTTGACGCGCTCGCAGGAGCGGGTGTTCATCTTGTGCGGCATCGCGGAGGAGCCGACCTGGCCCTCCTTGAACCCCTCGGTGACCAGCTCGTGGCCGGCCATCAGGCGGATCGTCTTGGCCAGGCTGGACGGCGCGGCCGACAGCTGGACGAGGGCGGTCAGCACCTCGAAGTCCAGCGAGCGCGGGTAGACCTGGCCGACGCTGGTGAGCACGTTGTCGAAGCCGAGGTGCGCGGCGACCCGGCGCTCCAGCTCGGAGAGCTTGTCGGTGTCGCCGTCGAGCAGGTCGAGCATGTCCTGGGCGGTGCCGACCGGGCCCTTGATCCCGCGCAGCGGGTACCGGGCGATCAGCTCCTCCAGGCGGCGGAAGGCGACCAGCAGCTCGTCGGCGACGGTCGCGAAGCGCTTGCCCAGGGTGGTGGCCTGCGCGGCCACGTTGTGCGAGCGGCCGGCCATGACCAGCTCGGCGTGCTGGGCGGAGAGACGGCCCAGCCGGACCAGGACGGCCACGGCGCGGTCGCGCACGTGCTCCAGCGACTGCCGGATCTGCAGCTGCTCGACGTTCTCGGTCAGATCGCGGGAGGTCATCCCCTTGTGGATCTGCTCGTGGCCGGCGAGCTCGCTGAACTCCTCGATGCGGGCCTTCACGTCGTGCCGGGTGATCCGCTCGCGGGCGGCGATCGACGCGAGGTCGACCTGGTCGATCACTCGCTCGTAGTCGGCGACGGCCGTGGCCGGCACCTCGACGCCGAGGTCCTGCTGGGCCTTCAGGACGGCAAGCCAGAGGTGGCGCTCAAGCACCACCTTGTGCTCGGGGGACCAGAGCTGGGCCAGGGTCGCCGAGGCGTACCGGGAGGCCAGGACATTGGGGATCTGGGGCTTCGCGCTCACGCTTCGCAAGCCTAACAGCCGAGGTCAGCCGGAACCGCGCCGGTCCGGCGGCCACGGCGGACGGGCCGGACGGGCCGGACGGGCCGGACGGGCCGGACGGACCGGACGGACCGGACGGACCGGACGGACCGGACGGACCGGACGGAGCGGACGGACCGGACGGACCGGACGGACCGGACGGACCGGACGGAGCGGACGGAGCGGCCCGGGCCGGGCCCGGGGCCGACGGAAACGGGGGCAGCGGTCGCGCCGGGCGCGCCCGGGAGTCGCGGAGGGCCCCCGGGAGTCGCGGAGGGCTCAGGGAGCCGCCCGGCCGCTGAGCACCGGGAGCACCTGGACGCAGACCGAGTGCAGCGCCACCCGCTGCTCGTCGGTCATGGTCCCGATGGCCTGGTGGGTCCGGATCATCTCGCCCCGGATCAGCCCCAGGATCTCCCGGCCCTGCTCGGTGATGACGACGATCTTGACCCGCCGGTCCCCGGCCGCCGCCTCGCGGTGGGCCAGGCCCAGCGACTCCAGACGGTCGACGATCCCGGTCACGTTGGAGGCGTCACAGCCGAGGCGGCCGGCCAGCGCGCGCATCGGCACCGGCTCCTGGACGGCGCCGAGCGCCTTGGCCTGCGAGGAGGAGAGACCGTGCCGGGACGCGGCGGCCGCGAAGTCCTGGAAGTACGCGGCGCCGACGGCGGCCAGTGCCTCCATCAGCTCGCCGTTGGTCGGTACGGTCGTCGTCGCTGTCGAACCCATGAGGTCAGGGTACGACCGAGTGCTTCAGTAACTCAAGCTTTGAGCACGGCAAAGACCTGCCGCCCGGAGCGCGGGCCGCCCGGTCAGAGCACCAGCTGGTCGAAGAGCCGCCGCAGCTCGGCCTCCGGGTCCGCGGTCAGCCCGGTGTGCACCGGCCCCGGCTGGACCACCGCGCTGCGCGGCGCGGTCAGCCAGCGGAACCGCTGACCCGGGCTGTCCGCCGCCGCCGGACCGGCCTGCGGCCCGCCCTGGCAGACCACCTCGATCCCGTGCAGCGCCCGCCGCACCCCGGCGACGTCGACCACCGGGTCCAGCGCCAGCAGCCGCGCCTGGTCCAGGTGCGTCCGCGCCGCCAGGTGGGCGCTCTGCCGGCAGTACAGCAGCACGCCGACGTTGACGCACTCGCCGCGCTCCACCCGGGGCACCGCCCGGATCACCGCGTACTCGTAGTCGTGCAGCTCGGCGACGGCCGGCAGCGCCGACCGGATCGGACCGGTCATGCGGACACCTCCGGCAGCCAGTCCCGCGGACCGGCCAGTCGCTCGGTCAGCTGGGCGCGGTACGCGGCGCGCACCGCCTCGGGCGAGTCGAACCCCGGCTCGTCCGCCAGCCAGACGTCGGGGATCCGCGCCACCGCCTCCCCGATCGCCGACTCCGCCAGCGGGGCGAGCACCTTGTCGGCCGCGAGCAGGTCGGGCTCGGCGCGCAGCAGCGCGTGGTCGGAGGCGTCGTACGCCCGGCGGATCCAGGCAGCGGCGCCGGGCCAGTGGTGGTGGAAGATCAGGCTGGCGCCGTGGTCGATCAGCCGCAGCCCGCCGGTGGCGACCAGCAGGTTGGGATTGCGCCAGGAGCGGTCGACGTTGCCGATCAGCGCGTCGAACCAGAGCACCTGACCGGCCAGTCCGGAGTCCACCTCGAAGCAGACCGGGTCGAAGTTGAGCGCACCGCTGACGAAGGCCATGCCCAGGTTGACCCCGCCGCTGGCCCTCATCTGATCCTGGATCTGCGGGTCCGGCTCGCTGCGCGCCAGCACCGGGTCCAGGTCGACGGTGACCAGTTCGGGCACCGGCAGGCCGAGCCGCCGGCCGAGCTCCCCGGCCAGCACCTCCGCGACCAGCGCCTTGCGGCCCTGCGCGGCACCGACCCATTTCAGCGCGTAGAGCCGCCGGTCGTCGGCCTCGACCAGGCCCGGCATCGAGCCGCCTTCTCGCAGTGGCGTCACATAACGGACCGCCGTCACCTCGGGGAGCACGGCCGACAGCCTATCCGGCATATGCACGGGGCGGGTGTCGCTCGGCATGCTCGCCCGCCCGGGTCGTCCCGGTGGCAGCCCGTGCTGCTCCGTGCGAGTGTGGCGGACAGTAGCGGGGTAGACGCCTGCCCGGCACCACCGGCACCACCGGCACCACCTGGCACCTGTACTGCCGTGACCTGCACCGCTGTGAACTGCGCCGATTCGACCGGCACCGACTCGGCCCGCACCGTGACTGAACGACACCGTGACTGAACGACATGCACTGTGAGGGACGCACGATGGAACGACCCCGGATCCTGATCGTGGGCGGCGGCTTCGCCGGGCTGGAGTGCGCGCGCCGTCTGGAGCGCAAGCTCGCTCCCTCGGAGGCGGAGATCTCACTGGTCACACCATTCAGCTACCAGCTGTACCTGCCCCTGCTGCCGCACGTGGCGGCCGGCGTGCTCACCCCGCAGTCGGTGGCCGTCTCGTTGCGCCGGACGCTGCGCCGGACGCACATCGTCCCCGGCGGCGCGATCGGCGTCGATCCCGGGTCCAAGGTCTGCGTGGTCCGCAAGATCACCGACGAGGTGGTGGCGCTGAAGTACGACTACCTGGTCCTCGCCCCCGGCAGCGTCACCCGCACCTTCGACATCCCCGGCCTGACCGACTACGCGCGCGGGATGAAGACGCTCGCCGAGGCGACGTACGTCCGGGACCACGTGATCGCCCAACTCGACCTCGCCTCCGCCACGCTGGACCAGCGCGAGCGCGAGTCCCGGCTCCAGTTCGTGGTGGTCGGCGGCGGCTACGCCGGCACCGAGACCGCCGCCTGTCTGCAACGGCTCACCACGGCGGCGGCCCTCCGCTACCCGCGGCTGGACGCCCGGCAGATCAAGTGGCACCTGATCGACATCGCCCCGAAGCTGATGCCCGAACTCGGCGACGCGCTCGGCATCGCCGCCCTGGAGGTCCTGCGCGGGCGCGGCATCGAGGTCTCGCTGGGCGTCTCGGTGGCCGAGGTCGGCGCCGAGTCGGTCAAGTTCACCGACGGCCGGGTGCTGCCCTGCCGGACCCTGATCTGGACGGCGGGCGTCGCGGCCAGCCCGCTGATCGGCACCCTCGACGCGGAGACGGTGCGGGGCCGGATCGCGGTGACGGCGGAGATGCGGGTGCCGCAGTTCGAGGGCGTCTTCGCGCTCGGCGACGCGGCCGCCGTGCCCGACCTCGCCAAGGGCGACGGTGCGGTCTGCCCGCCGACCGCCCAGCACTCGGCGCGTCAGGGCCGGGCGGTGGCCGGCAACGTGATCGCCGCCCTCCGCCACCAGCCGCTGGAGCCCTACTACCACAAGGACCTGGGCCTGGTCGTGGACCTCGGCGGCAAGGACGCCGTGTCGAAGCCGATCGGCGTGGAACTGCGCGGGGTGCCCGCCCAGGTGGTGGCACGCGGGTACCACCTGATGGCGATGCGCACCAACGCCGCCAAGTTCCGGGTCGGCGCGAACTGGCTGCTCAACGCGACCGCCGGTGACGACTTCGTCCGCACCGGGTTCCTGGCCCGCCAGCCCGCCCGGTTGCGCGACTTCGAGTACACCGACGCCTACCTGACGAAGGATCAGGTGAAGGCGCACGCCCAGGCGCTGCTCGCCAAGGGCTGACCGCCCGGCCGCGTCCGCGCGGTCCGGCCGGCGCCGGCGCCCCTCCCGCGACGGCCGTCGCGGGAGGGGCGCCGGCCTTTCACCGCACGCTACTTCGCGGTCAGGTACATCCCGCCGGCGTCCTGCCCCGCCGTGTTGCGGCAGGCCCAGTTGCCGCTCGGCCTGGCGAACAGCAGGGTCAGGCATCGCCCGAGAGCCAACTGCCCGTAGTAGTTGGGGTGCAGGGACTCCTGGAGGGCGCCCTGGGAGGTGTTGAGCCCGCCGTCCAGGAACCTCGCCCACTCACTGGTGGTGGCGGAGGGCGCACTGGTCGAGGTGGCCTGCCGGGTCGCCTTCGAGCAGACCTCGCGCCCCTGCAGCGTGTCGGCCAGGTCCAGGAACTGCACGCCCTTGGCCGCCGCGACCCCGGCCAGCGAGCGGGAGATCTGCGGCACCAGCGAGTCCCGCGCCCAGTCCGCGTCGCCGTTCCAGAGCGGACAGCCGCCGGTGTCCGACCGGCTCCAGCCGCTCTCCGGGTAACGGATCTCGGCGGCCCTCGGGATCGGCGACGGGTAGGACTGGAGCACGATCCGGTAGTCGCCGCTCCCGTACCCGGCAGCCGCCATCACGGTGCGGATCTCGTCCACCGCCTTGCCGACCCCGGCCATCGCCGCCGGCATCCGAGCGTCGACCTCGCCCTGCTGGTCGTCGTGACAGTAGGAAAACCAGACGAGGTAGTCGGCGACGCAGGTCTCGATCACGTCGGCGAAGCCGAGGTCGTTGCCCCCGATCGACAGCGTGACCAGCTTGACGCTGTACTGCTTCGCCACGGCGGCGAGCTGGTCGGCCTGCGGGGCCTCGCCCTTGAAGGACCGGCCGCCGGCGGCGGCGCGGAAGACGTTCTCGGCGACGGCACCCGAACAGGCCAGGTTGATCTGGACCTGGGCCACGGTCGGTGCGCTGCGCACCTCTGCCACGTCCGAGCGGTCGCACCCGCTCGCGTGGGTGGCGCCGTAGATCCTGGCCGGGTCGGCCGCGCTGCCGCTCCAGGCCCGGTCGGTTCCGGCCCGACTGCCGCCGGAGGCAACGGAGTTGCCCTTCCAGCGGCCGGCCTCGCCGGAGATGTAGCTGTCGCCGAGGGTGACGCTGGCGGTCTGCCCGGCGAGAACCGCGCCGGTGGGGGACGCCGGGGCGGCGACCGCCGGCGCGGTGGTCAGCGCGGTGGCCAGCGGGAGTGCGAGGGCTGCGGTGAGCAGCCGCCCGCTCCAGGAGGTGGTCCTGCGGATGATGCTCGAACGGTTTTCGGGCACGGCGGAACTCCTGCGGTCGGTCTCGCCCGCACAGTGGGGTCGGGGAGACGCGGAGGTGAGGGTGGGCCGCCGGCCGGTGGCGCGATGAAGATGACATGCTCGCGCTTGTTACCGCTAGGTATCTGCACCGGATTTCTCGCCGGGTTACCGACCGGTTCAGCTCAGTCGCGAAACGGCGCCGCCCGTTCCGAGGACTCCGGCCAGGTCATCGGCCAGACGCCGCGCCTCCGCGGGGTCCAGCTCCGCGACGGTGATCCGCAGCCCGGGCGGGGACTGCAGCCGGTACCGCGCGCCGGGCGCCACGACCCAGCCCCGCTGCACCAGTGAGGCCAGCACGGTGGTCTCGTCCGGCACCGGCACCCAGACGTTGAGCCCGCTCGCCCCGTGCGCCGCGATCCCGCGCGCGGCCAGGTCGTCGATCAGCGCGTCCCGGCGCGCCCGGTACGCGGCGGCGACCCGCCCGGCCGGCGCCGCGTCGGTGCGCCACAGCTCGGCCACCGTGCACTGGAGCAGATGACTGACCCAGCCGGCCCCGAGCCGCTGCCTCCCGAGCACGCGACCGATGGTGTCCTCGTCCCCGACGGCGACCGAGAGCCGCAGGTCCGGCCCGTAGGCCTTGGCCGCCGAGCGGACCACCGCCCAGTGCGTCGGACCGGCCCCGGCCAGCGGGTGGTAGGGCTGGTCGACGATGCCGTGACCGTGGTCGTCCTCGATCAGCAGCACGTCCGGATGGCCGGCCAGCACCGCCCGCAGCTCCTCGGCCCGGCCGGCGGTGAGCACCGCCCCGGTGGGGTTCTGCGCCCGGCTGGTCACGACGACCGCCCGGGCCCCGCCGGTCAGCGCCTCGGCCAGCGCGCCGGGCAGCGGACCCGCGTCGTCCAGCCGGACCGGCGCGGCCCGCAGGCCCAGCGCCGGCAGCAGGTCCAGCAGGCTCCCCCAGCCCGGGTCCTCGACGGCGACGGCGTCGCCGGGGCGCAGCCGGGTGGCCAGGATCCGCTCGATGGTGTCGAGCGAGCCGGAGGCGACGGCGATCGGCCCGGCCGGCAGGCCGTCGGCGGCGAAGCCCGCGCCCGCCAGCGCGAGCAGGCCGGGGTCGGCGGCCGACCCCCCGTAGCGCACGGGGGCGCGCCGGGCGGCCTCGGCGGCGGCGGCGAGGGCGGGGGTGAGGTCGGGCAGCAACGCCGGGTCGGGGTTGCCGTTGGAGAGGTCGCGGGCGTTCGGCGGGACGGGCAGCCGGAGCTGGTCGCGGGGGGTGTGGGGCGGTCGGGGGCGGATCCGGCTGCCCTTGCGGCCGGCGGTCTCGATCACGCCGCGGTCGCGGAGCAGCCGGTAGGCGGCGGCCACGGTGTTGGGGTTGACGCCGAGTTCGGTCGCGAGGTCGCGCAAGGGGGGCAGCGCCGTGCCGGGGGCCAGTCGGCCGCTGCTGACGCCCTGCTCGACGTCGGCCGCGATTTCGCTGGCACGCCGACCGGTGATCCGATAGTCTCCTAGCACAAAACAGATTATGCACTAGTACATAGAGGTTGTCATGTCGACCAGGCCGGACGGCGAAGCGTCCTACCCGCGCACCCCGCGCACCACTCCCACCCGCTACAAGGACCGCGCCACCTGGGAGCGGGAGGCGATCCACGCCATCCTCGACGCCACCTACCTCTGCCACCTCGGGTTCGTCGCCGACGGAGCCCCGGTCGTGCTGCCCACCATCCACGCGCGGGTCGGCGACCGACTCTACGTGCACGGCTCCACCGGCAGCCGGCCGCTGCGCGGGGCCCGGGGTGACCAGGGCCTGCCGGTCTGCGTCACCGTCACCCTGGTCGACGCCCTGGTGCTGACCAAGTCGGCGTTCAACCACTCGATCAACTTCCGCTCGGTGGTCGCCCACGGCACCGCCCACCAGGTCACCGATCCCGAGGAGCTGACGACCGCGCTCGACGCCCTGGTCGACCAGGTCGTCCCCGGCCGCTCCGCCGAGGTCCGCCCGGCCAACGCCAAGGAGCTCGCCGCCACCGCCGTGATCCGCCTCGACCTCGACGAGGTCTCCGCCAAGACCCGCGCCGACCTCGCCGACGACGACGCCGAGGACCTCGACCTGCCGCACTGGGCCGGCGTCGTCCCGGTCACCAGCGGCTACGGCACACCCGAGCCGGACGCCTCCACCACCGTGCCCCTCCCCGCCAACGTCCGCGACCTGACGGCCTGACGGGGGCGCACCGATGCTGATCCGGTCCTGGGACCGCGGCGACGAGGCCGAGTGGCGGGCCTGGCTCGCCGAGGGGCGCGACTTCGGCCTTCTCGCCGCCAACGGCGGACCGGGCCGGGGTCCCGTCCTCGTCCCCACGCACTTCCTGCTGGACGCCGGGCGCGGCGAGATCCTGCTCCACCTCGCCGCGCCCAACCCCCTGCTGGCCGCCGTCCGGGACGACCCGGAGGTCACCCTCGCGGTGACCGACGACTACGCCTTCGCGCCCGGCCACTGGCGCGGCGAGCCCGGCACGCCGACCAGCTACTACGCCTCGGTCCACTTCCACGCCACCGCCGAGATCGTCGAGGACGCGGCCGGCAAGGCGGAGATCCTCAACCGCCAGCTGGCGCACTTCCAGCCCGAGACCCCGCAGACCCGGGTGGTCCCCGGCGAGGGCGAGTTCGGCCGGCTCCTCCCGGGCCTGCGCGGGCTGCGGCTGACGGTCCGCGAGGTCCGCGCCAAGTTCAAGTTCGACGACAAGAAGCCGCCGGCCGAGCAGTACGCGCTCGCCGACCGGCTCGCCGCGCGCGGCCTCGGCCTGGACGCGGGCACCCGCGCGCAGTTGCTGCGCCGCAACGCCCGGCGGGCCCCCCGCCCGTAGCGCGCGCCAACCGCGGGGCGCCCGGCCGACCGGTCGCCCCGGCTCCCCCACCACACCCGTACCCCGGTCACCCCGGTACCCGCATGGAACCCGGGTCCCGGGGTATCCGGGCTGACGCCAAGTCACCCGATCAGCCCGTATTCGGGCGGAACCCGCCCTCCGCTGGTCGAATGTGACACGAATCCTGCCCGCTCGGCCGTGGGGCGGGCCGTCCATCCCGGGGAGCGCACGTGTCCAGAACCCATACCCATCCGGCCTCCGGTGAGGCCCACCTCGGACACGTCGTCTTCATCTCCGCCGCCGCCGCGATGGGCGGTTTCCTGTTCGGCTACGACAGCGCGGTGATCAACGGCGCGGTGACGGGCATCCAGAAGCACTTCGACGTGGGCAACGGCGAGACCGCCTTCGTGGTGGCCATCGCGCTGCTCGGCTCGGCCGCCGGCGCGGTGGCCGCCGGGCGGCTGGCCGACCACCTCGGCCGGGTCCGCACCATGCTGCTGGCCGCCGTCCTGTTCGCGATCAGCGGCGTCGGCTCGATGTTCCCGCCGAGCATCGAGGTGCTGGCCACCTGGCGGGTGGTCGGAGGCGTGGCGATCGGCATCGCCTCGGTCATCGCGCCGACCTACATCGCCGAGGTCGCCCCGACCGCCTACCGCGGCCGGCTGGCCTCCTTCCAGCAGATGGCGATCGTGCTCGGCATCACCGTCTCCCAGCTCGCCAACTGGGCGCTCAACCAGGCGGCCGGGGGCGAGTCCACCGGCCACCTGGGCGGCGTCCAGGCCTGGCAGTGGATGCTCGGCGTGGAGGCGATCCCGGCCATCGTCTACGGGCTGATGGCACTGGCCATCCCGGAGTCCCCGCGCTACCTGATCGCCGACCGGCGGGAGGCGCAGGCCCGCAAGGTGCTGCTGGAGGTCGAGGGCGAGGGCGTCGACCTGGACGCCCGGGTGGCGGAGATCCGCGGAGTCCTGGAGTCCAGCCACAAGCCGCGGCTCAAGGACCTGCTGGGCGGCCGGTTCGGCCTGCTGCCGATCGTCTGGGTCGGCATCGGTGCCTCGGTCTTCCAGCAGTTCGTCGGCATCAACGTGATCTTCTACTACTCCTCCTTCCTCTGGCAGTCGGTCGGCATCAACGAGTCCAACTCGCTGCTGATCAGCCTCTCCACGTCGATCGTCAACGTCATCGGCACGGTGATCGCGATGGCCCTGGTGGACCGGATCGGCCGCAAGCCCCTCGCCCTGGCCGGGTCGGCCGGTATGGCCGTCGCGCTGGCCACCGCCGCCTGGGCGTTCTCCTACCGGCACGGCACCGGCGACGCCGCCACCCTGGACGACGCCCACGCCACGGTCGCGCTGGTCGCCGCCCACGTCTTCGTGTTCTGCTTCGCCTTCTCCTGGGGCGTGGTGGTCTGGGTGCTGCTCGGCGAGATGTTCCCGAACCGGATCCGCGCGCTCGCCCTGTCCGTCGCCGCGTCCGCCCAGTGGATCGCCAACTGGGCGATCACCGTCAGCTTCCCCGACCTCGCCGACTGGAACCTGTCGGCGACGTACGTCATCTACGCGGTCTTCGCCCTGCTCTCCATCCCGTTCGTGGCCTTCTGCATCAAGGAGACCAAGGGGCGCTCCCTGGAGGAGATGGGCTGAGCTCCGACGTCCATGCCGCCGCGCGCGGCCCGTCCCCGAGAGGAAGCCATGCCCGACCAGCGCGGCTCCCGGCAGAACACCGTCTTCCCGAGCGGCGGCCGTGAGGCCCACGGGTACCTGGCCCGCCCGCCGCAGGGGCTCGGCCCCGGCCTGGTGCTGGTCCAGGAGTGGTGGGGGCTGACCCCGTACCTGGCCGGGGTCGCGGACCGGTTCGCCGCCGAGGGCTTCACCGTCCTGGCGCCGGACCTGTTCGGCGGCGACACCACCCACGACCGCGCCGAGGCGGCGCGGCTCGAACGCGAGCTGCCGGTCGAGCGGGCCGTCCAGGACCTGCGCGGCGCGGTCGGCCACCTGCTCGGCCTGGAGGGCGTGGTCGGCGACGCGGTCGGGGTGGTCGGCTTCTGCATGGGCGGCGGCTTCGCCCTCCTGCTGGCCGCCGCCGAGGGCGACCGGGTGGCCGCCGCGGTGCCGTTCTACGGCCTGCCGCCCGACCGGGAGTTCGAGTACCGCGGCCTGACCGCGCACGTCCTCGGCCACTTCGGCGAACACGACCGGTCCGTCCCGATGAAGGCCGTCGACGAGGCCGCGATCCGGATCGGGGAGGCCACCGACGTCCGTCCGGAGATCCACTTCTACCCGGCCGGCCACGCCTTCATGAACGAGGAGGACCTGCTCGGCACCTACGACCCGCTGCAGGCCCGGACGGCCTGGCTCCGCACCGTCAGCTTCCTCTGGGGCCACCTCGGCTGAGCGGTTCGGTAAGGGGCGAAACTCGCTGGACAGCTGACCGCTCCCCCGGCATAGTCGCCGGGTGCAGAGCCCACCCTCCCCCGTGCCCCGGCCCCGGTTCGCCTGGGCGAGCCGCAACTTCCGGATCCAGACCGCCGCCACCGTGATCGGCGGCCTCGGCAACGCCGGTGCCCCGATCGCCACCGCCTTCGCGGTCCTGGAGGGCGGCGGTTCCACCACCGAGGTCGGCTACGTCACCGCGGCCCGGCTGCTGCCCACCGTCCTGCTGCTGGTGCTCGGCGGCGCCCTCGCCGACCGGTTGCCGCGCCACCACGTCATGGTCGGCGCCAACCTCTTCAGCGCGGCAGCGCAGGCGGCCCTCGCCGCGGTCGTACTGACCGGCGGGGCGCCGCTCTGGCAGCTGATGCTGCTCTCCGCCGCCGGTGGCGCCGGGTACGCGTTCTACGCCCCCGCCGCCGGGGGCATGGTGCTGGAGAGCGTCGCCCCGGAGCACGCCGCCCGCGCCTTCTCGGTGTACCGGATGGGCCTCAACGCCGCCCAGATCGGCGGCGCGGCGCTCGGTGGCGCGCTGACCGCCGCGGTGGGCCCCGGCTGGGTGCTCGCCCTGGACGCCGGCTGCTTCCTGGTCGCCGCGGCGCTGCGGTTCCTGCTGGAGACGGTGCCGCCCGTGGCGGCGGCCGCGGGCGGCGGCATGCTGCGGGACCTGCGCGAGGGGTGGCAGGAGTTCGCCTCCCGCCGCTGGCTCTGGGTGATCGTGCTCCAGTTCTCGGTCCTGGTGGCCTGCATCAGCGCGGTCGAGGCGGTGTACGGGCCCATCGTCGCGAAGGAACGGCTCGGCGGGGCCCGCGACTGGGGGCTCGCGATGGCGGCCTACGGCGTCGGCCTGGTCGCCACCGGCGTGCTGATGGCGCGCTGGCAGCCGCGAAGGATCCTGCTGGTCGGCAACTGGGGCGTCTTCCTGTTCGGGGTGCCCGCCCTGGCGCTGGCGGTGTCCGCCCCGCTGCCGGTCCTGGCCGCGTCGATGTTCCTGTCCGGCGTGGGGGTCACCGTCTTCGGCGTCAACTGGATGATCGCGCTCCAGCAGGAGATCCCGCCCGAGGCGTTCTCCCGGGTCGCCGCGTACGACGAGTTCGGCTCGCTCTCGCTGGCGCCGCTCGGCACCGCGCTGGCCGGACCCGCCGCCGGGTTGTTCGGCCTCTCCGGCGCGCTCTGGGCCTGTGCCGCGCTCTCCTTCCTCCTCAGCGCGGTCGTCCTGCTGGAGCCGCAGGTCCGCCGGCTCACCAGACGCCCGACCGCCGGCCCCACCGCCGCCGACGCCCAGGGCGCACCACGCACGGCAACCGCTCCCACCCTCTGACGCGCCCCGTGCGCCCCCGGATGCGCCCTCCGGTGGGCAACCACCGGAGGACCCGGCTCGTCCGACCAGGTGACGACGAGTGAGACCTGGGGGGCGCCCGATGCCGAAGCCACTGCTGTTCCTGGACGTCGACGGAGTGCTCAACCCGGTCTGCCCCGGACCGGAGACCGACTTCGACGCGCACACCATGCTCGGCTACACCGTGCTGCTCTCCCCCCGGCACGGCACGTGGCTGCGCGAACTGGCCGCCGGCTACGAACTCGTCTGGGCCACCACCTGGGAGGAGCACGCCAACGCCCACATCGCCCCGGCGATCGGCCTGCCGGAGCTGCCGCTGGTCCGGTTCACCGGCTACACGCCCCAGCCCGGCGACCCGCGCGTCCCGTTGATGGAGCTGTTCTCCGCCCGCAAGTGGGCACCGCTGCTGCGCTACGCGGCCGGGCGGCCGTTCGCCTGGGTCGACGACGTCATCCCCGGCCGGCTGGTCCGCAGCGCACTCTGGCGCCGCGACCGCGTGTTGCTGCCGATTGATCCGGGCCGGGGCCTCGAACGCCGGCACGTGGACCGGCTGCTGGCCCGGCCGCCGCGTCCCGCCACCCTGCGCCTGCGCACCACCCGACCCACCACCCGACCCACCACCCGACCCGAGGCCGGTTGACCTCCCGGCCCACCGCGCCCACCGCGCCCACCCGCCCGGGCCGCCCTTGCCCCGCCCGGCCGCACGCGGCGGGCCTCACCCGGTCGGCAGCCAGCTCACGTGCCCGGCCAGCAGCGCGTACCCGACGAAGGCCACCGTGTCGATCAGCGCGTGCGCCACGACCAGGGGCATCACCCGCCCCCACCGCCGGTAGAGCAGGCAGAACACGACGCCCATCACGATGTTGCCGACCAGCCCCCCGACCCCCTGGTACAGGTGGTACGAGCCGCGCAGCAGCGAACTCGCCACCACCGCGGCCGGCCACGACCAGCCCAGCTGCCCCAGCCGGCGCAGCAGGTAGCCGAGGACGACGACCTCCTCCAGGATCGCGTTCTGCCAGGCGGAGGCGAGCAGCACCGGAATCCGCCACCACACGTCCGGCAGCCCGGACGGCGCGACCGTGAGGTTGTAGCCGGCGGCCTGGGAGGCGAGGTACAGCGCCAGTCCCGAACCACCGATCGCCGCCGCGACCGCCGCACCCCGGCCGAGGTCGCGCAGCTTCTGCCCGAGGTCGAATCCGAGCACCCGCAGCGCCACGCCCTCGCGGACCAGCAGGTAGCCGACCAGCACGACCGGCATCAGCCCGCGTCCGACGTAGTACAGCTGCCAGAGCAGGTCGAGCCAGGGCCGGCCGGGGGCCCGTGAGCCGTTCAGCGTGGCGACCTGCCGGCCCAGGTTGAGCGGTTCGGTGAGCGAGCCCGCGAAGCTGATCAGCGCGCCGATGCCGCTGGCCCCGAGGGACAGGCCGAGAACGATCAGCAGCTCCGCGCCGAGCAGCCGGCGGGTGGGCTTCGCGGTCTGCGGTTCGGTCGGGACGGTGGTCACGTGGTGCTCCAGCGCGGACGGCGGACGGGCGTCGCTCCGGCCGTCGGCCGACCGCCGGAGCGGTCATCCTTCCACAGCGTGCCGGTGGGGTGTGCGGGGCGGATCGGCCCGGGGCCGCGACGGCTTCGTCCGGACCTTCGTCCGGACCGATCCCCGCGACGCGCCTATCCCACGGGCCAGGTGTGCACCGGCTCGCCGCCGCGCGAGTACTCCATGTACCGGCGGGTCATCGCCGCCAGGGCGGCCGGCCGGTCCATCCCGTACTGCTCGCGCAGCCGGTGGAACGTCGCGCTCTGCCAGGAGGCGCCGTTGGTCCGGCGCAGGCAGCGCTGCTCGATGATGCCGAGGTAGCGGTCCCGGTCGGCCGGCTCCACGCCCCAGGCGTCGAGTCCCTGGTGCGCCATCGGCAGCAGCTCGCCCAGCACGAGGTCGACGGCGGGCACCGCGGTCAGGCCGCCGCCGCGCCCGGCCCGGCCGTGCCGCGGCCACTGGAACACCGCGTCGACGCCGTACCGCGCCGCCTGCCGGAAGTTCTCGTCGGCCCGGTCGAACGGCAGCCTGGTCCAGATCGGCCGCGCCTGCTCGGCCAGCACCCGGACCACGCCGTAGTAGAACGCCGCGTTGGCGAGCGTGTCGGCGACGGTCGGACCGGCCGGCAGCGCGCGGTTCTCCACCCGCAGGTGCGGCACCCCGCCGCTGACGTCGTACACCGGTCGGTTCCAGCGGTAGATGGTGCCGTTGTGCAGCCGCATCTCGGCGAGCCGGGGGACCCCTCCGGAGCCGAGCACCTTCACCGGGTCCTCGTCGTCACAGATCGGCAGCAGCGCCGGGAAGTACCGCAGGTTCTCCTCGAAGAGGTCGTACGCCGAGTCCACCCAGCGCTCGCCGAACCAGGTGATCGGGCGCACGCCCTGGGCCTTGAGCTCCGCCGAACGGGTGTCACAGGCCTGCTGGAACAGGACCGGCCGGGTCTCGCGCCACAGCTCCCGGCCGAACAGGAAGGGCGAGTTGGCACCGAGCGCGAGCTGCGGACCGCAGATCGCCTGCGCGGCGTTCCAGACCGAGGAGAACCGCTCGGGGGTCACCTGCAGGTGCAGCTGGAGCGACGTGGCCGCGGCCTCCGCGACCATGGTGATGGACTCCAGCTGGAGGCGCTCGACGCCCTCGATGTCCAGCGTGATGTCCTCGCCCCGGGCGGCCAGGATCTGGTCGCTTAGCAGGCTGTACCGCTGGTTGTGGGACATCGCGTCCAGCCCGGTGTGGTCGTGCTCCAGGGTCGGCAGGATGCCGACCATCACGATCCGCGCCCCGGCCTCGCTCGCCCGCCGGTCGGCGTAGCGCAAGCCGGTGTCGATCTCCTCGCGCAGGTCCTCGAAGACGTGCCCGCAGAGCCGGTGCGGCGCGATGTTGACCTCGATGTTGAACCGGCCGAGCTCGGTCTGGAAGTCGCTGGACCCGATCGCGGTGAGCACCTGCGCGTTGTTCATCACCGGCAGGCCCTGCTCGTCGGCCAGGTTGAGCTCGATCTCCAGACCCATCACGGCCCGTGGTCGCTCGAAGCGGTCCTCGCGCAGCATCCGGCCGAACACGTCGAGGCTGGACTGCAGCTTGCGCCGGTAGAGCTGCCGGTCCGACAGGTCCGCCCGCGTCGCCACGACCTTCTCGCCCATGGTCCCCTCCTCCAGAGCCGCCCGGCCGAGCGACCGTGCAAGCATCATGCCCACCCCGAAGATCGATACCCGATGGCTTCGATTGGCTTGCAATGCAAGGAAACTGATGCTGTTTCAGCTAATCTGCCGACTTGCCCGACGCCACCGCCTGTGATAAACAGGTCACCCTGCGCACCTGTTCGAGTAGAATTCGCACTGCCCCACGGCCCGGCCCGCTTTCGCCCCGAGACCACCGTCGACGGCGGGGGCCTCGCCGGCACCGCGATCCTGCCCAACCGGACAAGGCCCAGGTTCCGTCACCGCCGACGCACCGGGCCATGCCGGTATGCCGCACTCGCACGCCGATCTCGCACGGAGAGGCGACTTTGCCATGACTCTGCAGACTCCCCAGCCCCCGCCCAGCGCGCTCCGCGCCGTCCTCGCCGCACTCGACTCCGAGACCGCGCTGCGCCAGCCCGCCGCCGCCGCGCTCCGTCATCCGACCGGCGCACTGCTCCCCGCCCATCCGCTCGCCGTCCACGTCCTGGACGGGCCTCGCGCCGATCTCGCCGCCGCCCGGCGGACGGGGTGGCGCTTCCTGATCAAGGACGGCGCCGACGTGGCCGCCGCGGCCGAGGTGGTGCAGGGGTCCGAGGGCCACACGTTCTCGCACTTCACCGCCGGCCCCTACCTGGACTCGACGGTCCGGGCGCTGCGCCAGGCCTGGCAGCTCGCCCAGTCCTCCCGGGCCCGCCGGCAGCCCAGGCTGCTGACCTTCCCCGGCCAGTACGCGACGGCCCTGTGGCTGCACGGCCCGGACGGCGACACCGGCTCGGACCTGCTGATCCCGCTGGCGCCGGCTCCGCTCGGTGTCACCGCGCACCGCACCTACCCGGCTGCCGAGCTCCTGCCGGTCCTGGCCCGTACGCCGATCGGGCGGCCGCTGCTGCTCGGCTCCCCCTGAGAGCGGGGCACCCGCCCCGAGGCCCGACAACCCGGCACCCCGAGCCACCACCCGGACCCGACCCGGGACCCGCCCGGTGTCCGGCCCCGGGACCCGCCCGGGTGCTCCGGTCCGGGGCTCAGCCACGCCCACCCCCCGCCCCTCCCGGCCACCGCCCGGCGAACACCCGGGTGGGCCATGCGGCATGGCCCGTCCGGGCCCGTCACCGGATGGCCCACCCGGCACCGGCCACGGTCCGCCGCCACCTGAACGGGTGATCTCTACCCGTTGGTTGTGGCGCATGTCACGAAATCGCTGCGCGCGCGTCCCCGGATGCCGACACTGGGAACCAGCGTGGAGGGACCTCCTGTCCTACCCACTTGAGTGCCGGTCCACACCTGGCCCGACACCGGACAGAATCCGACCACCGCGGCAGCGCCCGACGGCAGACCGGCGGCACCGTGTCTCGGGGAGGATCGCAGAGCGAAGCGAGGGTACGCATGTGCCAGCACCGTCCTGAGTGCCCGTCGGCCGAGTCCGAGGACCGCGAGGCCGCCGTCCCGGTGGCGTGCCACCCGGAGCAGGGCTGGAGCCTGCTCTGCAACGGCGTCCTGCTGTTCGAGGACACCGGCGAACTGCTGCCCGACGGCCGGGTGATCGCCCCGCGCCGCCGGACCGCCCACGCGCTCTGACCCGCCCGGCACCGGTCCGGACCACCACGGAACACAGGGCAGGGCCCCGGCGGAACGTTCCGCCGGGGCCCTGTCCACGTGTCCGCCGGCCGGCCGTACCGGTCCTGCGTCAGACGCCGTACTCGTCCAGCGGCGGGCAGGAGCAGACCAGGTTGCGGTCGCCGTACGCGCCGTCGATCCGGCTGACCGGCGGCCAGTACTTGTCCGCCGGGTTCACGCCCGCCGGGAAGACCGCCTCCTGCCGCGAGTAGCCGTGCGCCCACTCGCCCACCAGCGTGGCGGCGGTGTGCGGGGCGTTGCGCAGCGGGTTGTCCTCCGCGGCCCACTCGCCCGAACCGACCTTCTCGACCTCGGCGCGGATCTCGATCATCGCGTCGCAGAAGCGGTCGATCTCGTGCAGGTCCTCGGACTCGGTCGGCTCGATCATCAGCGTGCCGGCCACCGGGAAGGACATGGTCGGCGCGTGGAAGCCGTAGTCGATCAGGCGCTTGGCGATGTCGTCCACCGTCACGCCGGTCTCCTTGGTGAGCGGGCGCAGGTCGATGATGCACTCGTGCGCCACCAGACCGCCGGGGCCGGTGTAGAGCACCGGGAAGTGCGGGGCCAGCCGCTTGGCGATGTAGTTGGCGTTCAGCACCGCGACCTGGGTGGCGCGCTTGAGGCCCTCGCCGCCCATCAGCCGGACGTACGCCCAGGAGATCGGCAGGATCGCCGCCGAGCCCCACGGCGCCGCCGAGATCGGGCCGACACCGGTGGCCGGGCCGGCCTCCTCCTGGAGCGGGTGGTTCGGCAGGTACGGCGCGAGGTGCGCGCGGACCGCCACCGGGCCGACGCCCGGGCCGCCGCCGCCGTGCGGGATGCAGAAGGTCTTGTGCAGGTTCAGGTGCGAGACGTCCGCGCCGAACTTGCCCGGCTTGGCCAGGCCGACCAGGGCGTTCAGGTTGGCCCCGTCGACGTACACCTGGCCACCGGCGTCGTGCACGGCCACGCAGATGTCGGTGATCTCGGTCTCGTACACGCCGTGGGTCGACGGGTAGGTGACCATCAGCACGGCGAGGCTGTCGCGGTGCTGCTCGATCTTGGCCTTGAGGTCGGCCACGTCCACGTCGCCGTCGACCAGGGTCTTGACGACGACCACCCGCATGCCGGCCATCACCGCGGAGGCGGCGTTGGTGCCGTGCGCGGAGGACGGGATCAGGCAGACGTCACGCTGGGTGTCGCCGTTGGCGTGATGGTAGGCGCGGACGGCCAGCAGGCCGGCCAGCTCGCCCTGGGAGCCGGCGTTCGGCTGGATGGAGACGGCGTCGTAGCCGGTCACCTCGACCAGCTGCTGCTCCAGCTGGCGGATCAGGGTGAGGAAGCCCGCGGCCTGGTCGACCGGCGCGAACGGGTGCAGCTGGCCGAACTCCGGCCAGGTCACCGGCTCCATCTCGGTGGTCGCGTTGAGCTTCATGGTGCAGGAGCCCAGCGGGATCATGCCCCGGTCCAGCGCGTAGTCACGGTCCGACAGGCGGCGCAGGTAGCGCAGCATGGCGGTCTCCGAGCGGTGGCTGTGGAAGACCGGGTGGGTCAGGTACTCGTCCTCGCGCAGCAGGGCGGCGGGCAGCGCGTCGGCGCCCTCCGCCACCTCGACGCCCTCGACGCCGAACGCGGCCCAGACCGCCGCCAGGTGCTCGCGGGTGGTGGTCTCGTCGGTGGAGGCCGAGATCCGGTCCTCGCCGTCCTGGTAGACGTTGACGCCGTTGGCGCGGGCGGCGGCGGCGATCTCCGCGGCGCGGCCGGGGACGACGGCGGTGACGGTGTCGAAGAACTCGCCGTGCAGCAGCTCGACGCCGCCTGCCGTCAGGCCCTCGGCCAGCGCGGCGGCGTAGCGGTGGGTGCGGCGGGCGATGTCGGCCAGACCGTCCGGACCGTGGTAGACCGCGTACATCGAGGCCATGACGGCGAGCAGCACCTGGGCGGTGCAGATGTTGCTGGTGGCCTTCTCGCGGCGGATGTGCTGCTCACGGGTCTGCAGCGCCAGGCGGTAGGCGCGGTTGCCGTCGACGTCGACGGAGACGCCGACCAGGCGGCCGGGCAGCGAGCGGGCGTACTCGGCACGCACCGAGAGGTAGCCGGCGTGCGGGCCGCCGAAGCCCATCGGCACGCCGAACCGCTGCGAGGTGCCGCAGGCGATGTCGGCGCCGAGCGCGCCCGGGGACTTGAGCAGGGTGAGCGCCAGCAGGTCGGCGGCGACGGCGACGATCGCGCCGAGGCCGTGGGCCTGCTCGATCAGGGGGGTGAGGTCGCGGACGACACCGGTGGCGCCGGGGTACTGGAGCAGCACGCCGAAGACGCCGCGCTCCGCGATCTCGGCCGGGATGCCCTCGGACAGGTCGGCGACGACGACCTCGACGCCGGTCGGCACGGCACGGGTGTTGATGACCGCGGTGGTCTGCGGAAGCGTCTCGGCGTCGACCAGGAAGACACCGCCCTTGACCTTGGTGACGCGGCGGGCGAGCGCCATCGCCTCGGCGGCCGCGGTGCCCTCGTCCAGCAGGGAGGAACCGGAGGTGGGCAGGCCGGTCAGGTCGGAGACGATGGTCTGGAAGTTGAGCAGCGCCTCCAGCCGGCCCTGCGAGATCTCCGGCTGGTACGGGGTGTAGGCGGTGTACCAGGCCGGGTTCTCCAGCACGTTGCGCAGGATCACCGGCGGCGTGAAGGTGCCGTAGTAGCCCAGGCCGATCATCGGCTGGAGCACCTGGTTGCGGTCGGCCAGTTCGCGCAGCTCGGCGAGGACCTGCGCCTCGCTGCGGCCTGCGGGCAGGTCGAGCGCGGTGATGGAGCGGATCGCCTCGGGGACGGCGGCCGTGGCCAGCTCGTCCAGCGAGCCGTACCCGACCTGGGCCAGCATCTTCTCCTGCGCTGCGGCGTCGGGGCCGATGTGGCGGTTCTCGAAGGGGCTGGCCTGTTCGAGCTCGGTGAGGGTCGCGGGGGTGGTGGGGCGTCCCGAGTTCGGCTGGGCGTTCATGGTGGTCGAGGCCTCCTGGTCACGGACCGGCGGGGGTGCGCACGCCGGACGGCTTCGCCGCTGCGGAGAACAGCGGAGCGGCCTGGGCGGACGAACCCGACAGGCCTCCCCCTCTGTCATCGGGACCTGAGAGCTTCACCCGCGCGGGGGCACGGTGGGCGCCCCGCCGGCTTGCACCGTCGGTGAGGGTGGGGTCCGACGGCTCCCTCGCCGACGGTCCTGCCCTGCTTTCCAGAGTGACCTAGCCCACACGGTACGGATGCCTGAGAGATTCCGGGGAGGAGTTGCTCCTTCGGCGCCCCGACCAGCGGTTTCGACTGTCGGGGACTCTCCCGAGCGGGCTCGGCGGTCGCGCCCAGGGTACCAGCGGGAGGCCGCCCGATCACGGGTGCGTCAGGTCACTCGGCCCGTTGGGCCGTGACCCGGACGGACGACGGCCCGGCCCGTCCGGCCCCGTCCCGGTCGCGGACGTCCGGTTCATGGCTTTTGGTGTGAAGTGGCGGACAGGACGGGCGGGCCGGCCGCCGTCCTGCGGGAGCCGCAGGACGAGCGCACTGGAGGAAAGAGTGCAGACCGATATCGACCCCCGGGACCTCATCGGCCACAAGGCGGTCGACCGCAACGGAGACAAGATCGGCACCGTCGACGAGGTGTACCTGGACGACGCGACCGGCCGGCCCGAGTGGGCCGCTGTCCGGACCGGCATCTTCGGCCGGGACGCCTTCGTCCCCCTGACCACGAGCGAGTTCTCCGGCGACGAGCTGCGGGTGCCGTACGACAAGTCGCTGGTGAAGGAGTCGCCGGACTTCGGCGTGGGCCAGCACCTGTCCCCGGCGCAGGAGCTCCAGCTCTACCGCTACTACGGACTGGACACGACGCTGGACGGGCAGCCGTCGGCGGGCGACGGCCCCGGCTCGGGTTCCGAGCAGGCCGACCTCGACTTCGGCACGACGGCGTCGAACGGCACCCCTGCGGACACGCCCTCGTCGAACGGCACCCCCGGCACCACCGCCTCGAACGGCACGCCCCTCGCGGGCGTCGCCGGAACGGCGGGCGCCGCAGCCGCGGCCGCAGCGGCCGCGCGGAGCCGGCCGGCCACGCCGTCCGCCGCCGCCCCGGCCAAGTCGCTCACCTTCCACACGGCCGCCGCCGCGGCCACCACCACTCCGGCAGCCGGTTCCGGCAAGCCGGCCGACCCCGTCACGGAGGCCAACGTGCGGACCCTCGCCACCCCCACGCCCGCCGCGGCGCCGCCGGCTTCCGCCGCGGCGACCGCCCCGGCCGCCGAGCCGCGCCCGCAGTCCGCGCAGCCCGCCCCGGCCAACGGCACCCCGCCGGCGGCCTCGCAGCCCTCGCCCTCGCAGGCCACGCCGTCCGCCACCGGCACCTCGCGCTCCGCCGACGGTGCGGTCGCGTCCACGCCCGGCGGCCCGGTGGAGATCACCTGCCGCGAGGAGCGGCTGGACGTCACGACCGAGTGGCACGTCGTGGGCACGGCCAAGCTGCGCAAGTACGTGACCAGCGAGCCGGTCGAGCGCCGGGTCCCGGTGGTCCGCGAACGGGTCCGGGTCGAGCGGATGCCGGTCGGCGAGGCCGAGCGGGCCGCGCTCAGCGAGAAGGACATCGCCGAGGCGGTGGAGGAGGTCACCCTGCGCGAGGAGCGCCCGGTGGTCCGCAAGTACCTCGCGCCGATCGAGCGGGTCCGTCTGGTGGTGGAGCGGTACACCGCCGAGGAGGTGATCCGCGACGAGCTGCGGCGCGAGCACGTCGAGGTCCACGACACCACCGGGACGGCCTCGAACCCCCCGGTCTCCGCCTCCGCCCCGTCGCCCGGGCCCGTCTCCCCCGCCCCCGACGAGCCGGCCCGCCCACTCCCGCTCAGGCCCCTGGTCTGACACCCGAGCCCGCTGGGCCCCGGCCGATCCGGCCGGGGCCCTGCGGCGTTCCACGGCGCAAACCCTTCGACTTTGCCAAGGCTTAACCCATGGATATTTGACACTCTGAAGTATCTCCCTGCATGGTTACTTCAGTTCATTCACTATGTACGGGAGGAAGCAACCGTGAGTGAGGCACCACAGCCCACCGTCGCGGCCGAGAAGCAGAGCAGCGCCCGGGTCCTGCCGGCCCTCATCCTGGCGATGCTGTCGTTCAGCGTGGTGCAGACCGCGGTCGTCCCGATCCTGCCCTCGCTCGCCAAGGAACTGAACGTCTCCGGTTCCAGCATCACCTGGCTGATGACGGCCAACCTGCTCTCCGCCGCCGTGCTCACCCCCCTCCTCGGCCGCTTCGGCGACCTGCGCGGCCGCAAGCCGATGCTGCTGATCTCGCTGGCCGGTCTGGCCGCGGGCTCCGCGCTCGCCGTCACCACCCACTCCTTCACCTGGCTGGTCCTCGCCCGCGTCCTTCAGGGCGCCGGCGGTGGCGTGCTCCCGCTGGCGATCAGCATCGTCCGCGACGAGCTCCCCAAGCAGAAGGTGACCGGCGGCGTCGCCGCCATCAGCGCCTCGATGGGTGTCGGCAGCGGCCTCGGCCTGGTCGCCACCGGTCTGCTCCTGGAGCACTGGAGCTACAAGTCCATCTTCTGGATGGGCCTCTTCTTCGGCCTGCTCGCGATCGCCCTGGTCGCCGTCCGGGTGCCCACCGACCCGGTCACGGACAAGGAGGGCGGCGCCGACCCGCTCGGTGCGATCACCCTGGCCGGCTGGCTCTCCGCCCTGCTGGTCGCGGTCAGCCAGGGCAACACCTGGGGCTGGACCTCGACCCGGACGCTCGGCCTGTTCGCCCTCGCCGCCGTGGTCGCCCTGATCTGGGGCGTCATCGAGGTCAAGGTCAAGCACCCGCTGGTCGACATGACGATGATGTCCCGCCCGGCCGTCGCCTTCACCAACCTGGCCGGCCTGCTGATCGGCTTCGGCATGTACGGCTCGTTCATGGTGATCAGCAACTTCGCCCAGACCCCGGAGAAGCTCGCCCACTACGGCTTCACCGCCACCGTGCTGCACGCCGGTGTGATGCTGCTGCCGTCCGCCCTCGGCTCGATGGTCGCCGCCCCGCTCGGCGCCGTGCTGATCGCCCGCCGCGGGCCGCGCCTGCCGCTGGTCCTCGGCGGTGTCCTCGGCGCCGTCGCGATGGCCTACCTGGCCGTCCGGCACAGCCACGAGGCGGACATCTACCTCTCCTCGGCGATCTTCGGCCTCGGTATCGGCCTCGCGTTCTCGGCGATGCCGGCCTACATCAACGGCGCCGTCCCGGTCGAGCAGAGCGGCATCGCCAACGGCATGAACGCCGTGCTGCGCACCGTCGGCGGCGCGATCGGCACCGCCGTCATGGCCGCCATCCTCACCGGCGACACCATGAAGCTGCCGATCCCGGTCACGCTGCCCACCCTGGACGCCTACCAGCACGCGTTCTGGACCGCCGCCGTGGTCTGCGTGATCGCCGGCGCCGTCCCGTTCCTGATCCGCACCGTCAAGCCCACCACCACCGTGGTGCACGGCAACGAGGTCGCGGACCTGACCTCCGGCCCCCGGCCGGTGAAGACCGACGCCTGACGAGGCGTCCGACCCCGCGCTCAGGGACAGGGCGCGGGGACCGGGACCCGGACGGTCGCCGAGGGCATCGCGACCGTCCGTGGCCCGGAACCGCATGTGGCCCCACCCGGCCCCCGTGCCGGGTGGGGCCGCTTCATGTCCCGGCCCGGCAGCGCCGTCCCCGTCCCCCGGCCCCGCCCCTCAGCCCTCGGTCCCCGCCCATCCGAACGCACCACCACCGTCCGCACCACTCCCCGGGCCTCCGCTCCCCGAACCACCGCGCTCCGGCCCCGGCTCGCTCCCGCCCAGCGGCAGCGGCGGGGCCGGCTCCAGCGCCGGATCCTCCACCCCGAAGGTCCGCACCCGCCCCGGCCCGCTCCACGGCGTCTCGAACCGCACCGTCACCCGCCCCACCCCGCTGCCCTGCACCCACCCCGGCCCGAACTCGGCGTGGTGCACGTCCTGCCCGGGCAGCCAGCGCCGCACGGCCGGCGCCTCCTCCGCGCGGTCGGCCTCCGCCTCCTCGTCCGCACCGGCCTCGTGCCCGGCAGCCTCCGCCTCCTCCCGGACGGCCTGCGCGAACAGGTCCTCCTGCGTGTAGTCGGCCAGTTGCGACACTCCGACGCCCAGCAACCGCACCCCACCCGTGATGTCCACCTGCGAGGCCAGCCGGCGCGCCGTCTCGGTGATCACCGTCTCGTCGTCCGTCGGCCCGCGCAGCGTCTCGGAGCGGGTCAGCGTCGAGAAGTCGAACCGCCGCACCTTCAACACCACCGTCCGCCCCGACCGCCCGGCACCCCGCAGCCGCCGCACGCACCGCGCCGCCAGTGCCCCCACCTCGCGCAGTATCCGCTCCCGGTCGGCCAGGTCCACCTCGTAGGTGTCCTCCACCGAGACCGACTTGGCGTCCTGGTCGGCCACCACCGGCCGGTCGTCGAGCCCCGTCGACATCTGGTACACGCCGGCCCCGTGGGCCTTCCCCAGCAGCTGCACCAGCTCGTTCTCCCCCGCTTCGGCGAGATCGGCCACCGTGTTCAGCCCCGACCGGCGCAGCACCTGCTCGGTGGCCGGACCGATCCCCGGCAGTGCGCGGACCGGCATCGGCCCGAGCACCGCGCGCTCCTGGCCCGGCTCGATCATCACCAGCCCGTCCGGTTTGGCCTGCTCGGAGGCGATCTTGGCCATCAGCTTGGACCCTGCCGCGCCCACCGAGGCCGTCAGCCCGGTCCGCCGCCGGATGTCCGCGCGGAGGTCCTCCGCCAGCGCCAGCACCAGCCGCTCGCCCGTCCGGTGCTCCGCCTCCGCCAGCAGCGGACCGTAGGGACCCGCCTCCAGGTCGACGAAGGCCTCGTCCAGGCTGAGCGGCTGCACCAGCGGGGACAGCTCCCGCAGCAGCCCCATCACCAGCTCGCTCACCGGCCGGTAGGCCTCGAAGCGACCGGCCAGGAAGGCCGCGTTCGGACAGAGCCGACGGGCCTGCGCCATCGGCATCGCCGAGTGCACCCCGAACTTCCGCGCCTCGTAGGACGCCGTGGACACCACCCCCCGCCCGCCGAGCCCGCCGACGACCACGGGCTTCCCGCGCAGGCTCGGCTTGGCCGCCTGCTCCACCGCCGCGAAGAAGGCGTCCATGTCGAGGTGGATGATGCTCGGCAGTGACCGCACCCGCCGATCATGCCGCACGGGTCCGACAGCACGGTCGAACCCGGCCGTCTCCCCCCGGTGGCGGGCCCTACCCGCGCACCGGACCGGCCCCCGCGTCAGCCAGCGCCTTCGGTAGGCCCGGCTCGCGGGGCCCGAGGAAGAGCGGGTCCGGCCGCAGCCAGGCGTTCAGCGCTGCCTTCCCCGCCCCCGGGATCTCCCGCAGCCCGCCGTACAGCCAGGTGAGGTCCCGCGCCTCCGGCACGCCCACCGCGTACGACTCGATGCCGGCCGCCCGGCAGAGTGCCAGCGCCCGCCGCACGTGGAAGTCCTGACTGACCAGCACCGCCCGCTCCACCCCGAAGATCCGGTGCGCGCGCGTGCAGGAGTCCCAGGTGTCGAAGCCCGCGTAGTCCCCGACCACCCGGACGTCCGGCACCCCGTGCTCGATCAGGTACCGCCGCATCGCCTCGGTCTCGTCGTAGCTCGCCCGGCCGTTGTCCCCGGTCACCAGGATCGCCTGGACCTTCCGCCGTTCGAACAGCTCGACCGCCGCGTCCAGCCGGTGCGCCAGGTAGGGCGAGGGCCTGCCGTCGAACAGCCCGGCGCCGAACACCACCGCCACCGGCGCCTGCGGCGCCGTCGCCACGGTGCCCACCCGCTCCCCCGCCGAGAACCAGAGCCAGGCGCTCGGCGCCAGCGCCAGCGAGCAGCAGACCGTCACCAGCTGGAACAACCGGCGCTGCGCCCGCCTGCGCCGCAACCGGACGCCGAGCCGCACCGCCCTCCGCATCACCAGGCAGGGGATTCCGGAACCGAAGCGCACGTGCCCTCCCTCTGTCGGTTCACCGGCCACGACGAAACCGCGGGCCCGGACGGTTCCCCGTCCGGGCCCGCGGCCTCGTCAGATGCCTGTTCAGACAGCCCTGTTGCGGCGCTGCGCCAGCTCGTCCGCCGGGTCGTGCCCGGCCACCGTCTCCCCGGTGTCGGTCCGCTCCGCGTGCAGCCGCCCGAGGGTGCGTTCCAGCTCCTGCCAGACCGCGCCGACGGCGATCCCGAAGACCCCCTGGCCGCTCTTCAGCAGGTCCACGACCTGCTGCGGGGTGGTGCACTCGTACACCGTCGCGCCGTCGCACATCAACGTCAGTCCGGTCAGGTCACAGACCTCGACGGACTGCAGGTGGGCGACCGCGACCCGGATGTTCTGCAACGAGACGCCCGCGTCGAGCAGCCGCTTGACGATCTTCAACAGCAGGATGTCGCGGAAGCTGTAGAGCCGTTGGCCGGTCGCCGGGAAGGTCGACCGGACGCTCGGGGCCAGCAGGCCCGTGCGGGCCCAGTAGTCCAGCTGGCGGTAGGTGATCCCGGCCGCGGCGCAGGCCGTCGGACCGCGGTAACCGATCAGTTCGGACGTGGGCCCGAGTCGCTCCAGGGCCGGCTGGCCGGGCTGGACCGCCGGGAACCGGCCCACCCGGGGCAGTTCCGGCCGGGGCAGCTCGGTCACGTTGCGGGCGGTGCGCGGCATGTGCACGGTGCACAGGCCTCCCACGGCCAATTCCTCGCCGGTGCCGGTCATGCCTACCTCCGTCCACTCGTGCTGCGGGCAACCCAGACCACGGGCATCGGACACCCGGGCAGCCCCTCCTGACGGTAGGCAGTCCCCTATGGCCCGTCAACGATCGCCACGCCGTGGCGGGCAGACCACATCACTCAGGAGAGTGGTTTTTCGTGCCCCTAGTGTGGGTAGGTGGACGCGGTTTGGCAAAACGGCCGGACACACACGGCCCGCCGGCCCACTGACCGGCCGCACGCCCTACTGCGGGCCGCTGCCGCCGAAGTCCTCGGGCGACACCTGGTCGAGGAACTCGCGGAACTTCTCGACCTCGTCCTCCTGCTCGTCCGGGATCGCGATGCCCGCCTCGGCGAGCACCTCCTCGCTCCCGTAGATCGGCGTCCCGGTCCGCAGCGCCAGCGCTATCGCGTCGGACGGGCGGGCGCTGACCTCGACGCCGCCGGTGAAGACGAGCTCGGCGTAGAAGACGCCCTCGCGCAGGTCGGTGATCCGGACCTCGGTGAGCTGCTGGCCCAGAGCCTCCAGCACGTCCTTGAAGAGGTCGTGCGTCAGCGGGCGCACCGGCGTCATGCCCTGCTGGGCGAAGGCGATCGCGGTCGCCTCGCCGGGGCCGATCCAGATGGGCAGGTACCGATCGCCCCCGACCTCGCGGAGCAGCACGATCGGCTGGTTGGAAGGCATCTCCACCCGGACACCCACGACGTCGAGCTCATTCACACGAGCAACCCTATGGCTCCCGACCCGGATATGAAAGCGCAGCGCCGACGGCGCTGGTCAGCGCGGTGGCGCGGGTCAGGTCCAGGCCCGCAGACCGGCCTGGACCATGGCCGCGTGCAGCCGGACGGAGAGGGTAGCCAGCTCGCGCGCGGTGGCCTCGGCGTGCGCCCTGGTCTGGGGGTTCCGGTGCCGCCGCAACGGCGCCACCACCTGCTCGACCAGGGCGATCTCCCGGTCGGCGGCGGCCTTCATGGCGCGCAGGTGGCGCGGCTCCAGACCGAACCGGCCCAGTTCGGCGACCAGGCGGGCCACCTGGAGCGCCTCGCCGTCGTACCCGCCGTCCGGCCCGGGCGCGATCAGCCCGTAGGACTCCCACTCGGCCAGTTCGCGCTCGCCCGCCTCGGCGGCGGCCAGCAGCTCGGCCCGGCCCAGGCGGACCCCGGCGGAGGCTTCGGCCGCGGCGGTCAGCTCGCGGTCCGCCTCCTCCACCGGCCCCGGGCGGCTGTCGGAGGGGCCGGGCAGCGCCGGCGGGGTCTCGCCGCGCTCGATCGCGTCGAGGTGGTCGCGGATCACCCGCAGCGGCAGGTAGTGGTCGCGCTGCATCCGCAGCACGTGGGCCAGCCGCTCGACGTCGGCCGGGCTGAACTTCCGGTACCCCGAGGGCGTGCGCTGGGGCTCGACCAGGCCCTCCGCCTCCAGGAACCTGATCTTGGAGATGGTGACCTCGGGGAAGTCGTCACGCAGGAAGGCCAGCACCGCACCGATGCTCAGCAGCTCGTCGCCGCCGCGGCGCCGGCCGCCCCCGCCGGGCCGGTCCGACCGGACCGGCTGCCTGGGGGCCGCGACCACCCCGCGCGAGCCCTTGTCCGGCGTGTGACCGAACGGCGCGGGGGTGGCCGCCCCGAGAGGAGAAGAAGGGGTATTCGTGCTCACTCGGGCTCCTGCCGACGTTGGTTTCAGTACCCCCGGTTGTGGCTGGCGAAGAAGACCAGCCGGTACTTCCCGATCTGCACCTCGTCGCCGTTGTTCAGCGACACCTCGTCGATCCGCTCCCGGTTGACGTAGGTGCCGTTGAGGCTGCCGACGTCGGCGACGGTGAAGCCGCCACCGGGCGTCCGGCGGAACTCCACGTGCTTGCGGGAGACGGTCACGTCGTCCAGGAAGATGTCGCCCTGCGGGTGGCGGCCGGCCGTGGTCTTGTCCGAGTCCAGCAGGAACCGGCTGCCGGAGTTCGGGCCTCGCTGGACGATCAGCAGGGCCGAACCCGGGGGCAGCGCGTCGATGGCCGCCAACACCTCGGCCGAGAGGGCCGGCGTGCCGGTCCCGGTCGTGGTGTTCGGGTCGTACGACTCCAGGCCGGAGATCGAGATCGTCGACGTGGTCTCCGCCGACCCCTCGGGCAGCAGACCACCGCGCAGCGCCGAACCGCAGTTGGAACAGAAGCGGGCCGCGGCCGGGTTCTGGTTGCCGCACCTGGGGCACGGAGTGGGGCCAGCCATGTTCACAGCCTCCTGGCGCGGCACACCCGACGGGTTGTGCCCGGCGTACGGGTCCGGTGCAAACCCTCCACCAGAGGTTGAGGGTCCTGACGGGAAACCTATGCGCGGGGCGCCGGAGGGGTCAACCGACGCGCCGTAGCCCGCCTGATTCCCGGCGTACTGGGCGCCGTCCCGGAACAGCGGGCGCTCGGCGTACTCCGCGCCCTCGGGGGCGGGACGCATGCCCGGCACGGCGGGTTCGTCGTCCCGGCGGTGGCGCGCGGTCGGCGCCTCGACGGCGGCCGCGTCGCGGCCCTTGTTACGACCGAACAACTTAGAGAAGAAACTCACGGGCGAATCCCCTTGCGTGTGACAGACCCGCCCGCGGGGCAGGGTGAGGACCTCGGACAGGTTGCGGGCCCGGTCGTGGATCGGGCCGGCTGGAGCGGAACTCCGACTGCGGTGCTCACTTCGGAGCCGGTTTGGCGTACTGCGGGGTCTTCGGGTCGACGAGTGCGTCGACGACCACCTTCTGCTGTTGGGAGATGGTCGCGCGTGCCTGGTTGTTCTCCAAGGTACGGACCACACCCCCCGGAATGTTCAACGCGGGTGTGAGGTCCTGCGGATTCCCCACGACGGTGAACCGGTAGGGCGCCGAGACCTTCTTGCCGTCGATCTGCACGCCGCCGCCGGACACGTCCGTGAAGTAGGTGTTGACCACCACACGCACATCGTTGATCTGAATCGCCTCCGCCCCCGCCGCTCGGAGTTCCTGCAGGGTGTCCAGCAGCATATCTGCCTTCACCTGCCCTTGGGGATCATCGACCGTCAGTACGATCCCCGGACCAGTGGCTCGGACGGTCCCGGCCAGAACGCCGAGCTCCGTCACCTTCTTCCTGGTCTGTTCCTGGGCTTCCTTGGCCTGGTTGGAGCTGTTCTCCAACTTCGCCAGGGACTGCTCGAGCTCCGCTTTCTCCTGCTGGAGACGCTGCTGACGGCCGTCCAGTTCGTCGAGGATGCGAACAAGGTCTTCCTGGCGCGCGCCACGCAGCTGACTGTGGTGGTCGTTGGTGGACCGCACCTGGATCGCCAGCGCCAGTCCGAGCGAGAACAGCAGCACCGCCACCACCAGTTGGCCGCGCGACAACCTCGGCGGCCAGACCGCGGCCTTCAGCCGTCGCCGCCCTGCGGCCCGGTCGTCCCGGGCCGGCCCGGAGTCGGGTTCGGGGGCGGGCGCGGCGGCAGACGGGAGGGCCGGCGCAGGTTCCGGTACCGGTACCGGTGGCGGCGGGGACGGCGCCACGGACTCGGCGTCCGGCCCCGCCGGCTGTAGCTGCGGCTGGGTTTGGGTTTGGGGCTGCGGGATCGACTTCGCTGCGGGCTCGGGCCGTGGCTCCGGCCGCCGTACCGGTTCCGCTGCCGCCACCGGCGGCAGCGCACGCGCGGGCGCAGGCGTCACCTCGGGGGCGCTCGCCGGAGCAGGCTCCGCTCCGGGCTCCGCCGGGGCCCCGGGCGCGGGCTCGCCCCCGGCCCCGTCGGCGGCAACGCCCTCCGGCCTCCCGTCGGGCAGAGACTCTTCGGCCGGCTCCCCCCGCGCCTCCCGCTCCTCCGCCACCGCGTCCGCGGGCTGCCCGGGCCGTTCCTCGGGCTCCGGCGCGATCGCCGGCCCGTCGGACCGCCTCACCGGCCGGTCGCCGGACCCCTGCCCGGGCTTCTCCTGCCGCTTCCCGTCCACCGGCTCGACCGGTACCGGCTCGCGTTCCTCGCCACCGTCCTCGCGCACAACTTCTCCCGCAGATCCGTCCGCTTTCTTCTCCGCCGCCCGCTCGCGGCCCGGCTCAGGCGCGGAAGACATGGCGCCTGATCGCAGCGGCGTTGGAGAAGATGCGGATTCCGAGGACGACGACGACGCCCGTGGAGAGCTGCGAGCCCACGCCCAGCTGGTCCCCGAGGAAGACGATCAGTGCCGCCACCACCACGTTCGACAGGAACGACACGATGAAGACCTTGTCGTTGAAGATCCCGTCCAGCATCGCGCGGACGCCGCCGAACACCGCGTCCAGCGCCGCCACCACCGCGATCGGCAGGTACGGCACGACGGCGTCCGGTACCTCGGGCTGGACGAAGAGTCCGACGACGACCCCGATCACGAGACCCAGTACGGCAATCACGGTCTAGCTGCTCCTGTCGCTGCGGAGGGCGACCCGGTGGTCGCGGTGGGCGGACGGCCGGTCGTGGTCTTGGCCGAGGGGCTCGGCGAGCGCTTCCCCGAGACCTGCCCGGTCGGCTTCGCGGACGGCGAGGCGGTGCCGGACGGACTCGCGGTGCCGCCCGTCGACGGTGAGGCCGATCCGGAGGGCCCCGCGGACGGCGACGCCTCCCCGGAGGCGGGCGGACTCGCGGTGGGCGAGGGCTCGGGGAGCGCAGGTTGGGCGGTCCGCAGGGTGACCCCCACGGCCGCGGGCAGGGTCAGGCTCTTCTGCGCGGAGATGGTCGACTTGATGCCGTACTTCTCCTGCAACAGCCGCAGGTACTGGCCCGCCATCGCGCTCTCGAAGGCGCCCACCAGCTTGGGCCCGTTCCCCAGCGCCTGCACGGTGTACGGCGGGACCAGCGGCCGGTTGTCCACCAGTACGGCCTCACCGGCCGCGCGGATCGCGGAGAGCGCGGTGAGCCGCTGCCCGTTGATCGCGACGGCCTCCGCGCCGGAGGACCAGAGCCCGTTCACCACCAGTTGCAGGTCACGGTCCCGCAGCCGTCCGCTGTTCGAGAAGCCCTGCCCGCTGCGCGGGTCGACGTTGCCGCCGGCGCCCGTACCGGTCGCGTCCTCCAGCACCAGCTTGACGCCGGGCCCGGTCACCTCGGCCAGGCCGACCGCACCGGCCAGGACGGCCGGGTCGACCTCCCCCGGAGCGAGTGCCTGCTGCTGGGTGCTGTCGACCCTGCGCCGCAGTTCCTGGACCTGCTTCTGGAGCTGGTCCGCCGACCCGTTGGAGTCGTTGATCCGGTGGATCAGGGCGTCGCGCTCCTTGGCGAGCGTCGGCTCGGCCTCGTGCGCGTTCACGGCCCCGACCGTGAGGACCGCGCCCACCAGGGCCAGCCCGGCCCCCAGCGTGAGAAGCCCCCGCGCCGTACCGGGTATCCGGTGCGGACCGTCGCCGCCCCGTGCCGCAGCCGCCTCGGCGTACCCCTCGTCGAGGCTGTGGTCCATCACATTGGTCAGCAGGGACATCGAGGCATCCGGACGGTTGTACCGTCCACTGCTGGCACTCGGCGTCGGCGTCGCTGACATGCGGACCATCGTCCCACGGCCGACGAGGGCCCCGTACACAACCCCTGACCTGCATACACATCAAAACGGACCGACCGCCACCAACCACCCGAAACGGACAGCGGGGCGGTGCGGCACCAGCCGCCCGCCCCGCCGCCGACCCGTCACCGGGCTCCGGCCGTCACCTCCCGGCGCCGTCGACCACCGCCGCCCATTCGTCCAGCAGCGCCTCGGTCGCCTCGTCGTCCGGGCCCTCGGCCCACAGGTGGGTGACCGCCTCGGCCGGGTCCGGCAGCACCAGCGTCCACCGCCCGTCCGCCTCGACGACCCGGACACCGTCCGTGGTGTCCAGCTGCCGGCTGCCGGCCGCCTCCACCACCGAACGCATGACCATGCCCTTCGCCGCCCACGGCGTCGCGATGTCCCGGCGGCGGATGTGCGCCTGCGGGATCCGCGCGTCGATCTGGCTCAGCGTGAGCTGGGTCCGGGCGACCAGCCCGACCAGCCGGACGAACGCCGCGGCGCCGTCCAGCACACCGCTGAACTCCGGCACGACGAAGCCGCCGCGCCCGTCCCCGCCGAACACCGTGCCCTCGGCGGCTGCCGCCTTCGCCAGGTCGTCCGGCGTGGTCGTGGTCCAGGTGACCTGCGTGCCGTGGTACGCCGCGACCTGCTCGGCGATCCGCGTCGTGGTCACCGGCAGCGCCACCTGCCCGCTCCGCCGCTCGGCCGCGACCAGGTCCAGCAGGACCAGCAGCGCCCGGTCGTCGTCGATGACCCGGCCCAGCTCGTCCACGAAGGCCACTCGCTCGCCCACCGGGTCGAAGCGGACCCCGAAGGCGGCCCGGGACGACGCCACCAGCTCGCCCAGCCGGGCGAGCCCGGCGCGCCGCTCCTCGGCGTCCTCGGTGGGCCGGGACTCGTCCAGCCCGCTGGAGACACTGAGCGCCTCGACCCCGAGCCGACCGAGGATGCTCGGCAGGACGAGCCCGGCGCTGCCGTGCGCGGTGTCCACGACGACCTTCAGACCGGCCTCGCGCACCCCGGTGGTGTCGACGGCCCGCAGCAGGTTGCCCGCGTAGGAGTCGAAGACGCTGGACGGGAAGGTGAGGTCCCCGATCTCGCCGGGGAAGGCCCGGCGGTACTCCTGGCGCGCGTAGACCCGGTCGAGCTTGCGCTGCCCGGCCTGCGAGAGATCGGCCCCGCGCTCGTCGAAGAAGAGGATGTCCAGCGAGTCCGGCACCCCGGGCGTGGTCCGCAGGAAGATCCCGCCGGCACTGCCCCGGGCCGTGTGCTGCCGGGCCACCGGCATCGGCACGTTCTCCAGGTCGCGGACGTCGATCGCGCTGGTCTGCAGCCCGGAGATCATCGCCCGCTTCAGGGCGCGCGCACCTCGCGAGTGGTCACGCGCGATGGTGACGGTCGCGCCCTTCTTCAGCGTCGTCGCGTACGCGCCGGCGAGCCGTACGGCCAGCTCGGGGGTGATCTCGACGTTCAGGATCCCGGAGACACCCCGCAGCCCGAACAGGTGCTCCTGCCCGCGGGACTCCCAGATCACCGAGGTGTTGACGACCGCGCCGGCCTCGATGGTCTTGAACGGGTAGACCCGGACGTTGGCCGCGATGATCGACTCCTCGCCGATCAGGCACTCGTCCCCGATCACCGCGCCGTCCTCGATCCGCGCGGCCCGCATGACATCGGTGTTCTTGCCGACCACACAGCCCCGCAGATTGCTCTGCGGCCCCACGTAGACGTTGTCGTGGATGACCGACCGGTGCAGGAACGCCCCGCGCTTCACGACCACGTTGCTGCCGAGCACGGTGTGTTCGCGGATCTCCACGCCGGCCTCGACCTTGGCGTAGTCCCCGATGTAGAGCGGCCCGCGGAGAACCGCCTCCGGGTCGACCTCGGCGCCCTCGGCGACCCAGACCCCGGGCGAGATCTCGAACCCGTCGATCTCGACGTCGACCTTGCCCTCCAGGACGTCCGCCTGGGCCTTGCCATAGCTCTCGTGGGTGCCCACGTCCTCCCAGTAGCCCTCGGCGACGTACCCGTAGACCCGTTTGCCCTCCTTCAGCAACTGCGGGAACACGTCACTCGACCAGTCGACGGACTCACCCGCCGCGACGTAGTCGAAGACCTCGGGTTCCATGACGTAGATACCGGTGTTCACCGTGTCCGAGAAGACCTGCCCCCAGGTCGGCTTCTCCAGGAAGCGCTCCACGCGCCCCTCGTCATCGGTGATCGTGATACCGAACTCCAGTGGATTCGGCACCCTGGTGAGACAGACGGTGACCAGTGCGTTCTTACTACGGTGAAACGCGATCAATTCGGAGAGGTCGAAGTCGGTCAGTGCGTCACCGGAGATCACCAGAAAGGAGTCGTCCTTCAGGGCGTCCTCGGCGTTCTTGACACTCCCCGCAGTGCCCAGTGGCGTCTCCTCGTTGGCATAGGTGAGATTCATGCCCAACTCTTCACCGTCACCGAAGTAGTTCTTGACCAGTGAGGCCAGGAACTGGACGGTCACGACGGTGTCGGAGAGGCCGTGCCGCTTCAGCAGCCGCAGCACGTGCTCCATGATCGGCCTGTTGACCACGGGAAGCAGCGGCTTCGGCATGCTGGAGGTCATCGGGCGGAGTCGGGTGCCTTCGCCCCCCGCCATTACAACGGCTTTCATTACGGGTGCGTCCTCCTTCGCGGTGTGGACCCTGCAGGTCCATCAAACCGTTCCAGAGGGGGTCTACCCGGAAGATATCGTCCGACGCACCGTGTCGCCGTGGGACTTCTCTCAGATCCCGTCCCGGGATCGCGTCTCAGACAGTGGACGCGGAGGAGGCCGAGCTGCCCCGGATGATCTGGCGCGCCTGGACGGCGTAGAGAATGCCGGCCCACCAGTACAGGGCGGTCCCCCACCAGATGAAGGCCCAGCTCACGATCTCGGCCGGCCGGGCGATCCAGCTGTCCCCGGCGCCGAGCAGCAGAAGCGGAAACGCGTACATCAGATTGAAGGTCGCGGCCTTCCCCAGGAAACTCACCTGCAACGGCCCGTAGCCGTGCCGGTTGAGAAGGGGAAGGAGCGCGGCGATAAACAGCTCACGCGCAATCAGGATCGCCGTCAGCCACCACGGCAGGATCTCACGCCAGGTCAGGCCGAGGAGCGTGGAGAGCACATAGAGCCGGTCCGCCAGCGGATCCAGCAGCTGCCCCACGCGGCTGATCTGCCCCCACCGGCGGGCGAGTTTCCCGTCCAGGTAATCACTGATACCGCTGAGCATCAGAATCAGCAATGCCCAGCCGTCGTTGTTCGGCCCGTCGAACACCGGCCAGAGGATCAGCCAGAGAAAGAGCGGAACACCGACCAGCCGGCCCATGCTCAGCAGGTTGGGGATGGTGAGGACGCGATCGGTCTGGACCCGCGTCTCCTGGACCTCCACCCGGGGGCCTCCTGTCATGTGTGGCAACTTCGCACGTTGACCTTACAACAGAGAAGCCCCCGCCCGGTTCCCCGGCGGGGGCTTCTCCATAAGAATTGTTCGGCGGCGTCCTACTCTCCCACAGGGTCCCCCCTGCAGTACCATCGGCGCTGTGAGGCTTAGCTTCCGGGTTCGGAATGTAACCGGGCGTTTCCCTCACGCTATGACCACCGAAACACTATGAAACTGTCAACC
>NZ_JAQYWZ010000724.1:0-411 GCF_036290945.1 Streptomyces sp. BE303
GTCGGGCCCGCGTTCGGTCATGTAGGGCGCGCCGACCAGGGCGGGGGACCGGACCCAGCGGTAGCAGTACCACTCGCCGCGGACCTCTCGCAGCCGGATGACGAGGACCATGCCGCTGCGCTTGAACCAGTGGGTGGGGGTGACGCCGGGGTTGGGGTTGTGGCGGTTGCGCAGGTGCCGGCCGGTGTGCTCGGTGGGCAAGGTGCCGTCGACGGTGAGGCCGGTGACGGCGTCGTCGTCGGTGTCGGGGGTGATGTGGCCGGTCAGGTACGGCTGCGCTGTGCTCATGGCAGGAGACCTTCCCGTGACGTGCGTTGCGTGTGAGGGTAGTTGTGGGGGAGATGGGATGGGCTGGGCGGGCGCGGGTCCCGGGGGACTCGGGCGGTTCGCGGGTCGGGCGCCGGGAGGGGA
>NZ_JAQYWZ010000725.1:0-973 GCF_036290945.1 Streptomyces sp. BE303
CGAGCTCGACGAGGACACCGTCGACCGGTACGTGATCGCCCGGTTCTGACGACCGGCCGGACCGCACCCCCCGAACGCCGGGCCGCCGGACTCCCCGGCCGGCCCGGCCCCCGAACGCGGTGGCGGGCAGCTCTGCCCTGACACTGTCCGCCACCGTCCCCCGGCTCCCCACCGCTGACGCTCGGGGCCGACGTCAGCGGCGGGGAGCCGTCACGGGGTCGCTCCACCCCGTCAGGGGCTGCGTCGCCGTCGGCGCCGCAGCCGACCGTGTCCTGGAGCCGCGTCTCCCGGCCCGACACACCCCCCGTGACCCCTGGGCCGCGGAACGGCACCGTCAGCTGTTCCGCGGCCCAGGTCTTCGGCGTTTCGGGGCAGGGCCGAGCCCGTGCCCCGAACCCCCGTTCCGGCGCCGGAGCCCCGGTCTGCCCCGGTCGGGCCGGGCGCCGTACCACTCACCGGGCTCCGTGCCGCCGGGCCGGCCGCACCGCTGCCCCGCCGCACCCGTGCGCCGGGGCCGTTCCGGACCGCGGACCGTCCGTACCCGGGCCCCGTGCGGCGACCGGCCCCCGCTGCTCCGCCGCGTCACGGCCGGGCACGACGGGCGCCGTCCGCCGGGGCACGGCGGGCCCGCGGGCGGGACAACGGGCAGGGCCCGGGAACGGCTCCGGACATGCCGCAGGCCCGGTCGTCGCCTCCCTCCGGCAACGACCGGGCCTGCGGTTCTCCCCGGGTCTCCCGACCTGGACTCGGGGGGTTCTCGTCCTACTCCTTCACCGCACCACCGGTGAGTCCGCGGACGAAGGTCCGCTGGAGGAGGACGAAGGCGAGGACCACCGGGATCGCGGCCAGCACGGAGCCGGCCATCAGGAGATCCCAGCGGGGGGCGAACTGGTTCTGGAACTGGGCCAGTCCGACGGGCAGCGTGCGCAGCATCTCGTTGTTGGTGACCAGCGAGGGCCAGGCGAACTCGCCC
>NZ_JAQYWZ010000726.1:0-345 GCF_036290945.1 Streptomyces sp. BE303
CAGGTCGAGGGCGTCGGGTATCTCCTCCAAGAACAGCTTCTCGTACTTCAGCGAGCCGAAGCCCCGCTCGCGTGAGCCGTTCTGGCCCGGGGTACGGACCCTGGTGCGTACGTGCCGCAGCTCGGGGCGGGTGGCGATGAACGCCTCGAAGCGGAACGAGCGGAACGGTCCGCCGTTGTCGGTGACGATCGTGACCAGCGGCTTCACGGTGCCGTCGGTCGCGCGCCGGGCCAGGTCGACCAGCTGGGCTCCGGCGAGCCGTTCGGCTTCGGCGAGGGCGAGCTCGATGGCGGCGATGGCGTCGTGCTGGTTCGCGGTCGGGGCCACGTGCCAGCCCAGCTCGTA
>NZ_JAQYWZ010000727.1:0-574 GCF_036290945.1 Streptomyces sp. BE303
CGCGGCCACGGAAGCCGCCGCCGCTACCACCGGAGGGGCGGTCGTCACGACGGAACCCGCCGCGGTCACCACCACGGTCGTCACGGCCGAACCCACCGGACGGACGGTCGTCGCGACGCGGCCGGACGACACTGACTTCACAACGGCAGACCTCTGGGCGCACGTCGCCGACACGGCCCAAGCCTCCGGAGGGGCGGTCGTCGCGACGGACGCCGCCCCCCACGTCACCGACACGACCGAAACCACAGGCCGGACCGTCAACGCGACGGTAACCACCACCACTGCCGCCGGTCGGGCGGTCGTCACGGCCACGGAAGCCGCCGCCCCTGCCGCCACGGTCGTCACGGTCACGACCGAAACCACCGGACGGACGGTCATCGCGACGGAACCCACCACCGCTACCACCGGACGGACGGGCGTCACGGCCACGGTAACCGCCACCGCTACCACCGGACGGGCGGTCGTCACGGCCACGGAAGCCGCCGCCACTGCCACCCGAGGGGCGGTCGTCACGGCCACGGAAGCCGCCGCCACTGCCACCCGAGGGGCGGTCGTCACGGCGCGGGCCGTCACC
>NZ_JAQYWZ010000728.1:0-415 GCF_036290945.1 Streptomyces sp. BE303
CAGCAGGGTCCGGCGCGCCTCGGCGGGCGAGAGGTCCGCCAGCCGCAGCGCGAGCGGCAGCCGGCCGGTCACGGTCACCTCGCGGACCGACGCCATGGGCGGTTTACCCACGGACCGCGGCAGGGACCTGGAAGCACTCTACCACCCGGACCCGGAGCACCCCGGCACAACTAACACCCGGGACGGCGCCTTCGTGTCCGCCGACGGTGAGTTCGACGCGGGGCTGTTCGGGTTCTGGCCGCTCGTGGCGCTGGCGTTGTACCCGCTGCAGCGTTTGCTGCTGGTGACGTCGTGGTAGGCGTTCGAACGGGCGGGGGTCGACCCGCTGTCGCGCCGGGGCGAGCTGGTCGGCGTGTTCGCCGGAACAACCGGTCAGGACTAGTTGGGTCTGCTGTACGAGGGGTCCGAGTACGTC
>NZ_JAQYWZ010000729.1:0-494 GCF_036290945.1 Streptomyces sp. BE303
GAACTCCCCGAGGTCCTCGGCCTCGCCGACCGCATCGTCGTCATGCAGAACGGCCGCATCACCGGCGAACTCGACCGCGAACACGCCACCGAGGAAGCCATCCTCAACCTCGCCATGGCCGACGACATCGCCGCCGCGACCACACCCACCGACGCGACCACGACCACACCCTCCACCGGAGCTTCCCCATGAGCACCACCACCAGCACCACTCCACCCGCCAGGAACGGCGGCCACGCCCCGCGCCGGTCCGTGGTCTCACCGAAAATCCTGGCCGCCGTCGGTGGTCAGAACCTGAGCCTGATCGGTGCGCTGGTCGTCGTCCTCGCCCTGTTCGGCATCCTCAACGACAACTTCCTCAGCCTCGGCAACATGCAGGTCATCGCCGAAGCCGCCACCATCACCGGCCTCCTCGCCATCGTCCAGACCGTCGTCATCATCTGCGGCGGCCTCGACATCTCCGTCGGCTCCCAAGCCGGCGTCGCCTCCGTCGTC
>NZ_JAQYWZ010000730.1:0-302 GCF_036290945.1 Streptomyces sp. BE303
CCCGTGGGCGGTCGGCCCGGCCGGCGCGGCGCCGAGGGCCTGCTCGATCACGGCGCCCAGCTCGCGCAGGTTCCGCGGGGCGAGCGCGAACCGGATGTCGGTGTCGTCCGTGATGATCCCGGCGTCCTGGTCGAAGCGGAGCCGGTCGTTGCCCGCGTGGGTGCCGCCCATCAGCCCGGCGTCGGGGTACGAGGGCCGGGGGCGGATCTCGAGCTCGACGACCGTGCGGTCGCCGGTCCCGTCGACGGTCTCCTCGTGGAGGCGTCGCTCCCGGGACTCGTCGGGCAGGCCGAACACGTGGC
>NZ_JAQYWZ010000731.1:0-351 GCF_036290945.1 Streptomyces sp. BE303
GCGGCGGGCCCCCCCCCCGGGTCTGGGGACGCGGCGGCGCGGGGGGGGGTGTGGCCGCGGGGGTCCGCCCGGGGGGGGCGCCGGCGGGGGTGGGGGGTGGTGGGGGGGGGGGGGGGGGGGGGGGGGGGTGGGGGGTTTTTGGTGTTTGTTGTTTGGTGTTTTTTGTTTTTTTTTGTTGGGGGGGGGGGGGGGGGGGGGGGGGGGTGGGGGGGGGGTTGTGTTTGGGGGGGGGGTTTTTTGTTGGGGGTGGTGTTTGTTTTTTTGTGGGGGTTGCTTTCTGGGGGTGGGGGGTGGTGGGGGGGGGGGGGGGGGGTGGTGTTTCGTGGGGGGGGGGGGGGGGGGGCGCCCCCC
>NZ_JAQYWZ010000732.1:0-354 GCF_036290945.1 Streptomyces sp. BE303
GGCTCCTGCCCGGCCCCGGGGGGCGGGGTTGGTTGTTGTTCGTCGCCGCGTGCCCCCGGGCCGAATCCTGGGGGGGTCCTTTGTGGCTTGCCGGGGGGGCCCCCGACCCGCCCCACACCCACCAAAAAAACAAAAACACCCCCCCCCCCCACCCACCCCCCCACACCCCACCCCCCACCCCACCCCCCCCCCCCCCCCCCCCAACACCCCCACCACACACCCCCCCCCAACAACCAACCCCCCCCCCGGCAGTTACACGACAACCACCACCCCCCCCCCCCCCCCCCGCACCCCCCCCCACACCACCAACCCCCCCCGCCACCCCCAACCGCCCCCCTCCCACCCCCACCCCCC
>NZ_JAQYWZ010000733.1:0-300 GCF_036290945.1 Streptomyces sp. BE303
CTTGTAGGCGGCGAGGCCGGCGAGGGTGGCGATGGTGGGGTTGACGCGGCCGTAGACGATGATCAGGCCGTTGAGGATGCCGACGAGGATGCCGACGCCGATGGCGGCGGCGATGCCGGTGAGGGCGTTGGAGCCGGCCGAGGTGAAGGCCATCGCGCTGACGACGGAGGCGACGCCGGCTTGGGAGCCGACGGAGATGTCGAGGCCGCCGCAGATGATGACGACGGTCTGGACGATGGCGAGGAGGCCGGTGATGGTGGCGGCTTCGGCGATGACCTGCATGTTGCCGAGGCTGAGGAA
>NZ_JAQYWZ010000734.1:0-324 GCF_036290945.1 Streptomyces sp. BE303
CACCTGGTGCGGACGTCGGTCTCGCCGAACACCCGCACCTGGCTGATGGTGGTTTGCGTGGTGGGCGACTTGGGGCGCTTGCGGGGGGGGGTCTGCCGGGGGGGGGTGTGCGCGGAGCGGGTGGTGGCGTAGCTGGCGGAGGGGGCGGCGTTGATGGGTGGGGGGGGCCGGGCGGCGCGCCCCCCCCGGGGGCCCCCCGCCCACCCCCCCCCCCCCCGCCCCCCCCCCGCCCCCCTTTCTCGCAGACGCCGGCTTAAGCGTTGTTAATGCATTACATAAGGGGGGGGGGGGGGGGGGGGGGGGGGGGGGGGGGGGGGGGGGGGG
>NZ_JAQYWZ010000735.1:0-326 GCF_036290945.1 Streptomyces sp. BE303
CCGAGCCTTCGGTCGCGGCGGCTTCGTCGGTGACCGGCCGCACGGTCGGTGTCGGGGACTGGTGGGACCCGGAGTACTGGGTCGACCAGTTCCGCAAGCCGGTCCGCTTCGCCGACGCCCTCGCGGCCGTCGACGGCGTCACCAGGTGCGTCGAACTCGGCCCGGACGGCGAGCTGTACGCGCTCGACCCGCAGCCCGACGACGTCCCGGCGCCGCTGCTGCGCCGCGACCGAGACGAAGACACCAACGTGCACACGGCGCTCGCGTCCCTCCTCGTCAACGCCGTCCAGGTCCACTGGTCCCCGCTGTACAACGTCGACCGACCG
>NZ_JAQYWZ010000736.1:0-386 GCF_036290945.1 Streptomyces sp. BE303
GCCGCCGCCATCGGCGTCGGCATCCTCGTCGGCATCCTCAACGGCCTGATCATCGTCTACGGCCGCGACAACCCCACCATCGCCACACTCGCCGGCCTCGCCGCCTACAAGGGCATCGCCCAACTCCTCTCCGACGGCCGCGCCCAGGGCTACGTCCTCAACGACGACATCTGCGGCATCCTCGGCCGCGGCAAGATCGCCGGCCTCCCCTTCATGGTCTGGATCCTCATCCTCACCGCCGTCGCAGTCCACATCCTCCTCAAGTACACCGACATCGGCCGCAACCTCTACGCCATCGGCGGCAACGACACCGCCGCCCGCCTCGCCGGCATCAACATCAACAAATACCTCATCGCCGTCTACGCCCTCATCGGCACCGTCGCCGC
>NZ_JAQYWZ010000737.1:0-307 GCF_036290945.1 Streptomyces sp. BE303
CAGGTCGAGGGCGTCGGGTATCTCCTCCAAGAACAGCTTCTCGTACTTCAGCGAGCCGAAGCCCCGCTCGCGTGAGCCGTTCTGGCCCGGGGTACGGACCCTGGTGCGTACGTGCCGCAGCTCGGGGCGGGTGGCGATGAAAGCCTCGAAGCGGAACGAGCGGAACGGTCCGCCGTTGTCGGTGACGATCGTGACCAGCGGCTGCACGGTGCCGTCGGTCGCGCGCCGGGCCAGGTCGACCAGCTGGGCTCCGGCGAGCCGTTCGGCTTCGGCGAGGGCGAGCTCGATGGCGGCGATGGCGTCGTGC
>NZ_JAQYWZ010000738.1:0-390 GCF_036290945.1 Streptomyces sp. BE303
ACGACGCCGCGGTGTCCATCGAGGGCGTCAGCGACCTCCCCGTGCACACCGGACTCGTGCTCACCTCCGAGCGCGGCCGGGCGCTCGGCCGGGTCACCGGCGACGGCCGCGTCCGGCTGGTGCGCGGAGAACGCGAGGCGGTCGGACTGCGCGGGCGCAGCGCCGAGCAGCGGGTCGCGCTGGACCTCCTGCTGGACCCGGAGGTCGGCATCGTCTCGATGGGCGGCCGGGCCGGGACGGGGAAGTCCGCGCTGGCGCACTGCGCCGGGATGGAGGCGGTTATGGTTCGGCAGCAGCTACGGAAGGTTATTTTCTTCCGGCCGATGTTCGCGGTCGGCGGCCATGAGCTCGGCTACCTGCCGGGCAGTGAGAGCGAGAAGATGTGCCCCT
>NZ_JAQYWZ010000739.1:0-283 GCF_036290945.1 Streptomyces sp. BE303
ATATGTTGACATCCCCGGCCTCGGACTTGTTTCGGGGTTGGAGATTCCTTTTGAAGTAAAACACTAGCGAGGACGCAGTGCGCGGGGCCGCCCTATTCCGGTGGTTGCCGTGCCGCTCAACGCGGGTGTCGACCGGTTCTGGTTGATTTCGGGGCCGAGTAAACATTCACGGAGAGTTTGATCCTGGCTCAGGACGAACGCTGGCGGCGTGCTTAACACATGCAAGTCGAACGGTGAAGCCCTTCGGGGTGGATCAGTGGCGAACGGGTGAGTAACACGTGGG
>NZ_JAQYWZ010000740.1:0-335 GCF_036290945.1 Streptomyces sp. BE303
CAGCACCCCAGCCAGCAGCGGCCGTTCCAACGGCGGGTCGGCCAGGCCGGTGCACACTGACGGAACGGCGAGGGCTGCAGAGGGACGGCCTGATCGCCACCACCCGCCGGTGGCGCCCACCCCTGTGGTGAGCGCCCCCGGCGGACGTGTCTCGTCCCGTCGGGGGCACGTCCGCACCGACGACCGGCGCGGCGCGGCGGCGATCGAGGGGGCCGGCCCGGCCGGGCCTTACCGGCGGGGTTACCATGCGCGGTAGGGCCGGTCGAGGGCTGGGGGCGAGCGGCCCCCCGGCCCCGCCCGGCCTTCGGCACCGTCCCCGGCCCCCGTCCCCCGTC
>NZ_JAQYWZ010000741.1:0-988 GCF_036290945.1 Streptomyces sp. BE303
CACCCCTTCCGGGGGGCGGCCACGGTACCGGCGGCAGCCGCCGCCTCGACCTCGCGCCGCCCGCCATGCGGCGCTCCCCGGCCCCCACCCAGATCGGTCGAGAACCATGTCGAACGCCGAGACCACCAGATCGGACACCAAAGGTCCGAGACTCGGGACCCCCGCCCTCGAACTCGTGAGCGAGGGCAAGTACAACAAGCTCAAGTGGCGCATGCTCCTGGCCGCGATGTTCTGCTACTTCTTCTTCTACACCGGCCGGCAGACCTTCGGCTTCGCCATCCCCGGCATCCAGGCCGACCTCGGTCTGAGCAAGGCCGCACTGGGCGGCATCAGCGGCATCCTGCTCTGGTCGTACGCCGCCGGCCAGATGATCAACGGCAACCTCGCCGACAAGTTCGGCGGCCGGCGCATGATGACCGCCGGCGCCATCCTGTCCACCATCCTCAACTGGTGCACGAGCTTCTCCGTCGGCTCCAGGTCGCTCAGCTTCCTGTGGGGCGCCAACGGGTTCGCACAGTCCCTCGGCTGGCCCTCCGGCGGCCGGGTCATCTCCAACTGGTGGGGCCCGCGCGAGCGGGGCAAGAGCTTCGGCTTCTACACCTTCGCCGCCGGCATGGCCTCCGTCCTCGCCTTCGTCACCTCCACCATCGTCGTCGACACCCTCAAGCTCGACTGGCAGTGGATCTTCCGGGTCCCGGTCCTGCTGATGCTCGTCGGCGGCATCACCTTCTACTTCGTCGCCCGTGAGAACCCCAAGCAGGCCGGCATCAAGCCCCCCGCCTCCGTCACCGAGGCCGACGAGGAGGACGACCGGGCCGACGCCGCCGCGTACGCCGGCGAGACCTCCTTCCAGCGCTACAAGACCGTGCTGCGCAACCCCAAGATCTGGTCCACCGGCATCGCCATCGGGTTCCAGAACACCGCCCGCTACGGCCTGCTGATCTGGGTCCCGGTCTACTTCCTCGGCGAGAACTGGAAGAAGGGCGGC
>NZ_JAQYWZ010000742.1:0-366 GCF_036290945.1 Streptomyces sp. BE303
AACCTCAGAATCCTTGAAACCCCCCCCACCACCCCCGGAACGTCGAAACCCTAGGACCGAGCACACCGCACACCACGGCCCCCCCCCCCCCCCACCCCAACCCCACCACCCCCCCCCTAACATCGAACCCGGTGCACCCACCACACCCCACCCCAGGGCCCCCCCCCCCCGCCCCCCCGCCCCCCCCCCCCCCCCCCCCCCCCCCATTCTGCCAGAGCCGGCGCACACCGAGATCTGCCCGGGGTTCTTCCCTGTTTCCCTCCCCGCCGCCCGTCCGCTCTAGCCGGCCCCGGTCGGCCGGGGCCGTGGGCCGGAGCGGTGGACCGGGGCGGCGGTCAGGCCAGGATCTTGGCCTTCGCCTGCGCG
>NZ_JAQYWZ010000743.1:0-284 GCF_036290945.1 Streptomyces sp. BE303
ACCACCCCGAACTGGGCTACTTCGCCCGCCAGGCGCTGCGGCTGCTCGACGACTTCCGGATCCGCTTCGGCCGTCTCGACGAGCCGATCCCGGTCGGCGAGCTCGGCGGCACCATCCGGGTCGAGCTCAACCACTCCGACCCCTCGATACTGCCGGCCGGCTACCGGGTCGGGGGCGGCGAGGCGGACACCCGCATCCTCGCGGTCGCGCGGAACCTGCAGGCCGAGGGGTACGACGTCACCGTCGTCTCCAAGGACCTCCCGCTGCGGATCAAGGCGTCCTCG
>NZ_JAQYWZ010000744.1:0-508 GCF_036290945.1 Streptomyces sp. BE303
CGCGCAGCGTCGGCGTCGGCGTAGATCTCGGCTTCCAGGCCCGCGACCACCTCGGCCCCAGGGCCGTTCACCACCGCTACGTCCAGATCCGGGAACGCCGCCAGCTCCTCCGCCTCGGAAGCACCCACCGCGAGCATCGCCCCACCCGCCGGAAGGGCCTGCATCAACCTGCCACGCGCCGCGACCAGCGCCGCCGCATCGCCGAGCGACAGCACCCCGGCCACAGGCGCGGCGGCTACCTCACCGATCGAGTGCCCCACCAGCACGTCCGCCCGCACACCCCAGTGCGCCAGCAGCGCATGCAACGCCACCTCCACCGCGAACAACGCCGGCTGCGCGTACCCGGTCCGGTGGATCAGCTCCTCGTCCGCCAGCACCTCCGCCAGCGGCTTGTCCAGATCGGCATCCAGGTGCAACGCCACCTGGTCGAAGGCGTCCGCGAACACCGGGAACGCCTCGTACAAGCCCCGGCCCATCGACGCTCGCTGCGCACCCTGCCCCGTGAACA
>NZ_JAQYWZ010000745.1:0-321 GCF_036290945.1 Streptomyces sp. BE303
CCCCCCCCCCCCCCCCCCCCCCCCCCCCCCCCCCCCCCCCCCCCGCCCCCCCGCGCCACGCAGCTCACGGCATCCGCGACGTTGCGTCCGCGCCGCGCGCCGCCCCACAATCGTCATACACTACTGACGACAAAGAAACTATAACTAGGATTACATCTATATTAACGACGAATAAAAAAAAATAGAGGCCCGTGCCTGCGACCTCACCGACCGCGCCGCGGTCGCGGCGCTGGTGCGGGAGGACGACGACGAGCCCGACCTGGCGATCGTGCACGCCGCCGGGACCCTGGACGACGGCGTGGTCGCCGGGCTCGACCCGGC
>NZ_JAQYWZ010000746.1:0-298 GCF_036290945.1 Streptomyces sp. BE303
GAGAGCGCACTGAACGCCTGCTGGCCGGGCGTTCGGCGTCAGTGGCACCAACGCGCACGTGTAACGGAAGGACACACCGAAGAACGACACACCCGCATTCACATCAGTGGACCAGCCAGGGGCTCCGGAGCGGTTGTCCGGTACGGACGTGGCGGCCCTGGGTGGGCGGGGCTGGAAGTCCTGACGTCTGTGGACCAGTCACGCCTTCCACTCCCGGCTGATGGAGCGGATGTTGGAGGACTTCCGCGCGGTGGGGCGTGGGTGGTCGTTGGCGGAGCCTTCGGGCCCGGCGGGGTCG
>NZ_JAQYWZ010000747.1:0-447 GCF_036290945.1 Streptomyces sp. BE303
GCCGCACCTGCGACCTCGGCGACCTGGGCCTGCCCCGGCGCGTCGTCAGGCCCCACCGCGAGGATCTCGCGACCGGCCGGGAGGGGCTGCATCAACCGGCCACGCGCCGCGCCCAGCGCCGCCGCATCGCCGAGCGACAGCACCCCGGCCACAGGCGCGGCGGCAACCTCACCGATCGAGTGCCACACCAGCACGTCCGCCCGCACCCCCCAGTGCGACAGCAGCGCAGGCAACGCCACCTCCACCGCGAACCACGCCGGCTGCGCGTACCCGGTCCGGTGGATCAGCTCCTCGTCCGCCAGCACCTCCGCCAGCGGCTGGTCCAGATCCGCATCCAGGTGCAACTCCACCTGGTCGAAGGCGTCCGCGACCACCGGGAACGCCTCGAACAAGCCCAGGCACTTCGAGGCGCGCTGCGCACCCTGCCCCGGGCGCAGGACCGCCGCC
>NZ_JAQYWZ010000748.1:0-274 GCF_036290945.1 Streptomyces sp. BE303
CGAGGAGTACCGCGGCATCGGCGTCCGGATCGAGGACGACATCCTGGTCACCGCCGACGGCAACGAGAACCTCTCGGCCGGCCTGCCGCGCCGCGCCGGGGACGTCGAGGCGTGGATGGCCTCGCTCGCCTGACCCCGCGGCCCTGCGTCGTCTACTTCACGACCACCCGCACCGGGATGGTGCGGGTGCCCACGACGCTCCCCGGCCCCTGCTGGGGCACCACCATCGCCGTGAAGGTCACCGGCATCACCCCCGCGCCGTCCTGGGGGGTCA
>NZ_JAQYWZ010000749.1:0-350 GCF_036290945.1 Streptomyces sp. BE303
CGAGGAGTACCGCGGCATCGGCGTCCGGATCGAGGACGACATCCTGGTCACCGCCGACGGCAACGAGAACCTCTCGGCCGGCCTGCCGCGCCGCGCCGGGGACGTCGAGGCGTGGATGGCCTCGCTCGCCTGACCCCGCGGGCCGCTCGCACCCCGGGAACCGTCGCAGCCGCGGGGCCCGGCTCCCCCCCTCCGAGGGGGGAGCCGGGCCCCGCGGCCCTGCGTCGTCTACTTCACGACCACCCGCACCGGGATGGTGCGGGTGCCCACGACGCTCCCCGGCCCCTGCTGGGGCACCACCATCGCCGTGAAGGTCACCGGCATCACCCCCGCGCCGTCCTGGGGGGTCA
>NZ_JAQYWZ010000750.1:0-40624 GCF_036290945.1 Streptomyces sp. BE303
ACGGGCCCGTCGCCGCTCCCCCGGTCCGGGGACCACGTGCCGTGCGGGAAGTCCCGGACAACGCGCAGGGGCGCGTGCCGGCGGTCCCGGGCGCGCCCCCGCGGCGACGGCACAGCCCCTTCGGGGCAGCACCCCGGTGGGACCGAGCGGCATGCTGGTCTCGCCCCAGCTGTACGGGGCCCCCGGCCCCTCCGGCGCACTCGGTGCGGCCGGGGCCTGCGAGGCCGCCCGCGGCCGGGCCCGTGCCCGGGCTTCTTCGCACCGGGCGAGGGCCCCTGCGCTACTCCGCGAACATCGCCAGGTGCTGGGTGAACCCGCCCTGGACCGGTGGCAGCGGGCGCGGGTCCGGCGACGGGAGCCGTTCGGGCTCCTCGTGCGACAACACCGTCAGGGCCGGGTGCTCCGAGCCCTCCGCCGCACTCAGCCGGACCCTCGTGCCCACCGGCACGGTGGAGCGCAGACCGTTGACGATGCACCAGACGTCGAACCCCTCGGCCATCCGGATCAGCGACTTCTGCCGGGCCAGCGGGGTGCGGGCCTGTTCGACGGCGCAGCGCCGCACGACCCCGGTGCCCTCGCTGCGCTCCAGGCGCAGGTCGGTGGAGCCGCAGGTGGGGCAGAGCAGCCGTTGGAAGGTCGGGTTGCTGCACCAGGCGCAGCGCTGGAACAACAGCGGGGCGTTGGCGATGTCGATGTCGGCGTCGATGGCTGAGTGGACCACGTTGTCATCTCCCTGCGCTCGGGCGGCTTACGGTTCGGTGGCTTCCGCCCCGAAAAGGATAGGGAACTCAGTGCCGCTCTGTGAAGGCACTGAGTTCCCTATCTGCTCCGCACGTGCATAATGAAGGGTACTGAGTACCGTCGTGAACGTCGTGAAACAGGAGTGGCCGCTCATGAGCCAGGACTTCGATCTCTTCCGGATCTCCGAGGAGCACGGAATGCTTCGTGAGGCGGTGCGATCGCTGGCCGAGGCGAAGATCGCTCCGTTCGCGGCGGAGGTGGACGAGCAGGGGCGGTTCCCGCAGGAGGCGCTGGACGCGCTGCAGAGCAACGACCTGCACGCGGTGCACGTGCCGGAGGAGTTCGGCGGTGCCGGGGCGGACGCGCTGGCGACGGTGATCGTGATCGAGGAGGTGGCACGGGTGTGCGCCTCGTCGTCGCTGATCCCGGCGGTGAACAAGCTGGGGTCGCTGCCGGTGCAGCTGTCGGGGTCGCCGGAGCTGAAGGCGAAGTACCTGGGGGCGCTGGCCCGCGGCGAGGGGATGTTCTCGTACTGCCTGTCGGAGCCGGAGGCGGGTTCGGACGCGGCGGGGATGAAGACCCGTGCGGTGCGGGACGGGGACTTCTGGGTGCTGAACGGCGTGAAGCGCTGGATCACCAACGCGGGGGTGTCCGAGTTCTACACGGTGATGGCCGTGACCGACCCCGAGGCGCGGTCGAAGGGCATCTCGGCGTTCGTGGTGGAGAAGGGCGACGCGGGCGTGTCGTTCGGTGCGCCGGAGCGGAAGCTGGGCATCAAGGGGTCGCCCACGCGCGAGGTGTACTTCGACAACGTGCGGATCCCGGCCGACCGGATGATCGGTGCGGAGGGCACGGGCTTCGCGACGGCGATGCGGACGCTGGACCACACCCGGGTGACGATCGCGGCGCAGGCGCTGGGGATCGCGCAGGGGGCGCTGGACTACGCGAAGGGGTACGTGCGCGAGCGCAAGCAGTTCGGGAAGCCGATCGGTGACTTCCAGGGCGTGCAGTTCATGCTGGCGGACATGGCGATGAAGCTGGAGGCGGCGCGGCAGCTGACGTACGCGGCGGCGGCGAAGTCGCAGCGCGGGGACGGCGACCTGACGTTCTTCGGGGCGGCGGCGAAGTGCTTCGCGTCGGACGCCGCGATGGAGATCACGACGGACGCGGTGCAGCTGCTCGGCGGGTACGGGTACACGCGCGACTACCCGTTGGAGCGGATGATGCGGGACGCGAAGATCACCCAGATCTACGAGGGCACCAACCAGATCCAGCGCATCGTCATGGCCCGGAACCTGCCGTAACCCGCCGTCACCCTTCGGGCGTCCGGACCGGCGCGCCGTACGTCGCACGAGCTGTACGCGGCGTGCGCGCGCTGGTCCTGGTGTTCGAAGCCGATGCTATGTTCCGGGAATGAGCGAGAAGGAAGCGCAGGACCAGCCCATGAACGACGGGCCCCCCAAGCCCGCGATGCGCGAGGCGCTGGTCGCCGCCGCCTTCGAGCTCTTCCTGGAGCGCGGATTCGAACAGACCACGATCGACGACATCGTCTCGCTCGCCGGGGTCGGCCGGCGCTCGTTCTTCCGCTACTTCCCGGCCAAGGAGGACGTGGTCTTCCCCGACCACGAGCGCAGCCTCGCCGAGATGACGGAGTTCCTGGAGTCCGGCACCGGCGAGGAGGACCCCGTCCGGCGTGCCAGCGACGCCGCCCGGCTGGTCCTGCGGATGTACGCCGAGCAGCCGTCCTTCTCCGTCCAGCGCTACCGGCTCACCCGCAAGGTGCCCGGCCTGCGGGCCTACGAGCTCTCCGTGGTCTGGCGCTACGAGCACACGCTCGCGCACTACCTGCGCGGCCGCTTCGCCGACCGGCCGGACGGGGCCCTGCGGGCCGACGTGATCGCCGCCGCCGTGGTCGCCGCGCACAACCACGCGCTGCGCACCTGGCTGCGTTCGGGCGGCGAGAGCGACTGGGTGGCCGAGGTGGACCGGGCGATGGCCTTCGTCACCGAGACGTGGAGCGACCGGCCCGGTGGCGCGGCCCCGGCCGACGGCGCGGGCACGGGGTCGAGGGTGGACCCGGAGGTCGGCCCGGGCCGCGGCCCGGACGGCCGGGACGAGGCCGGGCCTGACGACGACGTCGTGGTGCTGGTCGCCAGCCGCCGCATGCCGCTCTGGCGGATGGTCCAGGGGATCGAGAGCGCGCTGGGGGAGTCCCACCGGGTCCGGCAGGACTGACGGTCCGGCAGGACCGACCCCGTCCGCCCCGGCACCCACCCGCTCGCCCGTGCCCTTCGCGCCCGCCCGGCCGCCCGCCCGGCCCCGTTCCCCGCTCACCCGCCCGGCGCAACCCGGCGGGACGCGCCGTGTTCCGGACGCCGCCTGCCGTGCAGGGCGCCGGGTCGCGGGCGAGACTCGGTCGCAGGACGCGGCCGGGGGTGGACCGGCCGGGGAGCGCGAAGGAGCCGGCATGCCCCAGCAGAGCGGTGACCCCACCCTGCGCGGTCTGCTGCTGACCAGGGGATACCTGGGCCTCCTTCTGATCGCGGCGCTGGTCGGCGTCCCGGTGTCGCTGGCGGCCTTCGGGTTCGTCAGCCTGGAGCACGAACTCCAGCACTGGATCTGGGAGAGCCTGCCCGAGGCGCTCGGCCACGACCGCGCGCCCTGGTGGTGGCCGCTGCCCCTGCTGCTGATCGCCGGGCTGCTGGTGGCCCCGATCGTGACCCGGATGCCCGGCCGCGGCGGGCACGTCCCGGTGGACGGGCTCGGAGGGGCCCCGACCCTGCCGAAGGCCGTGCCCGGCGTCATCCTGGCGGCGCTCGTCTGCCTGCCGCTCGGCGCGCTGCTCGGCCCGGAGGCGCCGCTGATGGCGATGGGCAGCGGACTGGCCCTGCTCGCCGTGAGCTCCGCGCGCCGCGCGGCCCAGCCCCGACTGGCGCCCGTGCTCGGCGCGGCCGGTTCGACGGCGGCGATCTCCACCATCTTCGGCAGTCCGCTGGTCGCCGCCGTGATGATGATCGAGGCGGCCGGGCTGGGGGGTCCGCAGCTGGTGGCGCTGATCCTGCCCTGCCTGCTGGCCAGTGGGATCGGTGCGCTGGTGTTCACCGGCTTCGGCCACTGGACCGGGCTGTCGATCGGCGCGCTCTCGCTGCCCTCGGTGCCGTCCAGCGGCACGCCCGACCCGGGCGACTTCCTCTGGGGCGTGCCGGTCGCGGTCCTCGTCGCCGTGGTCTGCGTGGCCGGCCAGTTGCTCGGCCGCCGGGTCAAGGTCTTCACCGTCGGTGACCCGAACGGCCCCGGCGGCCCCGCTTCCGTGCCGACGGTCCGGCAGACGGCGATCCGGACGGTGCTCTGCGCGGTCGCGGTCGGCGTCGTCATCGCCGCGTACGCGCTGATGACCGGCCGTTCACCGGAGGAGGACGCGCTCTCCGGACAGGCGACCCTCGGCGCCCTCGCCGCGAACCCGGGGGCCTGGTCGGAGGGCGCGCTGCTGGCGCTCGCGCTCTGCAAGACGGTCGGTTGGGGCATCGCGCTGGGCAGCCTGCGCGGCGGCCCGATCTTCCCGGCGATCCTGATCGGCGCCACCATCGGGGTGGCGTGCGGTCCGCTGCCCGGTTTCGGCGTCGCTCCGGGCATGGCGGCCGGGCTGGCCGCCGCCGGCGCGGCGGTGACCCGCTTGCCCCTCACCAGCACCGTGCTGGCGGCGGCGCTGCTGGGATCGAACGCGACGGACGAGATGCCGCTGCTGATCGTCGCCTCGGTGACGGCCTTCATCACCGGCGAACTGGTCCGCAACCTGACCGACCGCCGCACCCCGGCCCGCACCCCCGCGCCGGCGGCCTGAGCCTGCCGCCCGGCCGCCCGGCGGCGGCAGGCCCGGAGAAGTACACGTCCCTCACGAGGAGGCAGTTCTCCGCCCGGTCCGGGTCGGCGTCAATGAAACTCCGCCCCACACTCGTTCGAGTGGGTGCCGGATTGGGCGGCTCCGGCCGGGGCAACCTCGCCACCATGACCACGTCCTCACCCCGCCGCCGACGCGGCCGTCGGCCCACCGTCCACCGCGCCACCACCCCGCGGAAGGGGGCCCGCCGCTCCGGCACCATCGGTACGACCACCGCGGCCGCCGCCGCACCGATGGCCTGCCGGGAGCAGCCGCCCGCCTCCGCGTGCATCTCCACGGGTCCCAAGCCCGGCGCCCCGGCTCCGCGCGCTTCCGTGCACGCCGCCGCGTCCTCGCCCACCCGCAGGCACACCTCCGCTCACGCACCGGCAGTACCGGCAGCGTCCGCACGGCCGTGCTGCGCCATCGCGACCACCGAGCACCGGTCCCTCGGCGGCACCGTCATCCGCACCCACCGCCACCAGGCCGCCTGCCCGGTCTGGACCGCCCGCTGACCCCGGGCACCGCCCGCGCACGACGCCCCACGACCGGCCCTGCCGAGGTCAGGCCTTCTTCACCACGCTCGACTTCAGCTGCATGGCGCCGAACCCCTCGATCCGGCAGTCGATGTCATGCCCGTCCACTCCGTCGACCAGTCGGATGTTCCGTACCTTCGTGCCCGCCTTGATCCCCGAGGAGCTCCCCTTCACCTTGAGAGCCTTGACCACGGTCACGGTGTCCCCGTCGTTCAACACGTTCCCGACTGCGTCCCGCACGGCCCGGCCCCCGGAGGCCCCCGCCTCGCCGACGCCTCCCTCGGCTGCCGCCGCCCACTCGTGCCCGCACTCCGGGCAGACGATCAGGGCGTCCATCGCGTAGGTGTATTCACCGGAGCACTTGGGGCAGGGCGGCAGATTCTCACTCATCCCGCCAGGCTATCCGAGCCCCCGCAGCCCCCGTCGCACGCGCAGGGCCGCTGAGCTGCGCGTATGTGGAGGGAAGTCCGCGCCGGGCCCGGTGACGTGTGGGACGACTCCGCCGACGCCCGTCGGTGTGGCCCGCGAGCGGGGAACGCCCTTCGCTCTGCGCGGGGCCCGCCGCTGCGCAGAGCGACGGCCCCCCCGCAGTGCACAACGCAAAATGCGGGCCAGGACTTCTCCTGGCCCGCACATGGTGTCCGAGGGGGGACTTGAACCCCCACGCCCGATAAAGGGCACTAGCACCTCAAGCTAGCGCGTCTGCCATTCCGCCACCCGGACGGGGTGTTGTCTTTGCGGCTTCCTTCTGTTCGTCGGCCGCGCTGACAGATGTAACTGTAGCAGTGATCGGCTTGCGGTCCCAAAACGGCTCCGGGTGGGGGAGTGGGGGTTGCGGGGGCGTGTCGGCGTGTTTCGTGGGGGTGGATCCGGGTCGGGGGCTGGGAGAGGATGGGCGGACGTGCTCGTACGGCCCGGGTGCAGGTCCCGGGGAATGGCGCGCTGGGGCGCCGGTGCGGGCCAGAGACGAGGAGTGACCGTGAGCGAGCGGAGCGAGTCGGCGGGGCGGTCGGCGGCGAAGGTGACGGGCGAGTCCGAGGTTGCCGACATCTGCCGTGATCTGATCCGGATCGACACCAGCAACTACGGCGACGGTTCCGGTCCGGGGGAGCGCAAGGCCGCCGAGTACGTGGCCGAGCAGCTCGCCGAGTTCGGTCTCGAACCGCAGATCTTCGAGTCGGCGAAGGGCCGGGCGTCCACCGTCGTCCGGATCGAGGGCGAGGACCGGTCGCGGCCCGGTCTGCTGATCCACGGGCACACGGACGTGGTGCCGGCCAACGCCGCGGACTGGACCTACGACCCGTTCGCCGGGGAGATCGCGGACGGCTGCGTCTGGGGCCGCGGCGCGGTGGACATGAAGGACATGGACGCGATGACCCTGGCGGTCGTCCGGGACCGGCTGCGCACCGGCCGCAAGCCCCCGCGTGACCTGGTGCTGGCCTTCCTCGCCGACGAGGAGGCGGGCGGCACGTACGGCGCCCGGTACCTGGTCGACAAGCACCCGGCGCTGTTCGAGGGCGTGACCGAGGCGATCGGTGAGGTCGGCGGCTTCTCCTTCACGGTCAACGACAAGGCCCGGCTCTACCTGGTGGAGACGGCCGAGAAGGGCATGCACTGGATGCGGCTCACGGTCGACGGCCGGGCCGGGCACGGGTCGATGGAGAACGACGACAACGCGATCACCGAGCTGTGCGAGGCGGTGGCCCGGCTGGGGCGCCACCAGTTCCCGCTGCGGATCACCAAGACCGTCCGGGCCTTCCTGGACGAGCTGTCGGACGCGCTCGGCGTCGAGCTCGACCCGGAGAACATGGACGAGACGCTCCGGGTGCTCGGCGGCATCGCCAAGATGATCGGCACCACGCTGCGCAACACCGCCCAGCCCACCATGCTCGGCGCCGGCTACAAGGTGAACGTGATCCCCGGGCAGGCCACCGCGCACGTGGACGGGCGGTTCCTGCCCGGCTACGAGGAGGAGTTCCTGGCCGAGCTGGACAGCGTGCTGGGTCCGCGTGTGAAGCGCGAGAGCCTGCACTCCGACAAGGCGATCGAGACCAGCTTCGACGGCGCCCTGGTCGAGGCGATGCAGACCGCGCTGCGCGCCGAGGACCCGATCGCCCGGGCCGTGCCGTACTGCCTCTCCGGCGGCACGGACGCCAAGTCGTTCCAGGACCTCGGGATCCGTTGCTTCGGGTTCGCCCCGCTGCAACTGCCGCCGGAGCTGGACTTCGCCGGCATGTTCCACGGCGTGGACGAGCGGGTGCCGGTGGACGGGCTGAAGTTCGGTGTGCGGGTGCTGGACCGGTTCATCGACGCCTGCTGAGGCGGTTCGCGGAGCCGCCGGACCGCCGGTCGCCCCGGCGGGCGGCTCCGGTCGGGCGACCGGCCCGCCCCCGGATCTCCGGGGGCGGGCCGTTTGTCGTGGCAGGGGTGGGCGGGCCCGTGCCGCACGGAGGGTCGCGTCGGCCGCCGTAAGTCGATTACCTGTTCGTCGTATCACCACTGCGAGTGAATGGGACGCCTGTTCCGTACCCCGTTCGGCCGCACCGTCGTTCACTTCTGTGACGGCCCGGAACCGATGTCCGGGTGTTTTTACAGGAGGAATGATGAAGGTCAAGAAGATTGCCGCCGTTACCGCCGCCACCGGTGGCCTGCTGATCGCCGCCGCCGGTGTCGCCTCCGCGCACGGCGGGGCCGGTGCCCAGGGCGTGGCCGCCGGTTCCCCCGGCGTCGTGTCGGGCAACCAGATCCAGATCCCGGTGCACATCCCGGTCAACCTGTGCGGCAACACCATCAGCGTGATCGGCGTGCTGAACCCCGCGTTCGGCAACCACTGCGTCAACGCCTGAGCCCATACCAGTCGTTGAGTCGGGCCCCCGGTGGCGGTTGCGCCGCGCCGGGGGCGCTTGTCTGCTCGGGCCCGCCCCGTACCTCCCTCATGACATCCCTCGAACGGATGAATAGGGCTGGTTCGGGTCAACCTCCGCGCGGACTTCTTCGTTCTCTCCCATGCAGCCGAAGACCTCTCCGCTCATTCGGAAATTCCGACTTTCGGTAGGTCATCACGTCGTCTCGATACGTCAGGGGAAAATATGAGGAATGCAGCCAAGAAGGGGCTCCTCACGGCCGTGGCCACCGGCAGTGTGCTGGCTTCGACCGCCGGCTACGCCTATGCGAGCGCCGGGGCGGAGGGGGACGCGGTGGGGTCACCGGGCGTGGCCTCCGGCAACTCGGTGCAGGTGCCGGTCCACGTGCCGATCAACGCCTGTGGCAACACGGTCGACGTGATCGGCGTGCTGAACCCGGCGTACGGCAACAACTGCGCCAACGCCTCCGGACGCTCGGGCGCCGGCGGGCACGCCGGTTCGGGCACCGCGGCCTCGGGCACCGCGGCCTCGGGGTCCGGAGCCTCCGGAGTCGCGGCCGGGTCGCCCGGTGTGGTCTCGGGCAACAGCGTCCAGGCCCCCGTGCACATCCCGGTGAACGCCTGCGGCAACTCGGTCGACGTGGTGGGCGCCGCCAACCCCGCCTTCGGCAACGACTGCGCCAACGCGCCCGCCCCGGTGCACACCCCGCCCGCCGTCCCGGAGGAGGACTGCCCGGAGGGCCACAACCCGCACAACCCGCCGCCGCCGGTCACCAGCCAGCCGCCCCCGCCGCCCACCCCGAGCCCGAGTGCCGGCGAGACCACCCCCGGCGTGCCGCGGAACGGCAGCCCGACGCCGTCCGCCCCGTCCGCGAGCAGCAGCCCGAACGCCGGCCCGGGCGTCGCGAGCCCGAGCCGACAGGCGGTGCCCGCCTCCGCGCGCACCGGCAGCCCGTCCGCGGCCCCGGTCGGCTCCACCGACGGCGGCCAGCTGGCCTCGACCGGCGCCGGCGGCACCGAGATGCTCGGCGCGGCAGGCCTCGCGCTGCTGATCGGCGGCGGCGTCCTCTACCGTCGCGCCCGCGCCGGTGCCCGCTGAGTAGCCGCGCCGCCGCACGACCGGTGCGACGCCCCCGTCCGAGCTCCGCGCACCTGCGGGACGCCCGCGTCGGCTGAGACGCCGCGGGCAGGCCGGGCCGCCGCGCGTCCTCGACCGTCGAACCTCGGACGGTCGCGGACGCGCGGCGAGGCATGGCAGGAGGACGGCGGGAGGGCGGGGCCGGGGTCCGGCACGGGAGGAGGCCCCGGCGAGAGGGCGGACGGGGAGCCGACGCCGGAGCGGACCGGCCGGAGCGAGCCGGCCGCGGAACAGCGGAAGACCGGCCCAGGGGCAGCCCGGGGGAGTCGGTGAAGAGGTCGGTCGGAGACGGCAACACGCCGTCTCAACAGGTGGAAGCCGTCACCAGCTCCGGACCTGCCGGATGATCCGCCGGCGCAGCAGCACGGTTCGGCTGCCGTCCGGGAACAGGCGAAGCCTGTCCAGTTCCCAGTGTCCGTACTCGGCGTGATCGGTGAGTAGTTGGCGTGCCGCGTTGCGGGACGTCCCGCGAGGCATGCGCAGTGACTGGTACTCGTACTCCGGCTGCCGGACCGGCTGCGGTGGGGTCAAGATTCTCCTCCTGTGGGACACCTGCGGGCAAGCCTACGGCCTGCCTCCGACAACCGGCCCGGGTATTTTCGGCCGGGATGCCCGCCGTCCTCCCGCCGGGTCGGCCGGCGGCCCCCGGCCTGTGACTGACAGTGCATCAGTTCCGTTGCGCCTGTGGTCGGCATACCCCGAACGCGGCTCGTGAAGCGACACCCGTACGGCTCAGCAGGCCCGTCCCGCGCCCCCGGGGGGCGGGCGGACCGCGGGGACAGAAGCACGCGGAACGGACATCACGGGGGAAGTTGCGGTGAAATCGCGGGTGTAGGTGACAACCGCTGTGCGTACCGGCACCGAGGGGAGATAGCGTCTGCACCATGTCTGATGCCGCGCAGCCCACCATTGCCGAGGTACGCGCCGCCGCCGAGGCGGTCAAGGCCGCCATCGACCGTCATCTGGAAGCGGTGTCGACCCCGACCGCAGTGGACGACTCCGCTGTGTCCACCGCCTACGAGCAGCTGGCGACGGCGGCGATCGCGTACGACCAAATCCTGTACGAGGTCTACGACGAGGTCACCCCCTTCGAGGTCCCCGGTGACGAGGGCCCGGGCGGGTACCACGGCCCCGAGCAGCCCGAGGCGATCAGCGTGCTGATCCGCCGCGACTACCACATCGTCGACCCGAAGCGGCTGCGCGCCCAGGCGGAGCGGCTGGACGATTCGCTGACCCCCGGCGGAGGCGCGGACAGTGGTGGGGTGAACGCCGCGATCGGCGTGCTGTTCGGCGAGTTCGAGCCGGACGAGATCGCCGCCCGCAGCGAGGAGTTCGGGCTGGAGGAGGCCGACTCGACGCTCTGGGTGGCCGCGGCCGAGCCGACCGAGCCGGGGGAGTGGCTGCCGGAACCCTTCGAGCACGCGGATCCGCAGCTGCTGATCTGCCGCTTCGACGTCAGCGAGGTCTACGACGACGAGGACCTCGACGACTGACCCGCGCGTCCGGTCCTCGCCCGCCCCGCACCCGCCCCCCGCCCGTCGGCCCGAACACCGGGGCGCGGGCGGGGCGGGCGGGTCGCGGGCGGGGCGGGCGGGTCGCGGGCGGGGCGGGCGGGTCGGGGGTGGACCGAGAGAGCCTCCCCGGTACCGACCCCGTGCGCGAGTGACGGGCGCCGAGTGACGCGCGCCGGACCGTCCGTACGGACGCTCAGCGGGCGGCGGCGCCGAGTTGGGCGAGCAGCGTCCGGTTGTCCTCGATGTGCCAGTCCTCGGTGATCCGGTCGGTCCCGACGTGCTGGATGTCGATCGCGTTGAACTCGACCCGCTGCCCGCGCCCGGCCACGCCGTCGAGGACTCCGGTGAAGTGGCCGCGGAAGACCAGGCGGGCGGTGATCATGTCGCCGGTGATCAGTAGGTCGGCTAGCTCGCAGGTGAGGTCCGGTACCGCCGCGCGGAAGGCGCGGGAGGCGAAGGCGGGGCCCGCCGGGCCCTGCGGGCGGCCGTCCGGGAGGGTGTTGTCCCAAAATCCCCGGTCGACGGCGGCGTCCAGGTGGCGCTGTTCCCCGGTGTTCCAGAAGGTGTAGAGCTGCTGCGCGAGCCGGATCTCCTGGGCGGCCCGGCGCTTGCCGAGCGACCCGTCGACGGTCAGGGCGCGCGGCCGGACGAGCTCCGGCGAGCGGTCCACCAGGCGCCAGGCCCGGGCGGAGGCCGCGCCGGCACCGGAGCCGCGGGCGTCCGCGGAACCCTGGGCGGTGGCAGTGGTGGTGCCGAGTGCGACGACGGCGGCGAACAGACCGGCGGCGGCGAGGGCGGCGGTGCGGAGACGCTTCGGCGAGCGCATGGTTTCGGACATTCCTCTCGTAGGACGGCGAACGGCGAACGGCGGGCGCCGTGAAGGTGCCCCCGGCCGGTCAGAGCTGCCGCAGCGCGCCGCCGTCGACGGCCCACTCGGCGCCGGTGACCTGCCGGGCGAGCGGCGAGACCAGGTAGGCGACCACCCGGGCGACGTCCTCGGGCGTGCCCAGCCGGGCGCTCGGCAGGCGCCGGACCTCGCGGACGAAGTGGTCGACGGCCGCCTCGACGGGCAGCCCGAAGCCCTCGGCGAGCTGCTCGGCGAAGCCGCCGGGCGCGTCCCAGAGCCGGGTCCGGGTCGGGCCGGGGGAGACCACGTTGGAGCGGACGCCGCGCGGGCCGAACTCCACGGCGAGTGACTTGGAGAGCGAGAGCAGGGCGGTCTTGGCAGCCGCGTAGTCCACCAGCGGGCTGTCGGGCAGCCGGGCGGCCTCGCTGGCGAGGTGCACCAGCGAGCCGCCCCCGCGCAGCAGCGCGGGTACGGCGGCGCGGCTCATCCGGACCGCGGAGTGGAAGTTGAGGTCGAAGGTGGCGCGCCACTGCTCGTCGGTGACCTCCAGGAAGCCGGGCCGGGCGTCCAGGCCGCCGGCGTTGTTCACCAGGGCGTCCAGCCGCCCGTGCCGGGCCAGCACCTGCCCGACGACGCGGTCGGCGGCGCCGGGGTCGGTCACGTCGGCGGCCACGGCCTCCACCCGCTCGCCGAGTGCCGGGACGCCCTCCGGCGAGCGGGCGACGCCGACCACGACCGCGCCCTCGGCGGCGAGCAGCCGCACGGTGGCCTCGCCGATCCCGGCGGAGGCGCCGGTGACGACGACCACCTTGTCGGTGAGCTGAAGATCCATGGGCAGCACTCCTCGGTCGGTCCGGGTTCGCCGGGGGGCGGGCTGGCGAACTGCCTCCACCCTCCGCCGAGCTGGTGCCATGCGTCCAAGGCTTGATTTCTACCGGAATGATGACTTGTGCTCATGGACCCCGCGGCGGACGGCCGGCGTGCGCCGCCCCCGTCCCGGCCGGACCGGTGGCCGGTCCGCCGGCGGGCGAACGGTGAGGGTGACGGAACGCGACGGGAGGGCCCCTCGTGAACGAGGAGCCCTCCCGTGGTGCGGCCCGTGGGTGCGGCCGGCGGGGGCCGGGTCAGTACGCCTGGGCGGCGTTCTCGGCCAGGACGGCGCGGAGCCGGGTGGTGCGGGGCGACGCCGGGCGCTCGGTGACCGCCTGGGGGAGCGCCGGGCCGGCGGCGTGGACCACCGAGAGGTGGCGTTCGCCGCGGCCGAAGGCGGTGTAGACCCACTGGCGGGTGAGCGCCGCGGCCGCGTCGTCGGGCAGGACGACCACGGCACCCGGCCAGCGGCGGCCGACCGCCTGGTGGACGGTCAAGGCCCAGCCGTGCCGGAGCCGGGCGGCCTCGGCCGGCGGGACCGTCCGGCGGGCGCCGTCCGTGTACTCCAGGTGCAGGCCGGTGGCGTCACCGTCGACCACCCGGGCCAGGCGGGTGTGGCCGGGGGCGGGCGAGTCGGCCACCCGGTCGCCCGGGTCGAAGCCGCCGAACCGGCCCGGGCCCGGGTTGAGCCTGGCCTTGGCCGCGGCGTTCAGGGCCCGGGTGCCGGCGGTGCCGCCGTGGCCGGGGGTGAGCAGCACCACCTGCTCGGCCGGGATGCCGAGGGCGCGCGGGATGGAGTCGGTGAGCAGCTGGATGGCCCGGTGGACGGCCTCGCCGCCGTCCTTGGCGGTCAGGATGACCACCTCCTTGTCGGGCGCGTCGACCGGCTGGAGCTCGCCGATGCCGATGCCGGAGACCAGCTCGCCGATCGGGCCGAAGTCCGGCGTCCGGGAGGCCACCGCCGGGCAGACCTTGGCGGTGAGCAGGTCGGCGAAGAACCGGCCGGGGCCCGCCGACCAGAGCTGGCCCGGGTCGCCGCTGAGCACCAGCCGGGTGCCGTCGGCCAGCGACTCCAGCAGGGTGGCGGCCAGTTCGACGTCCAGCAGCGGGGCGTCCAGGACGATCAGGACGTCGAGCGCGAGCGAGCCGTCCGGGGAGCGCCCCGGTCCGGCCACGCCGGCCAGGAGTTCGGCCAGGGTGACGACGGGCGCGGTGCGGGGTGCCCCGGTGAGCGCGGCGAAGGCGGTCCGGCCCTGGTCGGTCCAGGTGGCGGCCCAGGCGCGCAGACCGAGGCCGGTGGCGGCGGTCAGCAGGGCGGCGGGTTCGGCGCGGGCGGCCTCGCCGCCGGTGTGCAGGACGAGGGCGCTCTCGGCGGTGGCCCGGATCAGGGCGTTCGCGGAGGAGGACGGGGCTGCGGCGGCGGCCTCCTCCCAGGCGGTCGGACCGGGTGCGAGGGGCGGCTCGGGGAACTCCTCGGGGGACTGCCCGGTGTCGGCGGTCCCCGCGGCGGCCTCTGCGGCGGCCGGGCCCTCCTCGTCGGCCAGGGCCCCGTCGTCCTCGCCGTCGGACGAGTCGTTCGACGAGTCGCCGGACGGCTCCTCCGACGATCCCTCGGAAGGCTCGGCGGCGGCCTGCTCCCCGCCGGCGTCCCCGCCCGTGTCCTCGCCGGTGTCCCCGCCCGTGTCCTCGCGGGTGTCCTCGTCCGCCGGGTCCTCCCCCGGAACGAAGGTCGACATCAGCCGGACCAGCCCGTCCGCCAGGCTCTCCTCCGCCAGCGCCAGCCGCTCCAGCGTGAGCAGCGTGCGGGTCGGCGGCTCGTCCTCCTCGTCGTCGGCGCCGGTGGTGTGGGCCTCGGCGCCGGTGAGTTCCTCCTGGAAGGGCATCGCCCGGCCGTCGAGTACGGCGGCCTGGACGGCGGCGGCGGAGTCCGGCACGCCGAGGCGGTCAAGTCCGGCCGTGACCTCGCCGATCTCCAGGGCCGAGTGGCCGCGCAGGGCCGCCTGCTCCAGCAGCCAGCCGACCAGCGCCTGGGCGCGGCGCGGGTCGCCGGGACCGGCTTCGGGGCCGAGCAGGCCGCGGGCGAAGCCGTCCGCGTGCTCGGGCCGGACGGCGGGCAGGGTCAGTACCGCCCACGGGTCCCTGCGCAGCTGCTCGGCGGCGCCGTCGCCGAACGCGGCCACGGCGGCCGGTGCCAGGTCGGCAGGGGCGCCGCCTGCGGCGAGCACCTCGGCCGTGTCCCGCAGCGCCTGGTCCCGCTGCTCGTCGGTGACGGGCCCGGCGGCTGCGGTCGCGGCGCTCCCGGGCGCGGGCCGATCGGTCGGAGCCTCGGTGGCGGAAGCCCGGTGAGCGGCGGGGGACCCGGCCGCCGATGTGGTGCCGGCCGCCCCGCCACCGTCCCTGCTGCCGCCGCGGTCGCCCCCGCCGGGCCGCCCGACGGCCCGGACCGCCTCGGCCAGCGCCGCCACGGCCGCCGCCTTGTCGGCCTTGCCGGCCTCGTCGTCGGACGCGGGCGCAGGGACGGACGCGGGCGCAGGTGCGGACGCAGGTGCGGGCGTGGACGAGGGGTCGGGAGAGGGTGCGGGGACGGCGGCGGAGCCGCCGGTGCCCGGGGTCGCCGAAGTCTCCTCCGGAGCGCCGTTCTCCGTGTCACTCATCGTTCGCTCCACAAAAGCTCAACTCCACTGCTGGGCACCGGCCGCCCCGTCGTGCGGGCGGTCGGCAGGTTCGGGCCGGCCGCGCGCCGCGCGGGGCGGCCGGGCCGACGATCGGTCGGTTCGGTACTACAGGGTCGGCACACGCCGGCGGGCCGTACGGTCCGTTTCGTACGAAACGGACCGTACGAAACGGACCGTACGGACGCCGCGGGCGGTACGGACGGCCACAGGCACTACATCACGTCGTTCGTTACGGGGTCGGGTCCGGTCCGTCGGGTCGCGGGGCGGGGGCGGGCCGTCCTACAGCTCGCTCCACCCCTGGTCGGGGTAGCGGTGGACCGGCGCCGAGATGTCGTCGAGCGCACCGCGGATCTCACTCGGAAGCGTAAGTGCCTCCACCGACAACGACGCCTGCAACTGCGCCACCGTCCGCGCGCCGACCAGCGCGCTCGCCACCCCGGGCCGGTCCCGGACCCACGCCAGTGCCACCGCCAGCGGGCTGCTGCCGAGCCCGTCGGCGGCGGTGGCGACGGCGTCCACGATCCGTCGGGACCGCTCCCCGAGGTACGGCTGCACGAACCCGGTGAGGTACGGCGAGGCGCCGCGCGAGTCCTGCGGGACGCCGTGCCGGTACTTCCCGGTGAGCACGCCGCGCCCGAGCGGGGAGGAGGCGAGCAGCCCGACCCCGCCGTCCTTCGCGGCGGGCACCGCCTCCCGCTCGATCCCGCGCTGGAGCAGCGAGTACTCCAGCTGCGCGCCGGCCAGCGGGACCCGGCCGTGGTGGGCGTTCTGCCAGGTGGCCGCCCTGGCGAGCTGCCAGCCGCTGTAGTCGCAGACCCCGACGTACCGGGCGCGCCCGGAGGCGACGGCGATGTCCAGGGCGCTGAGGGTCTCCTCGACCGGCGTGGCCGGGTCGAAGGCGTGCACCTGCCAGAGGTCGACGTAGTCGGTGCCGAGCCGGCGCAGCGAGGCGTCGAGGGCGGCGAGCAGGTGGCCGCGGGAGCCGTCGAAACGGCGGCCGGAGGCGGGGACGCTGCCCGCCTTGGTGGCGATGACCAGGTCGGAGCGGGGGATCAGGCTGTCGGTGAGCCGGGAGAGCAGGTACTCGGCGTCGCCGTCGGCGTAGACGTCGGCGGTGTCGACCAGGTTGCCGCCGGCGTCCACGAACTCCTTGAGCTGCTCGGCGGCCGTCTGCTCGTCGGTGTCGCGGCCCCAGGTCATGGTGCCGAGGCCGAGCCGGGAGACCTGCAGCCCGGTGCGGCCGAGGTGACGCTTTTCCATCGGACGGGCCCTCTCACTGGCCGATATCGAGGGGACATCGGGCGGACGTCGGGGGGAGATCTGGGGAGATCGGGGGGGGCAAACGCGCAGGTGGGGCATGGCGCCCCCACGTCGGCTGAGCGTAGCGGCCGGTGCCCGGGCAGGTGTGCAGACCCGCAGAACGATCACCGCCCGCCCGGTCGTCCGGGGCGCGGCCCGAATGTGACCCGGGTCACCGCTACCGGCCAGTAGCATGGCCGCCGGACGCCCGGTTACCCTCACGGAACACCTGACTGGAAGGCAGTGCCATGCGACTCGGTATCAACCTCGGCTACTGGGGACTCGGCATGGACGCCGACAACGTCGCCGTCGCGCAGGAGGCCGACCGGCTCGGTTACTCGGTCTGCTGGGCGGCCGAGGCCTACGGGTCGGACGCGGCCACCGTGCTGTCGTTCGTCGCGGCCAGGACCGAGCGGATCGACGTCGGCTCGGCCATCTTCCAGATCCCGGCCCGCACCCCGGCGATGACCGCGATGACCGCGGCGACCCTGGACACCCTCTCCGGCGGCCGGTTCCGGCTGGGCCTCGGCGTCTCGGGCCCCCAGGTCTCCGAGGGCTGGTACGGCGTGAAGTTCGACAAGCCGCTGGCCCGCACGCGCGAGTACGTCGAGATCATCCGCAAGGCGATGTCCCGCGAGCGGCTGGTCCACGAGGGCGAGCACTGGACGCTGCCGTTGCCCGGCGGGCCCGGCAAGCCGATCAAGCTCACCGTGCACCCGGTGCGAGAGCACATCCCGCTGTACATCGCCGCGATCGGCCCGAAGAACCTCGAACAGACCGGCGAGATCGCCGACGGCTGGCTGGGCATCTTCTTCGCCCCCGAGCACGCCGCGCTCTCGCTCGACCCGCTGAAGGCCGGCCGGGCCAAGGCGGGCAGGGAGCTGGAGGGCTTCGACCTCTGCCCGACCGTCACCATCGCGGTCGGCGAGGACATCAAGGCGGGCGTCGACTCCCAGCGCTCCTACGCCGCGCTCTACATCGGCGGAATGGGCAGCAAGGAGAAGAACTTCTACAACCAGCTCACGCGCCGCATGGGCTACGAGCAGGCCGCCGACGAGATCCAGGAGCGCTACCTGGCCAAGGACTACGCCGGTGCCGCGGCGGCCGTCCCGCACGACCTGATCGACGCCACCTCGCTGGTCGGCGACACCGCGCGGATCGCCGACCGGATGCAGGCCTACGCGGACGCGGGCGTCACCACGCTGACCCTGGCGCCGTCCGGCTTCACCCTGGACGAGCGGCTCCGGGCGCTGCGCACCGGTGTCGAGGCGCTGGAGCGCGCCGGGCTGGCCTGACCCGCGGGGCCGGAGCGGGCCCGGGGCGGACCCGCGGGGCCGGGGCGGGCCCGGGGCGGACCCGCGAGGCCGGGGCCGGAGCGGGACCGGAGCAGGGACCGGGGACCGGGGTGGAGGGGCCGGAGCCGGGGAGGTGGCGCGAGGCCCCCGCCCCGGCCCGTCTCACAGCCAGCCGTGCCGCTTGAACACCCGGTGCAGCACCAGGCAGACCGTCACCATCACCCCGACCGCGGCCGGGTACCCCCAGGGCTGGCGGAGCTCGGGCATGTCGTCGAAGTTCATGCCGTACACGCCGGCGATCATCGTCGGCACGGCGGCCAGCGCCGCCCAGGCGGAGATCTTCCGCATGTCGTTGTTCTGCTGCACGCTCACCTGCGCCAGGTTGGCGGCGAGGATGTCGGAGAGCAGCCGGTCCATGCCCTCCACCTGGTCGTTGGCCCGGGCCAGGTGGTCGGCGACGTCCCGCAGGTAGGGCAGCGCCTCGGGGCGGACGAACGGGACGCCGCCGCGCTCCAGCCGCAGCATCGGGTCGAGCAGCGGCCCGGTGGCCCGGCGGACGGTCACCAGCTGCCGCTTGTATCCGTAGATCCGGCTCGCGATGTCGCGGCCGACCCGGCCGGGGGCGAACACGTCGGCCTCCAGCTCGTCGAGGTCCGCCTGGAGCCCGACGGCCACGTCCACGTACCCGTCCACCACCCGGTCGCAGACCGAGTGCAGCACGGCGCTCGGGCCGTACCTGAGCAGCTCGGGCTGCTCCTCCAGCTCGTGGCGCAGCTCGCCGAGCGGGGTGTCGGCACCGTGGCGGACCGTCATCACGAAGTCCTCGCCGACGAAGAGCATCACCTCGCCACTGGTGACGGCGTGGCCGTCGGGGTGGTAGCCGAGCGTCTTGAGGGCCACGAAGAGCGATCCCTGGTAGACCTCCACCTTGGGGCGCTGGTGGGCGCTGACCGCGTCCTCGACCGACAGCGGGTGCAGACCGAACTCGGTGCTGACCTCGTCGAGTTCCTCGGTGGTGGGTTCGAACAGGCCTATCCAGACGAAGCCGCCCCGGCCTGCCGCCCGCGCGGCGGCGAGGGAGCCGGCGGGGTCCGCGGGCGTCGCGACCGGGCGGCCGTCCCGGTAGATGGCGCAGTGGACGATCATGCGGGTCATTGTCGCCCCTGGGGCGCCCCGGGGGGTACCTGCCGCGACCGGCGGTGCGGGCCGTCGGCCGGGCCCGGCGCGATCCTCAGCCCGGCCCGGCAAGATCCTTTCGACCCCGCGGGGAGCCGGGAAGCCGTAGGGTGGGCCCCATGCCGACCCTGCTGCTCGTCCGCCACGGCCGCTCCACCGCGAACACCGCCGGAATCCTGGCCGGTTGGACCCCGGGGGTGGACCTCGACGACACCGGGCGCGAGCAGGCGGCCGCGCTGGCCGGCCGACTCGCCGGGATCCCGCTGGTCCAGGCGGTCAGCAGCCCCCTGGAGCGGTGCCGGCAGACCCTGGAGCCGCTGCTCGCGGTCCGGCCCGAGCTGGCCGGTCCCGAGAGGGGCGGTTCCGCACCGGGCGAGCCCGCCCTCGACGAGCGGCTCGGCGAGTGCCACTACGGCGACTGGACCGGCCGGCCGCTCGCGGAGCTGGCGAAGGAGCCGCTCTGGCGCACCGTCCAGGACCACGCGGCGGCGGCGGCGTTCCCCGGCGGGGAGTCGCTGCGCGAACTGAGCCACCGGACGGTCGGCGCGGTCCGCGAGTGGAACGAGAAGGTCGCGGCCGAGCACGGCGAGGACGCGGTCTGGATCGCCTGCTCGCACGGCGACGTGATCAAGGCGGTGGTGGCCGACGCGCTCGGTCTGCACCTCGACCACTTCCAGCGGATCAACGTCGACCCCTGTTCGGTGACCGCGATCCGCTACACCGCGCGGCGCCCCTTCGTGCTGAGGATGGGTGACTCCGGCGACCTCACCTCGCTGGCCCCGAGGCCGGCCGGCCCGGGCCGGCCGGGAGGTCCGGGGGCGCCCGACGGCGACCCGGCGTCGAGCGGGGACGCCGTGGTCGGCGGCTCCACCGGGACGGCCTGAGCACCACCGCACGGCCCGGGGCCGCGCCGGACAGCCCGTCGCGGCGAACCTCCGCCCGCGGTGCCCTGTTCGCGGGCCTCCCCGCCCGGGGCTCGGCTCCCCGGCGCGGCCCGGGAGGTCGTAGGGTGACCATGAGTCCCCCGGACCCCGGCCGACCCCCATATCCCCGAACGATCCCTACGACGATCGAGACGATCCGGAGCGAGAGCGTGCCCCGTCAGGTCTACTTCTACGACCAGCCCGAACGGTTCGTGGCCGGCACCGTCGGCCAGCCCGGCGCCCGGGCGTTCTACCTCCAGGCGAGCGCCCGGGGGCGGATCACCAGCGTGCTGCTGGAGAAGACCCAGGTGACCGCGCTCGCCGAGCGGATCGAGGAGGTCCTCGACGAGGCGCTGCGCCGCAGCGGCGGATCGGCGTCCATCCCGCCGACCGCCCCGCAGGACCTGCTCGACACCGCGCCGCTGGACCTGCCGCTGGAGCAGGAGTTCCGGGTCGGCACGATGGCGCTGGCGTGGGACACCGTGGACAGCTGCCTGGTGGTCGAGGCGCAGGCCCTGGTCGAGGACGAGGAGGAGGAGGGCGCCGCCGTCTTCGAGGACGACGAGAACGGCCCGGACATGCTCCGGGTGCGGCTCTCCGGCGCGATGGCCCGGGTGTTCGCCAAGCGGGCGCTGGACCTGGTGGCGGCCGGTCGCAAGCCCTGCCCGTTCTGCAACCTGCCGCTCGACCCGGAGGGCCACCTGTGCCCGCGCGCGAACGGCTACCGGCGCTGAACACCGGGACCCCGCCCCGGGCCGAGGGCCCCGACGCCGCCGGGCCCGCGACCGCCGCGCCGGACGCCCCCGGGCCCGGAACGGCCACCGACGGCGACACGGCCACCGGTAGTGACACGGCCACCGACGGCGACACGGGCGCCGACACCGTCGAGGCGCCCCGGGCCGACCCGGCGGCGGCCGCCGCGCTCGCCGCCGACCCGTCCACCGCGCTGCGCCTGCTCCGCGAGGGCACGCTGACCGTCCACGGGCGGCTCACCGACGCCTCCAACGCCGCGCTCTACTGCACCGTCGCGCTGGACGACCGCACCGCCCAGGCGGTCTACAAGCCGGTGGCCGGCGAACGTCCGCTGTGGGACTTCCCGGACGGCACCCTGGCCGGCCGCGAGATCGCCGCGTACGAGGTGTCGGCCGCCACCGGTTGGGCGCTGATCCCGCCGACCGTGCTGCGCGAGGGCCCCCACGGGCCGGGCATGGTGCAGCTCTGGGTGGAGCCGGACCCGGACGCCGAGCCGCTGCTCGCACTCCAGGACCCGCGCGGCGCGGAGGCGGGCTGGTTGCCGATCGTCCGGGCCGAGGTGGGCGGCGGGCGCACCGCCCTGCTGGTGCACCCCGACGACGAGCGGCTGCGGCGGCTCGCGGTGCTGGACGCCGTGCTCAACAACGCGGACCGCAAGGGCGGCCACCTGATCCCGGCCGCCGACGGCCGGATCTACGGCATCGACCACGGCGTCACCTTCAACACCGAGGGCAAGCTGCGCACCCTGCTCTGGGGCTGGGCCGGGCAGCCGTTGCCCGCCGAGTCCGCGGAGGTGCTGGCCGGACTGGCCGAGGAGTTGGACGGCGCGCTGGGGGCGCGGCTGGCGCCGCACCTGACCGTCGCCGAACTGGACGCCACCCGGGCGCGGGTGGCGGCGCTGCGCGTCACCGGGGCCCACCCGCTGCCGTCCGACGACTGGCCGTCCATCCCGTGGCCGCCGATCTGACCCGGGCACACCCGGGCGGGGAGCACTCCGTCCGGCCGTGCCGCCCGGCCCGCGGCGCCCTGCCGTAGGACCCGGCCGTGGAACCCTGCGGTGGCGCCCGGCCGCAGAATCCGGCCCGTAGCGCCCGGCCCGTCGCGACACCACCGTGTCCGAACCACCCGGCCGTGGCCGCGCCCGTGCGTCCGACGGGCCTCCGCAGCCGGAAGTGGTCTGGACCGGTATGCCGGACCGGCCGCACACTGCGACGATGGACGAGCGACGGACCACCCCCCACCTGGACCTGCCGCTGCACCGCTTACAGGTCCCGTTGCCGCATCTGCTCCCCTTCGCGATCGGCAGTTTCGACACCATCGGCCCGCTCTCCCGCGCGGGCTTCCCCCACCGGCACTCCTTCTACGAGATCGTGTACGTCACCGGCGGACGCGGCGCCCACGTCCTCGACCTGGCCCACCGATCGCTGCAACCACCGCAGTTGTGCGTGATCGCGCCCGGCCAGGTGCACTACTGGGCGGACGCGGACGACCTCACCGGGCAGGTGGTCCTCTTCAACGAGGACTTCCTGCTCGCCCACCCCCAGGACCTCGCCGCGCTGCGCACCCTGGCGGCCCGTCCGGCCGTGCGGCTGGGCGAGCAGGCCGGCCCGATCGCCGCGCTGCTGGCCGACATGGAGGAGGAGTTCCGGGCCCGGCCGACCGGCTACCCGGGGGTCCTGCGGGCCAGTCTGCACATTCTCATCGTCCGTGCGCTGCGGGCCTGTTCGCCGGCCGGGCCGGGGGCGTCCCCCGGTCGCACCGGCGATCTGGCCGCCGCCTTCACCCGGCTGGTCGCGACCTCGGGCGGGGTGCAGCGTTCGGTCGCCTCCTGCGCCCACGAGCTGGGCGTCTCGGTGAGCCACCTGCAGGCCATGGTCAAACAGGCGACCGGTCGGACGCCGGGCCGGCTGATCCGCCAGCAGCAGACCCTGGAGGCGAAACGCCTGCTGGCCTGCACCGAACTGACGGTCCGCCAGGTCTCCAGGGAGGCCGGGTTCGGTGATCCGGCGTACTTCTGCCGGTTCTTCCGCCGGGAGACCGGGATGACGCCGGGGGAGTTCCGTACCCGGGTCGGAGGAAATCACCACGATCCCCGGATCAGGTCCATCGCGGCGGCTCCGGACGGCCCGTAGTTTAACTGCTGGCCACCGGCGGCCCGCCCGGCGCGAGCGGGTCGGTCGCCGGCCGGGTCCTTGTCATGCCCCCACCATGGCAAGGGCCGCCCCCAGACCGCCCCCCACGGGCTCCGGTGCGGGTCCCTGCACCGTCCCCCTACCCCTGGCACGAACGATCCCCCACACTCACACCGAAGGAGTCGGCGCATGCCCGCGTCCGAAGAGCCCACCACCGGGACGGACGGTCCGATCGACCGCCGGATCAGCCGCAAGACCGTCCTGAGGGCCGCCGCCGTGCTCGGCACCGCACCGCTGCTGGTCGGCGGTGGCGTCGCACTGGCCCGTGACCGGGTCGGCACCGGCGAGACCCCCGATTTCACCCCGGCCTGCCACGACGGCGACGCTCCCACCATCGAGCAGACCGAAGGCCCGTACTTCAAGCCCAACTCCCCGCTGCGCAGCTCGCTGATCACCAGCAGCACGCCGGGCACCCGGCTCACCGTCAGCGGCTTCGTCTTCGGCCGCGCGTGCCTGCCGATCTCCGGTGTACTGCTGGACTTCTGGCAGGCCGACGTCAACGGCGCCTACGACAACGTCGGCTTCAACTTCCGCGGCCACCAGTTCACCGACGCCAAGGGCGCGTTCAGCCTGACCACGATCGTGCCCGGCCTCTACCCGGGCCGCACCCGGCACATCCACGTCAAGCTCCAGGCGCCCGGCCGGCCGGTGCTCACCACCCAGCTCTACTTCCCGAACGAGCCGCGCAACAGCACCGACACCATCTACGACGCGCGGCTGCTGATGAACGTCCGCCAGGTCGGGTCGGCGAAGGAGGGCACGTACGACTTCGTCCTCAACGTGCCGCAGACGCCCAACCCGACCCAGACCCCCACCCAGACGCCCACCCAGACCCCGACCTCGACCCCGACGTCGACCCCCACGGGCGGGACCACGACGTGGACCGTGGGCACCTCCTACAACGCGGGCGACCGCGTCACCTATGCCGGCGTCTCCTACCGCTGCCTCCAGGGGCACACAGCCTTCCCGGGCTGGGAGCCGCCGAACGTTCCGGCCCTCTGGCAGCGGCTGTAGCGGCTCCGGCCGTATCACCGGTGGGTCGCGAGCGCCCGGTCGGCGGCAGGGCCGGCCGGGCGCCTCGATCGGACCCCTCCCACCAACGGGCAGGGGTCGTCAAGCCATGCGCACTATCAGTCCAGAACCGCTCAGGCAACGAAAGCAGGCGAATCCAGTCGATCTTCCCGACTGGTTAGGCTTTCAAATGTTCGCGCGGTTAAAGTCATTCCCATGCATGCCTGGCCCGCTTCCGAGGTTCCCGCCCTGCCTGGTCAGGGGCTCCCCCTTCGTATCCACGACACCGCTACGGGTGTCGTCCGGGAGGTCGTGCCGCAGGACGGCGCCGCCCGGATCTACGTCTGCGGCATCACGCCCTACGACGCGACCCACATGGGCCACGCCGCCACCTACAACGCCTTCGACCTGGTGCAGCGCGTGTGGAAGGACGCCGGCCACGACGTCCTGTACGTCCAGAACGTCACCGACGTGGACGACCCGCTGCTGGAGCGCGCCGTCGCCACCGGACAGGACTGGACGGTGCTGGCCGAGCGCGAGACCGCGCTCTTCCGCGAGGACATGACCGCCCTGAGGCTGCTCCCGCCGGCCCACTACATCGGCGCCGTGGAGTCGATCCCGTGGATCGTCCCGCTGGTCCAGAAGCTGCTGGCGAGCGGGGCCGCCTACGAGCTGGACGGCGACATCTACTTCTCCGTCGAGTCCGACCCGCACTTCGGCGAGGTCTCCGGGCTCGCCCGCGAGGCCATGCACCCGGTCTTCGCCGAGCGTGGCGGCGACCCGGACCGCCCCAACAAGCGTCACCCGCTGGACGCGCTGCTCTGGCTCGCCGCCCGTCCGGGCGAGCCGGCCTGGGACACCGAGCTCGGCCACGGCCGCCCCGGCTGGCACATCGAGTGCGTCGCGATCGCCCTGCAGTACCTGGGGATGTCCTTCGACATCCAGGGCGGCGGCAGCGACCTGTCCTTCCCGCACCACGAGATGGGCGCCGCGCACGCCCAGGTCGCCACCGGCGCCCACCCGTACGCCAAGACGTACGTGCACGCCGGCATGGTCGGCCTGGACGGGCACAAGATGTCGAAGTCCCGCGGCAACCTGGTCTTCGTCTCGGCCCTGCGCCGGGAGGGCGTCGACCCGGCCGCGATCCGCCTCGCCCTGCTCTCGCACCACTACCGCGAGGACTGGGAGTGGACCAAGGCCACCCTGGACGAGGCCGTCGAGCGCCTCGCCCGCTGGCGCGCCGCGGTCAGCCGCCCGGACGGACCGGACGCCGAGCAGCTGCTCACCGAGGTCCGCGCGGCGCTCGCCGAGGACCTGGACGCGCCCGCCGCGCTCGCCGCGGTGGACCGCTGGGCGGAGCGCCAGCAGACCGGGGGCGGGTCCGACATCGGCGCGCCCGGCCTGGTCACCCGCACCGTGGACGCGCTGCTCGGCATCGCGCTGTAGCCGTCGGCCGCTCCGCGGCGCGGGCGTCCGGCCGAGGACGCCACCGCCGCGCGGGCGCGGACACGTCGAGGGGGTGACGGGACCACGGTCCCGTCACCCCCTCGACGCAGGCGGTGGAGTGCGGTGCGCGGCTGCGCCGACGACCGCGCGGGGAGGTGTCAGTCCTCCTCGGCGCCGTCCTGACTCTCCCGGGAGCCGGGTGACTCCGGCTCGCTCGGGCGCTCCGCCGTGGCGTGCCCGGCGACCGGCTTCTCACCGGTCGGTCCGACGTTCTCCCGCCGCCGCAGGTACCGCTCGAACTCGCGGGCGATCGCGTCGCCCGAGGCCTCCGGCAGGTCGGCGGTGTCCTGGGCCTCCTCCAGCTGCTGGACGTACTCGGCGACCTCGCTGTCCTCGGCGGCCAGCTGGTCCACCCCCAGCTGCCAGGCCCGGGCGTCCTCGCCGAGCTCGCCCGGGGGGATGCGCAGGTCCAGCAGGTCCTCCAGCTTGTTCACCAGCGCGAGGGTCGCCTTCGGGTTGGGGGGCTGCGCGACGTAGTGCGGCACCGCGGCCCAGAGCGTCACCGCCGGCACCCCGGCGTGCGTGCACGCTTCCTGGAGCACCCCGACGATCCCGGTCGGACCCTCGTACCGGCTCTCCTCCAGTTCCAGGCGGCGGGCCAGGTCGGGGTCGGAGGTGACCCCGCTGACCGGTACCGGGCGGCTGTGCGGGGTGTCGCCGAGCAGGGCGCCCAGGATCACGACCAGCTCGACCCCGAGCTCGTGCGCGAAGTTGAGCAGCTCGTTGCAGAACGAGCGCCAGCGCATGCTGGGCTCGATGCCGCGCACCAGCACGACGTCCCGGGTGGTCGGCTCGGTCACCCGGATCACCGAGAGCCGGGTGGTGGGCCAGGTGATCCGGCGGACGCCGCCGTCCAGCCAGACCGTGGGCCGGTTGACCTGGAAGTCGTAGTAGTCCTCCGCGTCGAGGGCGGCGAAGACCTTGCCGCCCCAGGTCTCGTCCAGATGCGCCAGTGCCGCGGAGGCGGCGTCGCCCGCATCGTTCCACCCCTCGAAGGCGCAGACCATCACCGGGTCGATCAACTCGGGAACATCTTCCAGCTCGATCACCCAGCGTCTCCCTCCGGTCGGCTGCCGCCGCCCCATCCGGCCGTGCCCGGATGCCGGCGGGCCGGATGCCGACGGTCGAACCTCTCGTCACCCATGGAACGCCTCGCTCCATGGTCCCTACCTGCCCAGCCTACGGGCTTTGAAGCCCCGTTCCGGCGGGCACCGGGACAGTCTGGGGGAGGCGGGCGCCACGATCCAGCGGTTATCCCGCCGCTCGCCCGTTCCCCGGCCGGCCCCTCCTCCCCCCGCTCGTCCGGGCGGTCGCCGCGCTGCCCGGCTGCCGCGGCGCGCCCGCCCGGCGGTGCGGCGCGATGATGGAGGCGGGGCCGGACGCGGGGCGTGAGGAGCCGACGGATGAACGGACGGCTGTGGACCGGTGCCGGCGTGGTGCTGGCGACCGGGGCCGGTGCGGTACTGGCGACGCTGGCCGCCGGTCGGAGGCTGCCGGTGGAGCACGTCAGCGAGGGCGGTCTGGAGCTGACCCAGTCGCCCGGCGCGGTCTGGGAGGTGCTGACCGACCTCGGCCTCCACCCGGCCTGGCGCCAGGGCCTGGCCCACGTCGAGGTCCTGCCCGCGACCGCCGACGGCCTGGCCCGCTGGCGCGAGTACGGCCGGCACGGGCACACCACCTACGAGGTGCTGGAGAGCGAGGCCCCGCACCGACTGGTGACCGGGATCGCGGACCGCGACCTCCCGTACGGCGGCACCTGGACGTACCGGCTGACGCCGGTCGGCGGGGGCTGCACGCTGACCGTCACCGAACGCGGCGAGGTCTACGGACCGTTCTGCCGGGCCGTCCTGCACTACGTGACGGGCGAGGACGCCACCGTCCGCCGCTTCCTGGGCGACCTGGCCCACCGGATGGCCGCCCCGCTCCCCGCCTCGCCGGCCTGAGGCCGGGGCCCGTACGGGCCCCGGCCCCGCTCAGCGGACCCAGTGGCGCCGGTAGTCCGTCCAGTTCTGCTCGGTCGCGGCGAAGTCCACGTACAGCCCGACACCGAAGTTCTGCCGGTCGAGGTCGTACCGGCCCAGGCCCAGCCGGATGCCCCGGATGCCGGCGGTCACCGTCTCGGCGCGACCCCAGTGGCCCCACTTGTCCTCCCAGTAGAACGGCAGGCCCATCAGCAGGTCCACGTCCTCCGGGGTGGCCTCCAGCGCGAGCTCGGTCTGGTAGGCGTTGTAGCCGCCGTACAGCGACTCGGTCGGCATGCTGGAGTCGTACGTCATCACGGCGACCTGGTCGACCCGGCGGGCGGTCTCGGCGAAATAGGCCTGATCCCACCACTTGCCGTGGTCGGTCAACGCGATGGCCACGTTGTGCTGGTAAGGAAGCGGATCGATCTGCGGGACGGCCACCGAGAGCCTGGTGCCGCGTTCGGCCGTGACCGGGCGGACCTGGTCGAGCAGGGCGAGCCAGCCCTTCGAACCGGGCCGGATCGGCTCCATGTCGAAGTGCACGCCGTCGAAGCCGAGATCGAGCACCTGGCGGGCGGAGGCGGTGACCCGGTCCCGGGTGGCGGCGTCCTCCAGGTCCAGCGCGTCCTTCTCGGGCTTGACCTCGTCGCCCAGCCAGCTCTGCACCCGGATCCCGGGCAGCGCCCGGTGCGCCTCCTCGGTGAACCAGCGGGCCCGGGGGTGCACGGAGGGCGGCAGGGAGCCGTCGTGCTCCAGCGGGCCGGTGTGCACGTACAGGTCCCGGATGCCGGTTCCGGCCAGCCGCCGGGCGAGCGCGGCGATGTCCGCGTCACCCTTCCGGCCGTCGACCCAGGCGTGGCCGAGCCAGACCGCGTCGCGACCGCGGGTACGCGCCTCGGGCGACGGGTCGCCGACGTACTGGAGGCGCAGCGCGAGGGCCGCCGAGCCGATCGGCACCACCACGACGGCCAGCGCCACCAGCGCCGTTGCCAGCGACTTCCGCCATCGGGACCAGCTCCGCCAGCGGACGCGCAGCGCCCGGGCCCAGGCGGCGGGAACCGCCCCGATCCGACCCGCACGTGTCCGGAATCCACCCATAGCGTCGCTCTCCCCTCGCGGACGAGGGCTCAGGATACGAAATGGGTGCTCTGCTCCCAGCAGGGGCCGGATACCCTGGCCACGTGCGTCCCCGACTCAGCGGGTGCGCAAAGCCGACAGCCGTCGCACCCAGGGAGAAGCCCCATGGCCACTGCAGCCGACCCGTCCGTCACCCAGCAGAGCCGCGCGAACGCGCTGCGTGAGGCGCTGGCCACCCGTGTGGTGGTCGCCGACGGGGCGATGGGCACCATGCTCCAGGCCCAGGACCCGACGCTGGAGGACTTCCAGGACCTGGAGGGCTGCAACGAGGTCCTCAACCTGACCCGGCCCGACATCGTCCGCTCCGTCCACGACGCGTACTTCGCGGTGGGCGTGGACTGCGTGGAGACCAACACCTTCGGCGCCAACCACTCGGCGCTCGGCGAGTACGACATCCCGGAGCGCGTCTTCGAGCTCTCCGAGGCCGGGGCCCGGATCGCCCGCGAGGCCGCCGACCAGCACACCGGGACCGACGGCCGGACCCGCTGGGTGCTCGGCTCGATCGGCCCCGGCACCAAGCTGCCGACCCTCGGCCACGCCCCGTACGCGACGCTCCGCGAGGGCTTCCGGCAGAACGCGGCGGGCCTGATCGCCGGCGGTGCGGACGCCCTGCTGGTGGAGACCAGCCAGGACCTGCTGCAGACCAAGGCCGCGATCCTGGGTTCCAAGGCCGCCCTCGCGGACGCGGGCCTCGACCTCCCGGTGCTGGTCCAGGTGACCGTGGAGACCACCGGCACCATGCTGCTGGGCTCCGAGATCGGAGCCGCGCTGACCGCGCTGGAGCCGCTCGGCGTCGACTACATCGGTCTGAACTGCGCCACCGGCCCGGCCGAGATGAGCGAGCACCTGCGATACCTGGCCAAGAACGCGCGGATCGGCCTCTCCTGCATGCCGAACGCCGGTCTGCCGGTGCTGGGCAAGGACGGCGCGCACTACCCGCTGAGCCCGGCCGAGCTGGCCGACGCGCACGACGTCTTCACCCGCGAGTACGGGCTGTCGCTGGTCGGCGGCTGCTGCGGCACCACCCCCGAGCACCTGCGCCAGGTGGTCGAGCGGGTCCAGGGCCGGCCGGTCACCGTGCGCGACCCGCGTCCCGAGCCCTCGGCGGCCTCGCTCTACCAGGCGGTGCCCTTCCGCCAGGACACCTCGTACCTGGCGATCGGCGAGCGCACCAACGCCAACGGTTCGAAGAAGTTCCGCGAGTCGATGCTGGCCGGCGACTGGCAGGCCTGCGTGGAGATCGCCCGGGACCAGATCCGGGACGGCTCGCACCTGCTGGACCTCTGCGTGGACTACGTCGGCCGCGACGGCGTCGCCGACATGAAGGAGATCGCCGGCCGGCTGGCGACGGCCTCCACCCTGCCGATCGTGCTGGACTCCACCGAGCCGGAGGTGCTGCGCGCGGGTCTGGAGTCGCTCGGCGGGCGCGCCCTGCTGAACTCGGTGAACTACGAGGACGGCGACGGCCCGGACACCCGCTTCGGGCGGATCGCCTCGCTGGCCCGCGAGCACGGCGCCGGCCTGATCGCGCTGACCATCGACGAGGAGGGCCAGGCCCGCACCGCCGACAAGAAGGTCGAGATCGCCGAGCGGCTGATCGCCCAGCTCACCACCGAGTACGGCATCGACGAGGGCTCGATCCTGGTCGACTGCCTGGCGTTCACCCTGGGCACCGGGCAGGAGGAGTCCCGCCGCGACGGCATCGAGACCATCGAGGCGATCCGCGAGCTCAAGCGCCGCCACCCGGACGTGCAGACCACCCTCGGCCTGTCCAACATCTCCTTCGGCCTCAGCCCGGCCGCCCGCATGGTGATCAACTCGGTCTTCCTGAACGAGTGCGTCGAGGCGGGCCTGGACTCGGCGATCGTGCACGCCTCCAAGATCGTGCCGATGGCCCGGATCCCCGAGGACCAGCGCGAGGTCGCCCTCGACCTGGTCTACGACCGCCGCAGCGAGGGCTACGACCCGCTGCAGAAGCTGCTCCGGCTCTTCGAGGGCGTCTCCTCGGCCTCCGTCCGGGCGTCCAAGGCGGAGGAGCTGGCCGCGCTTCCGCTGGAGGAGCGCCTGCAGCGGCGGATCATCGACGGCGAGCGGAACGGCCTGGAGGCCGACCTCGACGAGGCGCTGACGGAGCGCCCGGCGCTGGAGATCGTCAACAGCACGCTGCTGGCCGGCATGAAGGTGGTCGGCGAGCTGTTCGGCTCCGGCCAGATGCAGCTGCCGTTCGTGCTCCAGTCCGCCGAGGTGATGAAGACCGCGGTGGCGCACCTGGAGCCGCACATGGAGAAGTCCGACGACGAGGGCAAGGGCACCATCGTGCTGGCCACCGTCAAGGGCGACGTCCACGACATCGGCAAGAACCTGGTCGACATCATCCTGTCCAACAACGGCTACAACGTGGTCAACCTGGGCATCAAGCAGCCGGTCTCGGCGATCCTGGACGCCGCGCAGGAGCACCGGGCCGACGTCATCGGGATGTCCGGCCTGCTGGTGAAGTCCACCGTGATCATGAAGGAGAACCTGGAGGAGCTGAACCAGCGCAAGCTGGCGGCCGACTACCCGGTGATCCTCGGCGGTGCCGCGCTCACCCGCGCCTACGTCGAGCAGGACCTGCACGAGATCTACGAGGGCGAGGTCCGCTACGCCCGGGACGCCTTCGAGGGCCTGCGGCTGATGGACGCGCTGATCGCGGTCAAGCGCGGTGTGCCGGGCGCCACCCTGCCGGAGCTGAAGCAGCGCCGGCACGCACGGGTGGAGGTCGAGGAGCCCGAGGAGGTCAACCTCGGCCAGATCCGCTCGGACGTCGCCGTCGACAACCGGGTGCCCGAGCCGCCGTTCTGGGGCGACCGGATCGTCAAGGGCGTGCCGTTCGCCGACTACGCGAGCTGGCTGGACGAGGACGCCCTGTTCAAGGGCCAGTGGGGCCTGAAGGCCGCCCGGAGCGGGGACGGCCCCTCGTACGAGGAGCTGGTGGAGACCGAGGGCCGGCCGCGGCTGCGGATGTGGCTGGACCGGCTGCAGACCGAGGGATGGCTGGAGGCGGCCGTCATCTACGGCTTCTACCCGGCCAACTCCAAGGGCGACGACCTGATCGTCTTCCACGAGGACGGCACCGAGCGGACCCGGTTCACCTTCCCGCGCCAGCGGCGCGGGCGCCGGCTCTGCCTGGCCGACTTCTTCCGCCCGGAGGAGTCCGGGGTCCGCGACGTGCTCGGCCTCCAGGTGGTCACCATGGGCAACCGGATCTCCGAGGCGGCCAACGAGCTGTTCGCCGACAACTCCTACCGCGACTACCTGGAGCTGCACGGCCTCTCCGTCCAGCTGGCCGAGGCGCTGGCCGAGTTCTGGCACGCCCGGGTCCGCTTCGAGCTGGGCTTCGGCGACGAGGACCCGCAGGACGTCCGGGACATGTTCGCGCTGAAGTACCGGGGCGCGCGGTTCTCCCTCGGCTACGGGGCGTGCCCGGAGCTGGAGGACCGCGCCAAGATCGCCGACCTGCTGAAGCCCGAGCGGATCGGCGTGGTCCTCTCCGAGGAGTTCCAGCTGCACCCGGAGCAGTCCACCGACGCGATCGTGATCCACCACCCGGAGGCCAAGTACTTCAACGCGCGGTAATCCGGATGCTGCGCAGCGTTCGCCCGATCCGGACGGGCCGGGCGTATCCTTGATGATCCTGAACGGGCCGGTCCGCTCACCAGCGGGCCGGCCTGTGTCATCCCCGGAGCCGATCCGGGGGCACGGACGGAAGGATCCCGCCATGACCACCATCTCCACCGCCATCCAGACCCTCGACCCGGGCGACGGGCAGGGCCTGCAGGCGGTGCTGCTGGACATGGACGGAACGCTGGTGGACACCGAGGACTACTGGTGGCAGGCGGAGGCCTCGCTCTTCGCCGAGCTCGGCTACGCGCTCGACGAGAAGGACCGCGCGCAGGTGGTCGGCGGCCCGATGAGCCGGGTGATCGACTACCTGCTCGCCACCACGGGCGTGGACCTCGCACCGGCCGACCTGACCGTGCTGATCAACCAGCGGTTCGTGGACCTGCTGGCCGGCGGGGTGCCGCTGATGCCGGGTGCGGAGCGGCTGCTCAACACGCTCGCCGCGCACGGCGTCCCGGCCGCCCTGGTCTCCGCCTCCCACCGGCACATCATCGACATCGTGCTGCGCTCGCTGGGCGCCGAGCACTTCGCCTTCACGGTCGCGGGGGACGAGGTGCCGCGCACCAAGCCGCACCCGGACCCGTACCTGGAGGCGGCGCGCCGGCTGGGCGCCGATCCGGCCCGCTGCGTGGTGGTGGAGGACGCGCCGACCGGGGTGCGCGCGGCCGAGGCGGCCGGCTGTCCCGTGATCGCGGTGCCCTCGGTGGCGGCGATCGAGCCGGCGCCCGGTCGGCTGGTGCTGTCGTCGCTGGAGCAGGTCGACCTCGAGCTGCTCCGCTCCCTCGTCGCCTCACGGGTGTGATTGTCGTCTCATTGCACATGAGCACTACCGGCCGGTAGTCGGTCCGGACCGGCTCCGGCCCTCGACGGCCCGGGGAGAAAACGGGCATTGGCTGACAACTCGCAGGACGGCCCTGTCCGGTGCCGTCCCCCCGTGTCCCAACTGTCACCTGTGGGGGTATCGGGGGTGTGTGTTCGATATGGCACGCTACTCCAGTTCGTTCCCCACCCCCGAGCCCAGGCACCGCCGCTGACGGGCAACCCCGTCCTGCCCGCGGTCGCACGGGCGCCCGGCTCGCGCGCGCCCCCCTCCGCAACCCAGGAGGCAACCGGCTCGCGGGCCCCCGGCCCTCCGGCCGGACCGCACCCCGAAGGACGCGACCCGTGAAGACTTCAGCTGAACGACTGGCCGTGCTCGGCTGCGCCGGACTCGTGGCCGCCTCGGTGGCCGGCTGCGGCTCGGTGACCGACGCCGTCAAGGGGGACGGCGACAAGGCGATCACCATGGGCACCACCTCGGTGACCAACGCCCTGGACCCGGCCGGCGCGTACGACGCCGGCTCCTGGCTGCTGCTGCGCAACACCTTCCAGTCGCTGCTCAGCTACCCGGCCGCCTCCAGCGCGCCCGGCCCGGACGCCGCCCAGTCCTGCGAGTTCACCGCGGGCGAGGCCACCCAGTACCGCTGCACGCTGAAGTCCGGCCTGAAGTTCTCCAACGGGCACGCGCTCACCGCCGCCGACGTCGTCTTCTCGATCCAGCGGACGCTGAAGATCAACGACCAGAGCGGCCCGGCCGGGCTGCTCTCCTCGGTCAAGTCGGTCGAGGCCAAGGGCGACACCGAGGTGGTCTTCCACCTGGGCCAGCCCGACGCCACCCTCCCGGCCAAGCTGGCCGGTCCGGCCGGCGCCATCGTCGACCAGGAGGTCTTCCCGGCCGACAAGCTGCTCGGCAACGACAAGCTGGTCGGCTCCGGCCCGTACAAGATCGACTCGATCGAGCCGATGGCCGGCGGCACCGGCGGCCCGGGCAAGGTCGTGCTGTCGCCCAACGACAAGTACACCGGCGACGCCAAGCTGCGGAACAAGAAGTTCACCCTGCGGTACTTCGACAAGCCCGCCGACCTCAAGGCCTCGCTGGACAAGGGCGAGGTCGACCTCGCCGACAACAGTCTGGAGCCCAACACCGCCGCCCAGATCCTTTCCGACCAGCAGGGCGGCAAGACCGACCTGCGCGTCGTCGAGGGCGACAGCAGCGACACCCGCTACCTGGTCTTCAACACCAAGGACCCGGTCGGCGGCAACGTCGCCGTCCGGCAGGCCGCCGCCCAGCTGGTCGACCGCAAGGCCCTGGCCCGCGACGTCTTCGCCCGCACCGTCCAGCCGCTCTACTCGATGGTCCCGGCCGGCGTCAGCGGCCACAACACGGCCTTCTTCGACCGCTACGGCGACCAGGACGTCACCAAGGCGAAGGCGATCCTCACCGCCGCCAAGGTCCAGACGCCGGTCAAGATCACCCTCACCTGGTCGCGCTCGCGCGCCGAGGGCGCCGAGTCCGAGACGCTGAAGAAGCAGCTGGAGGCCGGCGGCCTGTTCCAGGTGACCGTCCAGCACGAGCCCGACTGGGACGCCTTCAAGAAGGGCTGGGCCGAGGGCAAGTACCAGATGTACACGATCGGCTGGTTCGCCGACTACCCGGACCCGGACAACTACGTCGCCCCGCTGGTCGTCGAGGGCGGCGCCTACCACCACGGCTGGGACGACCCGCAGATCAGCCAGAAGCTCGTGCCGGACACCCTCAAGCAGGCCGACCGCGCCGCCGCGACGACGGCCTACGGCCAGATCCAGGGCATCGTGGCCACGAACGCCCCGCTGATCCCGCTGTTCCAGAACAAGTCGTTCTTCGCCTCCCGCTCCAACATCACCGGCGTGGAGTCGACCGTCGACACCACCGGCTTCTTCCGCTTCTGGGAGATCGGCCGGGTCGGCAAGTAGCCCCCGTACGGAGGCCCGGCCGCCCCCCGGCAGGGGAGCGGCCGGGCCTCCGGCACGTCCGGGTCAGAGCGCGCCGGGACGGACCAGCCCGCTCTCGTACGCGTACACCGCCGCCTGCACCCGGTCGCGCAGCTGCAGCTTGGTCAGCACGTGGCCGACGTGCGTCTTCACCGTCGTCTCGCTGACGAACAGCTCCGCGGCGATCTCCGCGTTCGACAGCCCGCGCGCCACCAGCTTCAGCACCTCCAGCTCCCGCTCGGTCAGCGCGTTCAGCGCCTGCGGCGGGGCCTCCTCACCGGAGGGCAGCTTGGTGGCGTACATGTCCAGCAGCCGCCGGGTGATCGACGGCGCCAGCATCGCCGCACCGTCCGCCACCACCCGGATCGCCTGCACCAGCTCCTCGGCCGGCACGTCCTTCAGCAGGAAGCCGCTCGCACCCGCGCGCAGCGCCTCCACCACGTACTCGTCCAGGTCGAAGGTGGTCAGCACCAGCACCTTGGCCGGGCCGTCCCGCCCCGGACCGGCGATCCGGCGGGTCGCCTCCACGCCGTCCATCCGCGGCATCCGGATGTCCATCAGCACCACGTCGGGCTGCAGCGCCCGCACCTGGTCCAGGGCCTGCTGGCCGTCGCCGGCCTCGCCGACCACCACCAGGTCGGACTCGGCCTCCAGGATCATCCGGAAACCGGTGCGGAGCAGCGGCTGGTCGTCGACCAGCAGCACTCGGATCGTCACCTAGGACTCCTTGCTCATCGGATCCCCCGTGGGATCGTCCTCGTCAGACGTGCGCGCCAGCGGCAGCGGGTACGGCGGGGGCGTGCCGCCGAACTCCGGGCAGCTGGCCTGGTGGTCGCACCAGCCGCAGAGCCGGTTGCGGGTCGCCGGGAAGTCACCGGTCGCCACCGCGTGGCCGATCCGCTCCCACAGCGCCAGCAGCTTGCGCTCCACCGCGAGCAGGTCGGCCTCGTCCGGGTCGTAGCTGACCACGTCCCCGCCGCCGCCCAGGTAGACCAGCTGCAGCCGCCGGGGGATCACGCCCTTCCACCGCCAGACCACCAGCGCGTAGAACTTCATCTGGAACATCGCCTTGCCCTCGAAGTCCCGCGAGGGCGCCCGGCCGGTCTTGTAGTCGACCAGCCGCACCTCGCCGGTGGGGGCGACGTCCACCCGGTCGATGTAGCCGCGCAGCAGCAGCCCGGAGTCCAGCGCCGTCTCCACGTAGAGCTCGCGCTCCACCGGATGCAGCCGGGTCGGGTCCTCCAGCCGGAACCACTGGGCGAGCAGCTTCTCGGCGTCGGCCAGCCAGAGGGTCAGCGCCGCGCCGTCCGGGTCCTCCGGGAAGAGGCCGGACAGCTCCGGGCGCTCGCCCAGCAGCCGCTCCCACTGCGGGCGCAGCAGGCCCAGGGCCCGCTCCGGCGTCCGCTCGGCCGCCGGGCTGTCGAACAGCCGCTCCAGCACCGCGTGCACCAGGGTGCCCCTGGTCGCCGCCGAGCTCGGCGGCTCCGGGAGCCGGTCGATCACCCGCAGCCGGTACAGCAGCGGGCAGGTCAGGAAGTCCCCCGCGCGGGACGGGGACAGGCCGGTCGGGGGCGCCGCCGGGCGGGGCGCGACCACCTCGGCGCTGCTGGTGTCGGTCTGCTGCATACCCCGACCCTATTGCCCTGCGCCGTCATCCCGCTGCCACGGTGCTGCCGGAACCCGCCACGGGGTATGAGGCAGGGAGAAGCGAGGGGCGCGCGGCGCCCGGCCGTCCCGATCACGTAGCGTGGGCGCACCGGCGTGAGGCGCGGCGCGGGGGAGACGGACGAAGGGACACCGGTGAGCGACAGCAGGGGGCAGCAGACCTCCGACCAGCCACCGCACGGCGGCGGCAACCGTCCCGGAGCCCCGCCGTCCGAGGACCCGGAGCCCCGCGGCGGCATCCTGGTGGGCCGCCCCTTCGGCGTCCCGGTGTACGTCACCCCGTCCTGGTTCGTCATCGCCGCGCTGATCACCTGGGTCTTCGGCGGCCAGCTCGACCGCGTCCTGCCCGAGCTCGGCGGCGCCCGCTACCTCGTCGCGTTCTCCTTCGCCGTCGCGTTCTACGGCTCCGTCCTGGTGCACGAGCTGGCCCACACGCTGGTCGCGCTCCGCTACCGGCTCGGTGTCCGCCGCATCCAGCTCCAGTTCTTCGGCGGCGTCTCCGAGATCGAGAAGGAGGCCGAGAGCCCCGGGCGCGAGTTCTGGCTCGCCTTCGTCGGACCGCTGCTCTCGCTGGTCCTGGGCGGTCTCTTCTTCCTCGCGCTCCAGGCCGTCGAGTTGACCACCGTCCCCGGGGTGCTGCTCACCGGCCTGATGGTCTCCAACCTCGTCGTCGCCGCCTTCAACCTGCTGCCCGGCCTGCCGCTGGACGGCGGCCGGATGCTGCGCGCCGCGGTCTGGGCGGCCACCGGCCGCCCGATGGCCGGCACCGTCGCGGCTGCCTGGGCCGGCCGCGGCCTGGCCGTCGCCGTGCTGATCGGGCTGCCCCTGGTCAGCGCCGCCCGCGACCTCGAACGCAGCCGCACCGACACCATGATCGACGCCGTCCTGGCCGCCGTCCTGGCCGCCGTCATCTGGAACGGCGCCGGCGGCGCCCTGCGCAACGCCCGGCTCAAGGAGGTCCTGCCCGGGCTGCGGCTGCGCGACCTCGCCCGCCGGACCGTCGAGGTCACCGCCGACACCCCGCTCGGCGAGGCCATGCGCCGCGCCGGCGAGGCCGGGGCCGGTGCCGTCGTCGTGGTCGACGGGCGCGGCGACCCGATCGCCATCGTCCGGGAGTCCGCCGTCCGGGGCATCCCCGAGCACCGCCGTCCCTGGGTCGCCGTCGGCCCGCTCGCCCGCGACCTCGAACCCGGCCTGCGGCTCTCCGCCGACCTCGCCGGCGAGGACCTGCTGCGTGCCGTCCGGGCGACCCCGGCCGGCGAGTACCTGGTCGTCGAGGAGGACGGCCGGGTGTACGGGGTGGCCGCGCTCACCGACATCGAACAGCGTCTGACCGCGGCGGTCACCGGCCGGTCCTGACCGCGCCGCCGGGGCCGACGATCACCCCGGTCGGGCGGGGCCGTCCGCTTCCCTTAGGATTGTCCGCATGTCCGAACCGACCGGTGCCACCCGCCGACGCGGGCCCTTCCAGGTCGGGGACCAGGTCCAGCTGACCGACCCCAAGGGCCGCCACTACACGTTCACGCTCCAGGCCGGGAACCAGTTCCACACCCACAAGGGTGCGTTCCCCCACGACGAGCTGATCGGCGCCCCCGAGGGCACGGTCGTGCGCACCACGGGGAACGTCCCGTACCTCGCGCTGCGCCCCCTGCTCCCCGACTACGTCCTGTCCATGCCGCGCGGCGCCGCCGTGATCTACCCCAAGGACGCGGGGCAGATCCTGGCGATGGCCGACATCTTCGCGGGCGCCCGCGTGGTGGAGGCCGGCGTCGGATCCGGCGCGCTCTCCACCTACCTGCTGCGCGCCGTCGGAGACACCGGCATGCTCGCCTCCTACGAGCGCCGGCAGGACTTCGCCGACATCGCCAAGGGCAACGTCGAGCGCTACTTCGGCGGGCCCCACCCGGCGTGGAAGCTCACCGTCGGCGACCTCCAGGACAACCTGGTCGAGGCCGACGTCGACCGCGTCATCCTGGACATGCTCGCCCCCTGGGAGTGCCTGGACGTCGCCTCCAAGGCGCTCGTCCCCGGTGGCCTCATCTGCTGCTACGTGGCCACCACCACGCAGATGTCCAAGACCGTCGAGGCGCTGCGCGAGCACGGCACCTTCACCGAGCCGCAGGCGTGGGAGACCATGGTCCGCACCTGGCACCTGGAGGGCCTGGCGGTCCGCCCGGACCACCGGATGATCGGTCACACCGGCTTCCTGCTCACCTCCCGCCGGCTGGCCGACGGCGTCGAGCCGCCGCTGCGCCGCCGCCGCCCGGCCAAGGGCGCCTACGGCGAGGACTACGACAACGGGTCGCCCGAGCGCTCGTTGCAGGAGCGCGCCGCGGCCCGCGCCGCAGCCCGTACCGAGACCGACGGTCCGACCGACCTCGGCTAGCACTCCGTCGAAGGGGCGGTACGCGTCGTCGTACCGCCCCTTCGCGCTGCCCGGAGGGGCACCCCGGGCCCTCCGACGGCCGCCCCGGTGTGGGACGATGCTCGCTCACACAGACCACTGGAGGGGACGCCTGGTGGAGACCGCGGTCGGGACGACGGCTGGACAGCACACTTCCGGACGGCAGGGCCCCGGGGGCGGCACCGCGCCCGGCCGGGCCGGGACCGCCCCCTGGCACTGGGCCCTCACCGTCGCCGGCTGCGCCGCCGTGGTGGCGGCCGCACTCGCCGCCGCCCCCGCGACCGGGACCCCCGGCCCGGCCCGGCCGACCCCGAAGGCCCTTCCGGCCGCCGTCGCCCCCGACCCGGCCGCGGCCGAACTCCCCCTGGACTGCGGACCGTTCCCGGTCAAGATCGCCATCAGCTTCGCCGCCGACCTGGGCGACGGCCGGCCCGGCACCGTCGCCGCCGCGCACTGCGCGGCCGAGAACGGCACCCCGCCGGACGCCGTCTACCTGCTCGGCCCCGGCCCCGCCGGCGGCCGACCCGTCGTCCTGGCCACCCTGCTGTCGGAGCGTGAGAACCTCACGGTCGGCCGGCTGGCGCTGCGCAGCGACGGGGCCGTGACCGGCCACGCCCAGGGCTACTCCGGTGACGACGTGCCGCGCTTCGAACCGGACATCTCACTCGACCTCACCTGGACGCGCAAGGGCGGCGGCTGGGACCGTTCCCAGACCGCCGCCCCGCTCAGCCGGACCTGAACTCCGCCAGGACCGGGGGCGCCTACTCCGCGTCCGGGCCGTACACCTCGACCCGGTCGGCGGCCCGGCGGACGTGGATGCAGTCGCCCGGGCAGTCCTTCACCGAGTCCACCACGTCCTGAAGGAGCGTCAGCGGCACCGGCACCGTCTCGCCGGGCTGCTGGCGCAACTCGTCGTCGGCGCCCTTCACATAGGCCAGGCCGTCGATGTCCAGTTCGAAGACCTCGGGCGCGTACTGCGCGCAGATGCCGTCGCCGGTGCACAGATCCTGGTCGATCCAGACCTCCAGTGGTCCGGTCTCCGTCTCCGACTCGCTCACCGACATGCTTTTCCGCCGTTTCTGTCCCGGGACGTCCCCGCGCGGGGCATTCCCGCCATTCGTACAACGATCGGACCTCAGGCAGCGGTCGCGATCGGATATCGACTCGATCGACGATACATCTGGTCCGCTTTGGCCGGTGCGCGGTGGGTATCCCCCTAGCAGAGGGGAAGCACGCGAGGGCGAAGATCGGACACGCCCGTTCCATCTTTCTTGATCTAGGGGTTTACGGACCCCTGGTCCCAGGTAGGGTCTGGAAGCGTCCAGCTCCCCGGAGGAGGTGAGGACCGTGGCAGCCCACGATGACGACTACAACCGCAGCACCGGCAGGCCCGCTCGTGGTTCCGACGAGACCGCTCAGGTCTCGTACCTTGAGCAGGAAATCGCCGTCCTGCGCCGCAAGCTCGCCGACTCGCCGCGCAATTCGAGAGTCCTCGAAGAGCGGATCGTCGAGCTCCAGACCAACCTGGCCGGCGTGACCGCCCAGAACGAACGGCTCGCCTCCACCCTGCGAGAGGCCCGCGACCAGATCGTGGCCCTCAAGGAGGAAGTGGACCGGCTGGCACAGCCCCCGGCCGGATTCGGTGTGTTCCTCAGCCAGAACGAGGACGGCACCGCCGACATCTTCACCGGTGGCCGCAAGCTCCGCGTGAACGTCAGCCCCAACGTCGAGCTCGACGAGCTGCGGCGCGGCCAGGAAGTGATGCTCAACGAGGCCCTCAACATCGTG
>NZ_JAQYWZ010000751.1:0-126875 GCF_036290945.1 Streptomyces sp. BE303
CGTCATGATCGTCGCCGGGTTCGAGTTCACCAGCACCACCCGCAGACCCTCGGCCCGCAACACCCGGCACGCCTGCGTACCCGAGTAGTCGAACTCCGCCGCCTGACCGATCACGATCGGGCCGGAACCGATCACCAGAACCGACTTGATGTCACTGCGCTTAGGCACGCCGGCCCTCCGTCACGAGGTGATCCAGTAGCTGGCGGCGGTCCGGTCCACGGCGCGGTCGAGCGGGTCGCGGACCAGCCGGGCGACCAGCCCCACCGGTGTGAACACCAGCAGGTAGACGAGCAGGAGCAGCAGCTGCAGGCCGGTCCGGCGCGCGGCGTCCAGGCGTTCGCCGTCGGTGCGTGCGGTCCTGCGGGGTTCGGCGCCGTGAGGTTCGGTGCTGGGACGTGCGGTGCTGGGACGTGCGGTGCCCATCGGGGTCGTCCTTCCGGAGTCCGGGAGTCGGGTGGTGCGGAGGAGGGTGGTCGGGGGCCGGGCGGGTGGTCGGGGGTCGGACGGCGGGGGCGGGTGGTCAGTCGAGCGGGATCTCGTCGCGCCAGTCGCCCTCCTCGGTCCAGGCCGGCTGGTCGGCCTTGGCGAGCAGGAAGCCGCCGATCGCCAGGGTGTCGATGTCGGTGCGCATGAAGCAGCGGTAGGCGTCCTCGGGGGTGGCCACGATGGGCTCGCCGCGCACGTTGAAGGAGGTGTTGACCAGGACGGGGCAGCCGGTCCGCTCCTTGAAGTCGCCGAGCAGCCGGTGCAGCCGGGGGTCGGCCTGCGCGGTCACCGTCTGGATCCGCGCGGAGTGGTCGACGTGGGTGACGGCGGGGATGGTGGAGCGGGCGGCCCTCAGCCGGTCCAGGCCCCGGGCGTCCCCGTCCGACTCCAGCCGCTGCTGTTCGGCCACCTGGGCGACCACCAGCATGTACGGGCTGGGCTGGGAGAGCTTGAAGTACTCCTCCGCGTCCTCGGCCAGGACGATCGGCGCGAACGGACGGAACGACTCCCGGAACTTGATCTTCTGGTTCATCACCGACTGCATCGCCGGGTTCCGGGGGTCGCCCAGGATCGAACGCCCGCCGAGTGCCCGGGGGCCGAACTCCATCCGGCCCTGGAACCAGCCCACCACCTTGCCGTCGGCGAGCTGGTCCGCGACCCGCCGGGACAGCTCCTCGGAGCTCAGCCGGGTGTAGGGGATGGCGTGGGCGTCGAAGTACGCCCCGATCCGCCGGTCGTCGAAGCCCGGGCCGAGCCGGGAGGAGCGCATCGCGTCCCGGCCCTGCCGCGGGTGGCGGCGCGGGGCGCGTTGGGCCAGCAGGGCGGCCCCGAGGGCACCGCCGGCGTCCCCGGCGGCGGGCTGGATCCAGACCTCGTCGAAGATCCCCTCCTCGACGATCCGGCCGTTCGCCACGCAGTTGAGCGCGACGCCCCCGGCCAGGCAGAGCCGGCGCTCGCCGGTCCGCTCGCGGGCGGTGCGGGCCAGCCGGACCATCACCTCCTCGGTCACCTGCTGGACGGACGCGGCGAGGTCGAACTCCCGCTCGGTGAGAGCGGCTTCGGGCTCCCGGCGAGGACCGCCGAACAGCTCCTCGAACCGGCGCCCGGTCATCACGTGGCCGTGCAGGAACTCGAACCAGTCGGTGTCGAGGTGGAACGAACCGTCCGGCTTCAGGTCGATCAGCCGCTCCCGGATCAGCCGTGCGTAGACCGGCTTCCCGTACGGGGCGAGGCCCATCAGCTTGTACTCGCCGGAGTCCACCTTGAAGCCGCAGAAGTAGGTGAAGGCCGAATACAGCAGACCGAGCGAGTGCGGGAACCGCAGCTCGGCGAGCGGTCGCAGGCCGTCCCCGGTGCCGTGCCAGAGCGAGGTGGTGGCCCACTCGCCGACGCCGTCGACGCAGAGCACCGCGGCGGACTCGTACGGGCTCGGGAGGAAGGCGGAGGCGGCGTGCGACTCGTGGTGCCCGAACCGCCGGACCGGCGGGACGTCGCCCAGCCCCAGCCCGCGCAGTTCCTTGCGCACGGTGTCCAGGGTTCGGGCCTTCCACCCGAGCCAGGCGGGCATGACCTCCCGGAAGGAGCTCCAGGTGTGCGGCGCGGTCGCCGCGTACGTGGCGAGCACCCGGCGGAACTTGCGGGCCGGGTCCTCGTAGTAGGCGATCGCGTCGACGTCGTCCAGCTTCATCCCGGCCTCGTCGAGGCAGTACCGGACGGCCTGCGCGGGGAAGGCCGGGTCCTGCCGCCGCCGGCTGAACCGCTCCTCCTGGGCGGCGGCCGCGATGCCGTCCGCGCCGACCAGCGCGGCGGCGCTGTCGTGGTAGTAGGCCGCGATGCCAAGCACTGTGGTGGCCACCGGTCAGCTCCTCAATTCCTCTTCTTCAACGTGACGTTCAGTGCCGCGTACAGGTCGGGCACGGTGCCCTCCGGGGGGTTGAGGGACCGGTACCCGGCCCGGACGCGCTCCCAGACGGTGCTCTCCTGCTGCGGGCCGACCACACCGGGGAGGTCGGCCATGTAGCTGTCGATCGCGTCCGCGGCCCAGGCGGAGTGGCCGGTGGCGACGTTGTCGATGGTGTTGTGCAGGTCCACGAACTGGGTGCTGAAACCGTGGTGCCGCAGGGCCGCCCGCGCGCTCCGGTAGCTGCCGCCGACACCGGAGAGCTCCATGGCGAGGTTGAGGCCGAGGATCTCCGGCTGGAAGCGCTGGGGGAAGCGGGAGACGCTCAGCCAGTAGACGGGCAGGGCGAAGGAGTCGTCCCGGAGCCCGGGCCACCCGGCGAACCCGGCGGAGTCGGTGGGCGGCAGTTCGACGCCCATCGTGGCGAGCAGGTCCCGGTAGATCTTCGGGTGGTTCAACTCCCTTTCGCCGTTCCCGAGTTCGTCCCAGTATGTGCGAAAGAGGAACTGGCCGCAGCGGGAGGAGGCCAGCCGGTAGTCGGTGAACCCCTGCAACCAGCCGCCGTCGATCATGATCAGTGGTGCCAACTGGAGTGTGGAGTCGATGAGTTCGTCCCGGCTCGGGATCGGGACGCGGTTCTCGGCGAACTCCGTGCCGTGCCGGTCGTGCGCCTGGTCCAGCCACTCCCGCAGGCCGTTCTCGCCCGCCCAGGCGGCCGGCAGCTGCTGAGGGGCGCGGTCGAGGCCGTAGCGGGCCCGGGCCAGCCAGCGGCGGGCGTAGTCGTACGCGTACCGCCGCAGGCCGGGGGTGTCCTTGCGGGTGAGCAGCGCGCGGTACGCCGCCCGGACGTCGAGCCGGGGGAGCGGGGCGCCGTCGGGGGCGGACGGCGCCGGGGCCGGACGCTCCTGGTGCAGGTACCAGGAACGCTGGGCCCGGTGCAGGGCCCGGCGGTCGTCCGGTCGGCCGGGGCCGTCGCCGGTCGTCGCCGCATCGCCCGCCGCAGCGCCCCCGGCCGCACCGCCGTCGACCGAACTGCTCGCCGCCCTGACGCCGTTCGCCCCGGGGGCGCCGTCGGTCGGCAGACCGGCGATCCAGCGGCGCAGGACGGCGATCTCGGCCGGTGTGAAGATTCGGAACATCGGACCCTTGGGACCGATCAGGCCGCGCAGCAGCGGGCTGGCGTCGGGCCTGCCCGGCCGGACCAGCGGGCTGGCCGCCAGCGCGTCGAGGAACGGGCCGGGCCCGCTGCCGACGTCCGCGAACCACGCGCCGAGCGGCCGGCCCGCGAGCTTGAACCGGGAGTGGTAGACGGCGGCCTGCCGGGCCCGGGTGCAGATCATCCGCCACACCTCGTAGTCCGGGTGCCGGGAGATCAGCGCCTCGTCGAGCAACGCGTCGCACCAGCGCCGCAGTTCGCCGAGGGCCCAGTGGAAGCCCCGGCGCAGCCGCTCCGCACCGACCGGCCCGTTCTCCGCCAGGTACTGGCGGGCGGCGGCGGCCGACAGGTCCAGCGCGGTGGCCGTCGGCTCGCCGCGCGCGGCGCCGAGGTCCAGGGCCAGGACGTCGTCCCGGTCCAGGACCTCCGGTCCGAGCCCCGCGAGCGGGGGCGGCAGGCCGACCGACCGCAGACAGAGGTCGGCACCCAGCAGTTCGGGCAGGAAGGCGCCGGGCTGCCGGCTCATGGCGAGCAGCAGCGCGGGCAGCCGGAAGCTGAAGCCCTCGACCCGCTCGTTGGCGGCGAGCCGGATCCGGGCGATCGGCTCCTCGATCCGGTGCCGGTGCAGGACGCGGCTGTAGTCGGAGCCCCGGTCCGCCTCCGGGTAGCCGACGCCGACGTCTGCGGCGTACAGGGTGAGCACCCGCAGGGCGAGCTCGGTCTCGGCGTTGCCCGAGCTGGACAGCCACTGGAGCCACGCACCGGCGGACAGGGCCAGTGGCGCGCAGTTCAGCAGGACGCACCGGACGGCCGCGCCGTTGTCCGGCCCGCCGGTCGGGCGGAGGTCCGGTCCGTCGTGCGGGCGGACGTCAGGTCCGGCCAGGACCTTGCGGAACCGTTCGCCGACCTCGGCCGCCCAGGTACGGGCGAGCCCGGTCAGCTCCTCGAAGTCCACCTGCTCGTCGGTGGGTTGATCGCCGGTGGGTTGTTCGCGGGCAGGTTGTCCGGTGCGCCGGCCCTCCGGGCCGGCGGCGGCGAGCGCCGCCCGCACCGGTTCCAGGTCCGCCGGCCGGAGCGGCAGGTCCCCCTCGGGGTCGAGCGCGCGCAGGTACAGGATGCGGTGGTCGGGCTCGGACTGGACGGCTGTGTTCCTCATGGCGTACCGCGCACCTCCGTTCGGGCGTGGGGATCAGAACATCGGGTAGATGGAGCTGTCGTTGCGGCGCTTGCGACGGCGGCGGCGGAACAGCGCGACGATCTTCCGGAACATCGGTCGGCTCCCTACTGCTGAGGTGGTCGGCGGGTGGTGCGGGTCAGAGGTCGAGCGCGGTGCGCATGAGCTCGGCGGTCACCTGGTGGCCCCGGTCGGTGAGGTGGACCTGGTCGACGAAGAGCCACTCTCCGGCGGCCGGTGACGCCGCGATCGCCGCGTTGGCGTCGAGGAACGGAACCCCGAGTTCCTTGGATACGGCCGCCAGGCGCTCGGCGTACGCGCGGTGCACGGCCGGGTCGAGGACCGGGGCGAAGAGGTTCCACATGCCCGCGCGCTCGTTGCCCGCTTCCGCGATGAGTGCCCGCTCCTCGGCCGTGAACGGCTTGCGGGTCCAGGCGGCGGTGGGCTGCAGCACGTAGTGGAGCCGCGCTCCGAGCGGGGTCACCAGGTCGGCGAGCGCCCGCAGGTCGCGGGCCACGTGCCGGACGGCGGTGTCGATCCGCTCGGCGGGGTCGGGCACGGCGGTCCCGCCGTCCGCAGGCTCGTCCTGCCGGCCGAGCCGTTTGGCGACCCGGCCGAGCCGGCCCCGGGCCCACCCCGGCTGGCCCAGCCGCTGCCCGAGGTCGGGCGTGCCGAGCTGGCCGAAGAAGTCGCCCGAGAAGAAGAACTGCGGGTAGTCGTCGTCGGCCTGCGGCAGACCGGCCACCACGAGGTTGTTGAGCCCCGAGAAGACCAGGACGTCGCGCACCGCCGGCAGCCGGTGCCGGTGCAGCAGGAAGAGGAGGACCTCCTGCGTGGAGTTGAAGGCCGGCGCCGCCAGGTTGAGCCAGGGCCGGGCGCGCGGGCCCCGGGCGAGCAGCGAGGGGATCGTCCAGGCGTCCCCGCCGGCCCCGAAACCGAACGCGGGGGAGGCGCCCAGGACGACCCCGACCGGTTCCTCGGGAACCGTCCCGTGCAGGGAGACCGGCCCGGCGGTCCCGTGGGAGACGCGGAACCCTCCGGCGTCGGTGTTCACCGTCGAGGAGCGGTAGCCCGTCCGGTTGAAGAACGTCACGTGCGGCAGCCAGCGCATCTCGCCGGTCGCGAAGTCCTCGTACTGCCTGATCTGCGGCGTCAGCCGGTGCTGCGCTTCCACTGCGGCGCCTCCGATGTACCGGTGGGTCTCTTCGACCACCGAGTCTTCGAGGCGTGCCTCGAATGCCGCTCGAACCCCGTCGGAGCCGTGCGCCGAGGCCCTGCGCCGGGGCCCTCTGCCGGGCCCGGCCCGGAGCCAGCCCGCCCCGGGCGCAGGGCGGTCCGGGGCGGGCGTCGGTCCAGGGTCAGGCGGCGGCCTGACAGGGGTCCTCGGCGGAGCCGGCCGAGCCGGCGGACCCGGTCGAACCGTCGGCCCCGGTGCCGGCCGTCCCCGGGTGCACCGGGCACTCGGCGTACAGCCAGAACCAGTCGCCGCAGCTGGTCGTGGTGACGGTCCCGCCGCTCAGCGCGAGCCGTGCGCGGAGGTTGTTCAGCCCGATGCCGCGCCGCACGGAGGCGGTCTCCGGTGAGGCCCGGACCCCGTTGTTGGCCACCGACAGATGGACCCGGCCGGCCCGCTCCGCGATGATGACCGTGCACCGGGTGGCGTCGCTGTGGCGGAGCAGGTTGGTGACGGCCTCCCGCATCACGATCGACAGGTTGGTGCCCACCTGTTCGTCGAGCCGTTGTGGCGGCTGCCCGTCGATTCTGAGGCTGACCCCGGCGGTCTCCAGGGTCCCGCGCACCACTCTCAGCTCCCGGGCCAACGACATGGCCTGCGGCCCGGTGGCCACCGCACGTACGTCGGCCAGTGCCTGACGCGCAATCAGAAGGGTTTCCCGGAGCTCGGCCTGGGCCCGGCCGTCGTCGGTGCCGACCAGGCGCTGGATCAGCTCGATCTTCAGGGTGATCGCCGAGAGGCTGTACCCGAGGAGGTCGTGCAGGTCCCGGGAGAACCGCAGCCGCTCGCTGGAGACGGCGATCCAGGCCGCCCGCTGCCGGGCCTCGTGCTGGCGGTGCACGAGATCGCACAGCGCGCTCAGGCCGTAGGTGAGCAACCCGACTGCCAGCGAGGACAGTTCGAGGTACATCGGCGCGAGCCCGTCGTGCTGGCGCGTGGAGAGCGCCAGCAGGGCGACGTTCACGAGTGCGTACAGGGCCCAGGCCAGCGGTCTGCCGCGCAGCGCGATGAGGATCGCGCCGCCGAGGAAACCGCTCAGGCTGCCCGAGAGGACATCGGTGAGCGGCAGGGTCAGGAAGGTCAGGACGGCCTGGAGGCTGAGCAGCCAGGCGGTGTGCTTGCGCGGCGCTCGGAGCGCCCGGGGGTGGCAGTTGTAGAGCTGGAGGAGGAAGCAGCAGGTCACGATCAGCAGGGCGCTCACCAGCCCTGGTCTGTCGTGGGTGCGCTTCGCGAGATTGACGGCTCCGATGATGCTGAGCCCGAAGGTGACCGCTCCTACGAGTGCGTAGGCGAACCGTGGCGGCATGGTCTCGCCGTGGGGTTCTTCGGTGACCGGTGCGGAGACAAAACGGTGGGGACTCTTTGTGGGGATGTTCATGCCCTCGCCCTTGATCGGTGTACGGCGAGTTCATACACGGGGTGCCTGGGTGTCATGCACAGGGCGGCCAAGTTGGCCGAAACGCTGACGGGTTCGGCGGACCGGTCGACACCCCGGTCCGCCGAACCCGCGGCACCGCGCCCGAAACGGGTCACGTCCGCCCCAGGTCGATGCCGGGAGACCGGCTCCTCCCGAAGGGGGGCAGGTCGCCCATGAGCTCGGTCGGCACCCGGACTTCGGCCGCCCACAACAGGCCGAAGAGCACCGCACAGGCGATCGCCGCGTCCTTGCGGGGGCGGGCTCAGAACTCGCCCGGCAGGCACTCCTCGTGCAGTTCCCCGCCGAAGGCGTGGCGGGCGTGCTCGCGCATCCGCGGGCCGTAGGTGCGGTCGTCCGCCAGGTCGGAGTAGCCCTCGCCCCGGAGGGTGATCAGCCCGGCGGTGTCGGCCAGGTAGACGTCCAGCCCCGGGTACATCAGCATGATGCACGGGATGTCGTCGACGTCGAGGGCGAACACCGGGTACTCGCCGTGCGCGTCGGGCTCGCCGGTCGCCAGGACACGGCGGGAGTCGGAGCCGCCGGGCAGCAGGAAGCATTCGTCGAAGCGGTCCGACAGCGGGGCGAAGCAGGAGCCCCAGGGCTCGCCGAACTCCTCGTCGGCGAGTTTCCCCATCGGGCGCGGAGCGAAGTCGCCCTCCGGTCCGAACCAGTCGAACCGGCGCAGCAGGCTCGTGTCGAAGGCCAGCCAGCGCCGCAGGCTGGGCGGGAGCGGGCGCCCGCTGGGGAAGGTGATCCCGGCCAGGACGTCGGCCGGCAGCGGCTCCGGAGCGCCGGTGAGCCAGGGGCCGACCCAGGGGCTGTAGCCGAGGACGAGCCGGTGCGGATCGGCCTCGACGGAGGCGACGACGCGGTCGGTCAGTGCGGTGCCGTGGTCGGCGGTCGGGGAGGTCATCGGTCTCGGCGTCCTGTCCGTGGGTGGCCGGGTGCTGCTCGGTCGCGCCGAATCTACGACCGGCCTCTGACAGTTCGGCGGTCGGGGACGGGCGGCCGGACGCCGGTGCGGGGTCGGACGGAGTCGGCGTAGCGGTGGCCGGCGAAGGCCCGGACCGCGTCGGGGACGGCCGCGCCCCGGTCCGGCAGCCGGTCCGGGCGCAGCAGCGCGTACACCTGGTGGCCCGCCCGGAGATGGGTCCGCCGGATCCCGGGTTCGGCGCCCGGCACCGCGTACACGGTGAGCCACGGGCGCCGCGTACGGCCCGGCAGCGGACCGCAGGTTTCGGCGGAGAGCTGTTCCCGGCGCACGAACACCTCCTGACCCCCCGCCTCCCGCACCGCGGGCCGGCCGGGCCCACCCGGAGCCGCAGCGGACGCCGCCGACGCCGGAAGGAGCGCACCGACATCCAGCACCCGAGGACCGCGAGGAGCGGCCGGACGTCGACCAGCTGGTCCGGCCGGGTCACCCCGTCGCGCCTCAGGTGCGCGACCGTGAACACCAGGACGACGGCGGTGACGGCCGGCGTCAGGAGGAGCCGGAGTCCGGCGCCCCGGCCGGCGGTGAACGTGCGCTCCGGCCCGCCGCGGCGGGGGTCCACCGCGTCCGCCGGACCGCCCGGGAGGATCCCGGGAGGGGCGCCCTCCAGGGCGCGGCAGTACGGAAACCCGGCCCGTCGCGCCCGGGCACTCAGGGGCGGTGCGGCACGCGTTCCCCGGGGGCGTCGGGCCCGACGCCCCCGGCCGCCCCCTCCTGCGACCACGTCAGGGTGGCGACGACGGAGCGGAACGCGGTGCGGTAGACGCTCGGGCTGCTGCCCGTGTACCGCTGGAAGTGGTGGCGGAGGTTGGCGGGCGTCCCCAGCCCCGTACGGGCGGCGATCCGGGCCACCGGCTCGTCCCCGCGCTCCAGGAGGCGCTGCGCCCGCTGGATGCGGGCGCGCAGGAGGTACTGGAGCGGCGGCAGGCCGGTCTCCGCCCGGAACCGGCGGGTCAGACCGCGGACGGTGAGCCCGGCGTGCCGGGCGATGTCGTCCAGGGTGAGCGGGCGGTCGAGGTGGGCCTCCATCCACCGAAGGGTCGGCCCGAGACCGGACCCGGCCGGTCCGGGCGTCCCCGGTACCCTGCGTGCGGTCACCCGGTCCGGGCCGTCCGCGCCGTCCGTGCCCGCCGGCCCGGTGACCGCGCCGCCGCCCGGCGGCCCGGCCGGGCCGTGCAGCTCCAGGAACACCTGCCGCTCCGTCTCGACGGCGACGGGCACACCGTGGTCGAGGGTGATCAGACGCAGGCAGAGGTCGAGGCCGCCGAGCACCCCGGCCGCGCTGTAGAACGGGTCGGCCTCCACCACCGCCCCCTGCGGGTCGACCTCGACCCGGGGGTGGCGCGCCGCGAGTTCCGCCGCGTGCCGCCGCCCGGTGGAGGCCCGGCGGCCGTCCAGCAGCCCGGACGCGGCGAGGGTGAACGTTCCTGTGCCGACCGACCCGATCCGGCAGCCCCGGGCGGCCGCGGCCCGCAACGCCTCGGCCACCCCGCACGGCGGCTCGTCCAGGTAGCCGTCGTGCCCGGGCACCAGCACGGTGTCGCAGGCCCCCAGCTCCGCCAGACCCTCCGGACCCCACGGGGTGTCCAGCCCGAACGGGGCCGCGCCGCCGGTGCCGCGGAACCCCGGCGCCGCGCAGTACCGCACCTCGTAGTCCACCTGCGGGTGGCAGCGGGCGGCCGTGCCGAAACAGATCCCCGGTGCGGTGAGCTGGTGGCCCGGCACACCGTCGAGCGCGAGGACGGCGATCACTGGCATGTCCAGAATTTAGCCCAGGGTGACACCGGTGCTGCTGTCGGCCCCCGGCGCCGGCGCGAAGGATGGAGCACACGGCGCCGCAGGCCAGAGGCCCTCCGGCAGCCGGTTCCGACCATCCCGCGGCGCGCGACGGCGCGCCTGACGAACGGATCCCCTGTGTCCAAGCCGAGTACCCGCCTGCGCCGTGCGGCGCGCACCGTCGCCGTCGCGCTGGCCGTGGCGGCCAGCGCCGCGACCATGACCGGCCCGGCCGAAGCCGTCGTCAACGGGCAGAACGCCGAGGGGCGTTACCCGTTCATGGCGTCGATCCCGATCACCGTCCCCGACCTGAGGTTCGACGACGGCGTCTGCGGTGCGACCCTGATCCACCCCCGCTGGGTGCTGACGGCCGCCCACTGCGTCGACACCCGGCTCGTGAAGCCCGACGGCATCGTGCGCATCGCCTCCGACCGCCGCACCTCCGGCGGCACGGTGCGCGGCATCGAGCGCGCCGTGACCCACCCCGGCTACGCGCTGGGCGTCGACGGCGCACCGAACGAGAACGACCTCGCGCTCGTCCGGCTCGACCGGCCCGCCCCGCAGACACCGATCCGGCTGGCCGACCGGCCGGCCCCGCCCGGAACGCCCACCCGGATCCTCGGCTTCGGCACCGTCGTCGACACCACGGACATCACCCAGGCCGCGTTCGCGAACCGGCTCCAGCAGCTCGACACCCGCCGGGGCGCCGTCGACGAGTGCTCGCCCGGCCGGGCGGGGCTGACCCGCCTGTGCACCGTCAGTCGGGTGCCGGGGGCGATGGCCTGCATCGGGGACTCCGGCGGCCCGCAGATCCAGCGCGGCCGGGGCGGACGCTGGGAGCTGGTCGGCGCCACGTCCGGGGACGGCGACACCGACCCCACCTGCTCGACCGGCCCCGGGCTCTACAGCAGCGTGCCGGCCTACGCGGGCTGGATCCGGTCGACCATCCGCACCTACGAGGGCTGACCCGCCGCCCGCCCCACCCCGCCGCCCGCTCCTGCTCGCCGCCCGCCCGGTGCCCCGGATCCCGGTCCGGGGCACCGGGCGGTTCCCCGCCCCTGCCTCCCACCCTCCTCGTCCGTGTCCGAACCCTCCCGGAATATCCTCCTCCCATGCCAGTGATCGCCGTCCTCGTCCCCGACCGCCTGCCCGGGCACCACCTCACCACCCCCGGCCTGGTGTTCGGCACCGCGGCCCGCGACCACCCCGGTGTCGCCTACGACGTCCGGCTGTGCGCCGCGGGCGGCGGCCCCGGGCCGGGCAGGATCGGGCTGCCCGCGCCCACCGCGATCACCCTTCCGTGGGGCCTGGCGGGCGCGGCCGACGCGGACGTCGTCCTGCTGCCCTCGCGCGAAGCCCTGCCCGTCCACCAGGGCCTCCCTGCAACCGAGTCGACCGAGGTCCTGCACGCCGCCGCCGCGCGCGGCGCCCGGATCGCCGCGGTCGGCACGGGGGTGTTCGACCTCGCGGCCACCGGCCTCCTCGACGGCCGCCGGGCCACGACCGGCTGGCGCCACCAGGAAGAACTGGCCCGGCGTCACCCCCGCGTCGAGGTCGACCCCGCCGGGACGCTCGTCGGCGACGGCCCGTTCCTCACCTCGGCCGGGATCTTCGGCGGGCTGGACGTCTGCCTGCGCGTGCTGGCGCAGGACCACGGCGAACAGGTCGCCGGCGACACCTGCCGGGAACTGCTCAGCCCGCTCGCGGTCCACGCGGAACGCGTGCGCGAGGGCATCGACCGCGGACTCGCGGACAGCAGCGGCCTCGACGACACCCTGGCCTGGCTGGACAGCAGGATCCACCTGCCGCTCACCCCGGCCGACATCGCCGCGCACGCCGGTATCAGCGTCAGCAGCCTCAACCGCCGCTTCCGCGCGCGCACCGGCCTCAGCGCCCAGCGCTACCTGCTGCGCCTGCGCCTGCAGCGGGCCCGTGAACTGCTGGAGGGCACCGACGACTCGGTGGAGTCGGTCGCGGCCCGCGCCGGCTTCACCTCCCCGGCCGGACTGCGGCACCACTTCGGGCAGCTCACCGGCACCACCCCCCGCGCCTACCGCGCGCGCCACCGCACCACGGCGCCCGGTCCCTGAAGGCGCCTGCGTGAGCGGCGGCGCGGGCGTGAGCTGCCGGACGTGCGGCCGGTGCGGATCCCCGGCCTCCCCGCCCCGGCCTCCCCGCCCCGGTCGAACTCCCCGGGCGTGCCGACCGAACAGGCCCTGACTACCGCCGAGTTCACGCCCCGGGCGGCTGCCGGACGCTGTCTGACGTGCCGGACCCTGCCGGTCGGACCGACCGGAGACGGCGGCCGGTCCGACCGGCAGGGGGCTGCCGGGCCGTCCGGTCGGCCTGTCCGGACGCCCTGTCAGGTCAGCCCGCCCGGTCGGCCGTGTAGCGACTGGCGGGCCGGGGGAGGCCGAGGTGGCCGCGCAGGGTCCGTGCCGTGTACGCCGTCCGGAAGGCGCCGCGCCGCTGGAGCTCGGGGACGAGCCCGCGGGCGACCGCCACGAGGTCGTGCGGCAGCCGGCCGGGGCGCAGCCGGAACCCGTCGAGCCCGGCCGTCCGCCGGTCGAGGAGGAGGTCGGCGAGCTCCGCGGGCGTCCCGGTGAAGATCTCCGCGTCGGAGCGCAGCGGTTCGCCGTTCAGCTCGTCGAGCCGGTCCCGTTGACGGGCGGCCTCGCCGGGCCGGTCGTCGAGGAACACCAGCAGGTCCGCGAAGACCTTGAGGGGCCGGTCGGGGGACCGGCCGACCGCTGCGCCGGCGGTGGCGACCTCGGCCAGGATCGCCGCGGTGCCGGCCGGGGAGTGCGGGGTGACGAAGACCAGGTCGGCGCCCTTGGCCGCGAGTTCGTACGGGATCCGGGCGTGCGCGAGGACGGCGACCGGCGGCTGTCCCTGCGGTGGGCGCGGGGTGATGGACGGGCCGCGGACGGCGAAGTGCTCGCCGTGGAAGTCGATCGGGTGGAGGCGGTCGCGGTCGAGGAACCGGCCGGTGGCGGTGGAGCGGATCTCCGCGTCGTCCTCCCAGCTGTCCCAGAGCCGTCGTACGACCTCCACCACGTCGGCGGCCTCGTCGAAGAGGGGCGCGAGACGCTTGGAGATCGCGTCGGAGTCCTGGACGTCGTCGTGGGTGAGTCGCGGTGTGGTGCGGCGCCCGAAGTGGGCGGCGTCGTCGGCGCGGGAGGAGAGCTGCGGGCGCCAGCCGGCCCGGCCCTGGCTGGTGAAGTCGAGGGTGGCGAGGGCGGTGGAGAGGTGGAACGGCTCGGTGTGGGTGACGTTGGTGGTCGGCACCAGTCCGATCCGCGAGCTGAGCGGTGCCACCCGGGAGGCGACGAGGACGGCGTCGAGGCGGCCGCGGACCTGGTCGGTGCGGTCGTCCGGGGTGGTGGGGTCGGCGGACTGGAGCGCGAGGGTGTCCTCGAAGGTCACCAGGTCGAGCAGGCCGCGTTCGGCCTCCGCGACGAGGTCGGCCCAGTACCCGGCCGTGAACAGCTCGCCGGAGCGGGCGTCCTCGGCGCGCCAGGCGGCGGGGTGCCAGCCGGCGCCGTCGAGCGCGACGGCGAGGTGCAGCGGCGGCCGGTGCGACTCGGTGGGGCTCATGCGGTGGCCTCCTGCGCCGTTCGGCGGGCCTCCGGCAGCCCGAGGTGTTCGCGGAGCGTGCTGCCGGTGTAGTCGGTGCGGTACACGCCCTTCTCCTGGAGCAGCGGTACGACCCGGTCGACGAGCTCGTCGAGCCCGCCCGGGGTGAGGTGCGGGGTGATGACGAAGCCGTCCGAACCGTCGCTCTGCACGAACGCGTCCATGGCGTCGGCGACTTCGTGCGGCGTGCCGATGAACGTCTGCCGGCCGGTGACCTCGGTGACGAGCTCCCGGATGCTCAGGTTTCGTTCCCGGGCCAGCGTGCGCCACTGGCGGGCGGTGGCGGCCCGGTCGATCCGGAACAGGGCGTGGCCCTTGAACAGCAGGCTGTCGGGGTCGGGGTCGATGTCCGGGAGCGGGCCGTCCGGGTCGTAGCCGGAGAGGTCGCGTCCCCAGACGCCTTCCAGGTGGGCGATCGCCGTCCCGGGGCCGATCTGGGCCCGGCGGATCTCGGTGGCCCGCTCCCGGGCCTCCTCGGCGGTGTCGCCGAGGACGTACGAGACGGCGGGCAGGATCTTCAGCTGCTCCGGTGCGCGGCCGTGGCCCGCCAGTCGGCCCTTGACGTCGCGGTAGAACTCCTGGGCCTCGGCGAGTCCGGCGTACCGGCTGAAGACCACGTCGGCTGCGGCGGCGGCGAACTCCCTTCCCTGGGGCGACTCGCCGGCCTGGATGACCACGGGGTGGCCCTGGGGCGGGCGGGGCGTGTTGAACCGCCCGGTGATGTCGAAGTGCGTGCCCCGGTGGGTGAAGGACCCGGCGCCGGGGCGGACGAACCGGCCTCCGGCCGCGTCCGCGAGGACGTCGCCGTCGGCCCAGCTGTCCCACAACTCCCGTGCGGAATGGAGGAATTCGGCGGCCCTGGTGTACCGGTCGGCTTCCGGGAGGAAGCCCCCGCGGCGGAAGTTCTCCCCGGTGAAGTCGTCCCGGCTGGTGACCACGTTCCAGGCGGCGCGGCCCTCGCTGAGGTGGTCCAGCGCGGCCAGCCGCCGTGCCACCTCGTACGGTTCGTTGAAGGTCGAGCTGACGGTGGCGGCCAGTCCGATCCTGGAGGTGACGGCCGCCAGCGCGCTGAGGACGGTCAGCGACTCCGGGCGGCCCGCGACGTCCAGTTCGTAGATCTCGCCCTTGTGCTCGCGCAGGCGCAGGCCCTCGGCGAGGAAGAAGAAGTCGAACTTGCCCCGCTCGGCGGTCCGCGCCACGTGGCGGAAGGTCTCGAAGTCGATCTGGCTGCCGGCGCGCGGGTCGGACCAGACGGTGGGGTTCCCGATCCCGGGAAGGAACACGGCGAGATGGATCTGTTTTCCTGACACGACGAACGACCGCCTCCCGTCAGCCCGTTGGCCGGGCCTGCCCATCCTGCGCACCGCCGGGAAGCGGGGGCAACCGTCGCAACCAACTGTTCACGGGCGGACATGGGGCGCCATGCGGGGACACCCGACCGGCGGGTTTCGGACAGACAAAGGCTGAAATCAGAAAATGGCTTCGAAATGAAGGATGGAATCAAATATTCCGCTTGAATCCATGGCAGTATGTGAGGTGTGAAGCGTGAAATGTCACATGGCTTCCACCTGACTTCCACCTGACATTCCTACCTACGAACGGGAAGCACCCGATGAATCGGCTCCTCGCCATTCTTGCCGGCAGCACCCTCCTGACCGTCGCCGGCGCCGCCCAGGCCACCGCCCAGGCCTCCGACGAGGCCGCGTCCGCCGTCGTCACGAGGACCTGCGTCAGCAGCTACCGCGGCGTCGTGGTCAACGAGCTCTGCGCCGTCGTCTACGGCGACCAGGTCACGTTCACCGGAACGGCCACCCCGAGCAGCGTCGCGTGGTCGCCGCGGGCCGTCCCCTTCCGCTTCACCGCCTCGGTGGTCGGCGGTCTCCAGCTCGGCGCGCTGAAGCCGGCGCCGGTCGTCAGGCGCAGTGCGACCGAGGTGGGCACGATCTCCGGTGTCGTCCCCTGCGGCTCGACCGCCGAGGCCACGATCGAGGCCACCGAGTGGGGCTGGCCGCCGTCGATCGCCACCCTCGCGGTGCCGGCGAACTGCTGACCCCGCCCGGGTGGGAAGGGCCCTGCCCGGCCGGTCGGGCAGGGCCCTTCCGCGGCTCCGGTCCCGGTCGCCCGCCTCGCACGGCGCCTGCGGGGCGGGAGACCGCGTCACCGGCTGCCGCGCGCGGTCACCGGCGCTCCGCCGGCGCTCCGTCGGCGACGAGGGGCACCCGGGTCAGGCGCGGCTCAGCCTGGCCAGCCGCACCAGGGCGAGCGGGTGGTTGGCGGCCTTGCGCGGGGAGGGCGAGATCCACACCGTGGCGCGGACCTGGTCCGAGGCGCACAGCGGCGCGGTGGGCGGGTTCAGCGAGCGGTGACGTGCACTCATGTCGTCGGAGCCTTCCTGGTGGGGGGCGCGGCGGTCCTTCTCTCCGGCCACTCCAGGGAACCGGTCCGGCCGGGCCGGATCAATGCGGAGGACTACCTATCGACGCGGGTGAACGCTGGGGGAGCCGTCCGCGAAGGCGCCGTCCCGCCGGCCGCACCGCCCGTCGCCCCGTCCGCCGCCCACCCGCCGACCGCAGGTGCCCGACGTGCTTCGGGCGCCGCAGGTCAGACCTGCACGCCGTCCGCCGAGCCGCCCCCGATCCCGTCCGCGTCGGCCTTCGCGAGCGCCCGCGCCGTCTCGGCGCGACTCGTTCCCAGCTTGTGGAGCACGTTCGCCACATGGTGCTCGACGGTCCGGGGCGAGAGGAACAGGGCCTGGGCGATGTCCTGGTTGACGGCGCCCTGGGCGAGGAGTTCCGCGACCTGCCGCTCCCTCGGTGACAGGCGCTTGCCGTAGCCGCGGCGTCCCGGCGAGCCGGTGTTGCCGAGGTCGAGGTCCCGGCGGAGCTTCTGACAGCGGGCGGTGTCGGAGGTCGCCGCGACGTCGAGGTAGACGCGTTCCGCGGCGGCGATCCGCTCGGTAGCCCGGGCGCGGTCGTGGGGGGCGAGCGCGGCGGCGATCCGCTCGTCGGCCCGTGCCGCCTCGTACGGCCGGCCGATGTCGTGCCACTGGTTCCGGGCCCGGGTGAACGCCTCGTCGGCGCCGGGCTCGCCACTCGCGCTGAGCAGGAGTCCCCGGGCGAGGTCGAGGGCCGCCGAGACGGCGGGCGCGGCCCGGCCGGTGAGGGCGTCCGCGGCCTCCTCGGTGACGGCCGCGGCGCGGGCGTGGCCGCCGGTGGCGATGAGCGCCTCGACGGCGACCGGCAGCAGTTCGGCGGTCCTGGCCCAGGCGTCGGCCTGACGCGCGGTGGTGAGGGCGGGGCCGACCGTGGCGGCGGCGGCGACGGCGTCGCCCTCCAGCAGTTGCAGGCCCGCGAGGCCGGCGGCGGCGCGCAGGGCGGCCGTGACCTGGGACTCCCGCTGACCGTACCGGCCGGCGATCTCGAACTCCTCGCGCGCCAGGGCCAGTCGGCCGCGGGCGGCGGCCAGCCGTCCGAGCAGCAGGGAGCGTTCGGCCCCGGCCATCGCCAGGTCGTCGAACTCCGCGCCCAGGGTGTCGAAGCGCTGCTCCAGCTCCTGCCAGCGGCCGGCCAGCATGTCCAGCCGGATCAGCGCGAGGCGGCTGTAGCACTCCAGGTACGGGATGGCCGCCTGCCGGGCCAGTCGCCGGCTCTCGGCCAGCAGGTGTGCGGCCCGGCGGTCGTAGCCGAGCTCGATGCCGATCTCACCCGTGTTGTAGAGAGCCCGGGTGGTCTGCCGGACGACCTCGGGGCGTTCGGAGGACCGGGGCAGTTCGTCGAGCCGGTCCCACACCGCCGGGTCGCCGTCCCGGGCCATGAAGGTGAGCGAGGTGGCCCGCACCGCGGCGGCCACGTCCTCGTCCGGACTGGTTGCCAGGAGGCCGTCGGCCCGCGCCAGCCAGTCCGCCGCGTGCCGGCCGGCGCCGTCGCGCTCGTCCATGGCGATCGCGACCATGGCCCGGGCGGCCCGGCTGGGGCGTTCCTCCAACTCCTCCAGGGCTTCCCGGATCCGGTCGAACCCGGCCCGGTTGCCGCTGTGGACGGCGGTGAGGAACCCGAGGGCGAGACGGATCTCGCCGCGGTCCGCGACCGGCAGCCGGGGATCGGCGACCATGCCGCTCAGGACCTGGATGCTGGCCGCAGGGTCCACGTCGTCGGCCGCGATCCGGGCCAGGGCCAGCGCGGCCCGCCCGCGCCGCTGCGGGTCGAGCCCCGGCTCGTCCAGGAGGCTGCGCAGCATCGCCCGGGCGCTGCCCGGGTCGCCGAGGGCCACGGCCTGGTCGGCGGCGGCCTGCGCGAGGTCCTGCCAGGCGGGGCGGTCGCCCATGGCCAGCGTGTGGTGGGCGATCTGGACCAGCGGCCGGGGGGCCCGGGTGTCCAGGGCCTCGACCGCCCGGCGGTGCAGGACCCGGCGCTGCGGCCCGGGGACGCGCCGGTAGGCGACCTGCTGGGCCAGCACGTGGCGGAAGGCGTAGCGGTCGGGGGCGCTCTCCTGGAGGACCGCCGCGTGCAGGGCCTCCGTCAGGCCGTTCGCGCCGTCGGCGGGGCCGAGGCCGGCGACGGCGGTCAGCAGGTCCTCGTCGGCGGGGACGGCGAGGACGGCGGCGGCGGCCACGACGGCGTCGCCGGCGCCGCTGAGGCGGGCGAGCCGTTCGGTGACGGCGTCGCGCAGGCCCTGCGGCACCTCGCGCCGGGCCAGCCGGGCGGCCAGGTCGGCGGCCGGGTCGGCCCCGCCCGGCCGGCTGCCGGTCCGGGTCTCGGCCCGGGTCTCGGCCCGGGGCCGTTCGGCGATGGCGAGCAGGTCCTCCTCGGCGGTCAGGGGGAGGCCCTGACTGCGGTCGAAGAGCACGCGGGCGAGGTCGGGGGTGGCGCGCGGGCCGAGCGCGGCGCGGGCGAGCTCGTGGACGTCCGGCTCGGTGAGGGGGCCCAGCCGGATCAGCGCACCGGCCACGCCGGGCGGGCGCCGGTAGGCGGCACCGAAGGCCGGTGCGTCGGGCGGCATGTCCTCGGCGCGGTAGGTGACCGCGAGGGAGAGTCGCGGCGGCATGTCGCGGGCCAGCTGGAGCAGCAGGTCGCGGGTGGCGTCGTCGGCCCAGTGCAGGTCCTCGATCACCAGGACGGCGTCGTCGAGTGCGCCGAGCAGCGCGCGCAGGCCCTGGACCAGCAGATGGCGCCCGGAGAGCAGGCCCTCGCCGCCGGACGGTGCGGGGGGCAGGTGCGGGGCCAGGTCGGGCAGCACCCAGCGCAGCGCCCCGGCGCTGGGCGGGAGGTCTCCGGGCGGGGGCAGCAGGGCGGCGGCGTCCCGCAGGGCGTCCACCACGGGGCCGAACGGCAGCGGTTCGCGCAGCGGGTGGCAGAGTCCGCCGAGCACGGCACGTCCCGTCCCGGCCCGGGCCGCGACGGCCTCGGCCACCAGTCGCGACTTGCCGATGCCGGCCTCGCCCTCGACGACGAGCACGGCCGGCGGGCGGGACAGCGCGTCGCACGCGAGGGCGAGCTCGTGGTCGCGGCCCACCAGGGCGAATCCGGAGCCGTGGGCGGCCGGCGGCTGGGGCCGGCTCATCGCCGTGCTGCCGCGGGGCGGTCGTGGCGCTCGGCGTATCCGGTCTGGGCTGGCATGACCCCTATGATGCCTCCGCCCCGGTCGGGCGCGTCGGGTGGGCCCGGGTGCACGTCACCCCGGCAGGCCGGCCGGGACTCCGCCGGGGGTCCGGCGTCCGGGGCGCACGACGCGTCCCGGTGTCTCGACGACCTCGCAGCCCGCGCGGGCCAGCCGTGCGACGGTCGCCGCGGCGGTGCGGTCGTCGAGCGAGAAGACGAACGGCCCGGGGACGAGGACGACGTCCACCCAGCCCTGCTCGGCCGCCGTCACCAGCTTCTCCAGGGCGGGCAGCGGGCCCCTGGCGGAGCGGCCGTGGTCGGCGTAGACGTCCGGGAACGGCAGGGCCAGCCGGACGGCCAGCATCTCCATGGCGGTGCGCACGTACTCCGCCTCGCGGGTGTCGTAGGGCTGGCACCGCAGGTACATCGCGGGCCGTCGCACCGGTCCCACCGGCGTGCGGGCGTCGTCCATGCCGTTCACCTGGCCTTGTTGTCGTGGAGCGCGTCGTGGGGCGTCGGGACGGGACGGCGGTGCTGGGCGTGCGATGCCGTCGGTGGCCCGGCAGGTCCGTGGGCCTGTGAGCCCGCCACCTCCTGACTCGTGTCCGCGCCGACCGCAGTGGCCACGGTGACCGCTGTGGCCGGTGCGGCGCCCGGGGCGATGATCCAGCGGACCTCCGGAATCGTGCGGAGAACAATGCGGGGGAGTACCCATCTCTCGGTCCGTGTCCTGGTGGGCGGAGGTTCCCCGGGCCGGCGCTCCGACCCCGCCCGCGGTCGCACCCGGTGGTTTTCGGTCACGCATGCGGTGCCCGGTGACCGTTTTTCCGGCAGGGGAGGCGATGTGGGCGGTCGGCGCCGGTTTCCGTGGCAGTATCGACGTTGCGATGTGACATATCACATTGTGTTCGAAGGGTGTCGGCCCCACACGGCATGCCTAGCCGACCCTCAGGAGAGAAACCCGTGAAGCGAACCGCCCTCGTCCTCGCCACTGCCCTCGCCCTCGCCGGTCCGCCGGCCGCCGCGGTGGCCGCCCCCGCCACTGCCACCACTCCTTCTGTCGGCGCTTCGGCCCCGACGGCCGCCGGTCAAGCCTCCGGGACTGCCGCCGGCCCCGCCGCGGTGACGTCCGGCTGCGGGCCCGCCGTCATGATGATCAACAGGCTGAACTCCGTCTGCGTGACGGTCGACGGCACCTCGGTCAGTGTCTACGGGAGCAGCGCGCAGCTGATCCCCGGGCCCGGACGGAGCTTCCTCTACACGGTCTCCCTGGCCGTCGTCGGCGGAGCGGGGCTGGGGACCCGCAGCGGCTCCACCTACCTCGGCGCCGGAACCGGCTACGTCAGTGGCCCGAAGGCCGAAGCCCCGTGCGGCTCGACGGTCCGGGCGTCCTTCTCGCTGACGGACTTCGGCACCCCGCCGCCCGCGTCGACCGTGGACGTCCCCGTCACCTGCTGATGCCGGTGCTGCGCCCGGGTCGCCCCGGTCCGCCGCCGCGCGGCCCGGGGCGCCGGGGTCCGGACCGCCGCCGCCGGGGGCCCCGTCGGCCCCTGCGGCGGCCCGTCACCGCCCGCGCGGACCCCGACCCCGACCCCGACCGGGTCCGGGTCCGGGCCCGGGGCCGGGGTCTCGCCCGGGGAAGCGGTCGGACGTGTGGAGGCCGGACGCGTCGAGAAGGCCGCGGAGCAGCGGAGCGAACCGGGGGATCACGGCGTCGGGCGGCCGGGGCCGGTACGCGACGGTGTCGTGGACGCGGACGGCGACGCGCAGGGCGGGCCAGAAGCTGTCGGACACCTCCGCCGTCGCCCCGTACCCGGCGGCGGCCGCGTCGACGAGCCGCTGCCAGGCCTCCGGCGCACCCGCGCCGAGCGACCACCGCAGCCCGATCAGCTCGCCCACGAGCCACCCCAGGTCGGTCGCCGGCGGGGCCAGACAGAGATCCTCGCCGATGAACACCGCGGCCGCGCCTCCCGGCCCGCCGGGCAGCAGTGAACCGAGTCCGGGTGCCCCGTGGCAGAGCACCCCGTCGTCGCCCGGGGCCAGGGCGGCCGAGCACCCCCGGACCAGGGTGTTGTGGCGCCGTGCGCCCAGTGCGTCGCGCAGCAGTTCCGCGCCGGGAACGGGCGAGTCGTCGGTGAGCCAGGCGTGCAGCCTGCGCAGGGCGCGGGAGGGGGCGGGCGGCGGGGTCCCCGGCGGCAGCGGTGTGCGGTGCAGACGGGCCAGCAGCGCGCCCAGGCCGGTGACGGCGTCCACGAGGGCGGTGGGCGGAGCGCCGTCCGCCCTCCGGTCGCCCGGCAGCAGGAGCCGGGCCGCGCTCAGCGGGCTCCGCGCGGAGTAGTGGCGGTGCCCCCGGCCGTCCTCCTCCCCGAGGAGCCAGCCGGTTCCGGCGGCCCGGCCGGTCCCGGGGACCGCGGGCAGGCCGGCGAGCAGCGCGGCCGTTCCGGGGGAGACGGCCGCGAAGGGGGACGGCGCGTCCGGGCCCGGCGCGCGCGACCAGCGGTAGCCGTGCACGGTCCGGCGCACGGTGGTCCGGAGCAGGCCCGTACCGAACTCGACGGCTTCAGCGGCCACGGCCCGCCCCTCGGGCCGCGCCGGACGCTCCGTCCGCCGCAAGGGGCGGGGCGCCGGCGGCACCCCCGTGACCGCCGGCGTCCCCACCCCCGCGGGGCCCGGTCCCCCCGCCGGGCCCCGTTCCTCCGTGGGCGCCGCCCCCGTCGGCGCCCCCGCCCCCGCCACCCCCGGACGAGTCCGGGCCGCCTCCGCTCCCGCCACCCTGCCGCCCCTGTCGTCCTGGACGGTGAAGGCCGTTCTGCACGGTTTCCTCCTGTGGTGTGCGGGGCGGTCGTCCGGCGCCTCGACGCGCGCCGCCGGACGGTGGTGCGACCGCGGTCCCGGGCCGGTGCGGCAGATCCGAATCTCGCAGCCGGGACTTGCCCGGACCTTGCGAGGGGTGTTGAACCCGCAGGTCGGCGCCGATGTCGCGTTCCGGCGGCGATGGCTACGCTTGCCACGGGCGGTCCGCTCCCCACCATGATTCCGCTCGAAAGCAAGGAGATTGACGACATGTCAGTTCGGATCCGCTTGCTCGGGGGCGTCGAGGTCCTGATCGGCCGGCGGGCCGTCGACCTGGGGCACCCGCGCCAGCAGTGCGTGCTGGTGGCCCTGTTGGCCGACCGTGACGCCTGCGTGACCGCGGAGCAGCTGCTCGAACGGGTCTGGGGCGAGGCCCCGCCCCGTGGTGGCCGGAGCACCCTCTACAGCTACCTCTCCCGGCTCCGGCAGGCCCTGGAGGGGTCCGACGAGGCCAGGATCGAGCGCCGGGGCGGCGGGTACGCGGTCGACGTGGACCCCATGGCGGTCGACCTGTACCGCTTCGCACGCTGGACGGGCGAGGCGCGGACCGCCGAACCCTCCCGCGCGAGGCTCCTGTTGGAGCAGGCGGTGGCGCTCAGACGCGGCACGCTGCTGCCCAGGATCGACACGCCCTGGCTGAACGAGCTGCGGACGCGGCTCGACGAACGGCACCGTACCGCCGAGGCCGACCTGATGGACCTCAGACTCGACTGCGGCGAGCACACGGAGGTGCTCGGCGACCTGCAGCGACTCGTGACGGGCCACCCCCTCGACGAGGGCCCGGCGGGCCGGTTCATGCTCGCCCTGTACCGCAGCGGACGCCAGGCGGACGCACTGGAGCACTACGAGCGCACCCGGAGGGAGCTCGCGGAACAACTCGGCGTCGAGCCCGGTCCGGAGCTGCGCCGTCTGCACCTGCGCATCCTGGCCGCCGATCCCGCCCTGGAGGCGCCGAGGACGGAGTCGGCCCCGGTGGCCGCCGCGCCGCCGTCCGCCGAACCGGGGTTCGTCGTGCCGCGCCAACTGCCCTTGCCGCCGGACCGGTTCACGGCCCGGGAGGCGGAGCTGGAGCGGCTCGGTCCGCGTCGGGGCGAGGGCGCCCGCCCCGTCCTGGCGGTCACCGGGGCGGGCGGGATGGGCAAGACCTGGCTGGCTCTGCGCTGGGCCTACGACAACCTGGACTCCTTCCCCGACGGCCAGTTGTTCGTCAACCTGAAGGGCTTCGATCCCTCCGAGCCCCCGATCCGGCCGCAGACCGCCCTGCGCGGCTTCCTCGAAGCACTCGGGGTCGCCCCGCACGCCGTGCCGACCGACCTCCACGGGCAGACCGGCCTCTACCGCAGCCTGACGGCGGCGAAGCGGATCCTCGTGGTGCTGGACAACGCCCACGACACCGAGCAGGTCCTCCCCCTCCTGCCCGGCGGCCTCGGCTGCACCGCCCTGGTCACGAGCCGTCGTCGACTGCCCGGCCTCGTCGTGGCGCACGGAGCGCACGTGCTGACGCTGGGCGCGCTGTCCGGTGAGGACTCCGCCCGGCTGTTCGGCAGCCACCTCGGACACCCGCGTCCGGAGGCCGAACGGGCCGCCACCGACCGGCTGCTCGCGCTGTGCGGAGGGATGCCCCTGGCGATCGGTGTCCTCGCCGCGCGGGCGGCCGACCGGCCCGAACTCGCCCTGTCCGCGCTGGCCGAGGACCTCGGCCGCGTGCGCAACACCCTCGACGCGTTCGGCGCCGGCGACGGTGACACGACCGCCGACGTCCGGGCCGTCCTCACGTCCTCCTACCGGACGTTCGGCGGGCCCGCGCAACGGCTCTTCCGCCTCCTCGGCGCGCACCCCGGCCCGGACGTCTCCCTCGCCGCAGCCGCCGCGCTCGTCGGCGAGCCGGTTCCGGACGTCCGTCCGGTGGTCGCCGAACTCGCCCGCGCCCACCTCCTGACCGAGGACCGCCCGGGCCGGTACACCCTCCACGACCTGGTCCGGGCCCACGCCCTCGAACTCGTCGCCGGGGACGCGGACCGCGACGGCGCCTTCGACCGGCTGGTCGACCACTACCTCCACACCGCGCTCGCCTGCGACAGCCTGCTGAACGTCCACCAGGACACGCCGCCGCTGCCGCCGCCGCAGCCCGGCTCGGGCCCGTGGCGGCCGGCCGACGAGCGGGCCGCCCACGCCTGGTTCGCCGCCGAGTACCCGGTGCTGGGCACGCTCGTGCAGCAGGCCGGCGGCACCCGGTCGGGCGCCGGGTCGGGCATCCGGCCGGGTGCCCCCACCTGGCAACTCGCGAGCACCCTGAGCACGTTCCTCGGCAGGGGAGCACGGTGGCACGACGTGCTGGCCGTGTTCGAGGCGGCGCTCGACGCCGCCACGGCCGCCGGCGACCGGGCCGAACAGGCCCGCGCACACCGCGAACTGGGCTGCGCCACCATGGAACTGGGCCGCCACGACGAGGCCCTCGCCCACCTGGAGGAGTCGGTCCGGCTCTGCCGGGCCCTCGGGCGGCCGGAGGCCGAGGGGCATGCCGAGCTGCACCTGGGATACCTGTGGGAGGTCCGGGGGGACCAGGAACGGGCCCTGCGGCACGACCTGCTCGCCCTCGACCTGTTCGACACGGCCGGAGACGGAATCTGCCGGGCCAGGGCCCTCAACGCGGCGGGCTGGGACTACGCGCAGCTCGGCCGCTACGCCGAGGCGGCCGACACCTGCCGCCGGGCGCTGGACTACCACCGGGAGGTGGGCGACCACCGGGGCGAGGCCAACGCCCTGGACAGCATCGGATTCGCCCTGCAGGGCCTGGGCCGGTACCCGGAGGCCGCCGACTGCTACGAGCGCGCCCTGGTCATCAACCGCACCATCGGCCACCGCTCGAACGAGGCGCAGAACCTCGAACACCTCGGTGATGCGCACCACGCGGCGGGCCACGTCGCCGACGCGCGCGCCGCCTGGCAGGAGGCGGCCGAGGTCCAGACCGACCTCACCCACCGGCTGGACGACGTGGCCCGGCTCGCCGCCAAGATCCGGGACTGCGTCCCGGCCTGACCCGCACGACCTCCTCCCCGCACGACCTCCTCCCCGCACGACCTCCTCCCCGCACCCCGATCCAGGGCACCCCGATCCACGGGCGCCCCCGACCGACGGCCGCCGCCGCCACCCCGACCCGCCGCACCCCGCCGCCGTCCCTGCCGCCCCGTCACTCCGCCCCGCGCCCCGCCCGCGGCGGAAAACGTCGGGACCGGGCGGAGAACCCGGGCGTTCCCGGCACGGGCCGGGGGCGCCGGGCTAGGGTTCCACCGGAGGGGGCGGTCGGGATGACGGTGGAGTTCGGGGTACTCGGCACGATCGAGGCACGCGTCGCGGGCCGCCCCGCCGACGTGGGACACCTGCGCCAGCGCTGCGTCCTGGCCGCGCTGCTCGTGGACGCCAACCGGGCGGTGCCCGCCGACGAACTCGTCGAACGGGTCTGGGCGGGCAGGGCCCCGCAGCGGGCCATGGGCACGCTGTACAGCTACCTGTCCCGGCTGCGCCGGGCGCTGGACGGCGCGGGCACCGAGGTGCGGATCGGGCGGCAGGCCGGCGGCTACGTCCTGGAGGTGGAACCGGGCGCCGTGGACCTGCACCGCTTCCGTCTGCTCGCCGCGCGGGCCAGGGCGTCGGACGGCGAGCAGGCGGCGGAGCTGATGCGGCAGGCGCTGGAGCTGTGGCGGGGGGAGGCGTTCGCCACCGTCGACACCCCGTGGTTCCACGAGCTGCGCCGCAGCCTGGAACAGGAACGCTTTTCGGCCGAACTCGACGGCACCGACCTCTCGCTCCGCAACGGCCTGCACGGCGAGGTGCTGCCCGCGCTCACCGCCCGCACCGCACAGCACCCGCTGGACGAGCGGCTGGCCGGTCAGCTGATGCTCGCGCTGTGCCGCAGCGGCCGCAGCGCCGACGCCCTGGCCCACTACCGGAGGCTGAGGCGCAGACTCGCGGAGGAACTGGGGGCCGATCCCGGCCCGGCGCTGATGCGGCTGCACCGGCAGGTCCTCACCGACGACCCCGGGTTGGCCGCCCCCAGGCCGGCCCCGCGCGCCGGCCCGCCCGCCGTCCCCGGCCCGCCCGCCGTCCCCGTGCCGCGCCAGCTCCCCGCCTGTCCGTCCTGGCTGACCGGCCGCGACCGGCAACTCGCGGAGCTGGACGGGGCGCTGTCCGCGCCGCACCCGCCCGGCGACGCGGTGGCGGTCTGCGCGGTCGGCGGCAGCGGCGGGATCGGGAAGACCTGGCTGGCCCTGCACTGGGCGCACCGGAACCTCGACCGCTTCCCGGACGGCCAGCTGTACGCGGACCTGCGCGGCTTCGACCCGTCGGGGGAGCGACTCGCGCCGACCGTGGCGGTGCGCGCCTTCCTCGACGCGCTGGGGGTGTCCTCCGACGCCGTGCCCGCGGCCGCGCAGGCACAGGCGCGCCTGTACCGGAGCCTGGTCCAGGGCCGGCGGATGCTGATCGTGCTGGACAACGCCGCCGACGCCGAGCAGGCTGCCGCGCTGCTGCCGGGCAGCGCCACCTGTGCGGTGCTGGTCACCAGCCGCCGTCGGCTGGCCGGTCTGGCGAGCGCCCACGGCGCCCGGCTGCTGACCCTCGACGTGCTGGCCCCGCCGGACGCCCGCGCGTTGATGCTCCGCCACCTGGGGCCGGCCCGCGCCGAGGCCGAACCGGCGGCCGTCACCGCCCTGCTGGAGCACTGCGCGGGCCTGCCGCTGGCGATCAGCGTGGTGGGTGCCCGGGCGGCCGCGCACCCCGACTTCCCGCTGGCCGTGCTGGCCGAGGAGCTCAGGGACGAGTCGGCGCGACTGGACGCCCTGGACGCGGGTGACCTGACGGCCGACGTGCGGGCGGCGTTCACCGTCTCCTACCGCGCCCTGGGTGCCGGGGCGGCCGAGGTGTTCCGGCTGATCGGCCTGGCCCCGGGGCCGGAGATCGGGACGGCCGCCGTCGCGGCGCTGACGGCCTGGCCGGCCGGCGCCGTACGGACCGCGCTGCGGGAACTGGAGAACGCGCACCTCGTCCGGCAGCCCGCGCCCGGCCGCTACCGGCTGCACGACCTGGTCCGCCTCTACGCGGCCGAACGCGCACGCCAGGAGCCGGACGGCAACGACCGGGCGCTGCTGCGGCTGATGGACTTCTACGTGCACACCGCCGGATTCGCCGCCGAGCGGCTGGATCCGCACCGGGACCGGGTGAGCCCGGCGCCCGCCGGGCCCGGCGTCACCCCGGAGGAACCGGCGGACCACGGCGCGGCCCTCACCTGGTTCACGGCCGAGCACGCCGTGCTGCTCGGCGCGATCGACCGCGCGGTGTCGGCCGGTCTGGACGCGCACGCCTGGCACCTGGCGTGGGCCCTGGAGACGTTCTTCGACTTCCGCGGACACTGGCACGACTGGGCGGCCACCCAGCGGACCGCGCTGGAGGCGGCCCGGCGGCTCGGCGACCCGGCCCGGCAGGCGGGGGCCCACCGCAGCCTCGGCAGCGTGCACACCCAGATGGGTCGACCGGACGAGGGCCACCGCCACTTCCGGCACGCCCTCGACCTCTACCGGCTGCTCGACGACCGTACGGGCCAGGCGCACACCCACCGCGGTCTGGGTTGGGTGCTCGTCCAGCAGGACCGGCAGCGGGACGCGCTCGGCCACGTCGAGCAGGCGCTCGCCCTGTACCGGCAGACGGGTCACGCGGGGGGCCAGGCCCGGGCCCTGAACAACGTCGGCTGGCTGAACATCATGCTCGGCGACCACCGCACGGCCCTCGACCACTGCGTCCAGGCGGTGCGGCTCAACCGGGAGATCGGGGACCGGCACGGCGAGGCGGGCGCCTGGGACAGCCTCGGCCACGTGCACCACCACCTCGGCGACCACACCGAGGCCGTCGACTGCTACCGCCGGGCCCTGGAGCTGGACCGGGGCTTCGGCGACCGGTACGGCGAGACGGAGATCCTGGGCCACCTCGGCGACACCCACCTCGCCGCGGGAGACCCGGACGCGGCCCGGCAGACCTGGCGGCAGGCCCTGGCGATCGCCGAGGAGATCGGCCATCCGTCCACGGACGAACTCCGCGGCAAGCTCGCCGGCCTTCCCGTCGCGAAGCCCTGACGGCACCCGGACCCGACCTCCCGCCGCACCGCCGTACCGCCGTACTGGCGCCCCCCCCCGCCCACCATCCGCGCCGCCGCGGATGGTAAGGTCCGCAATCCTCACGAACGTGTCGTGCCCCCTTCACCTCGGTGCCGGCCGGATGCGTCATGCTCACTGCGGCGGGGCGTCCGCCGACGCGCTCTGACAAGGGGACAGACACGTGGCCGACCGCCGCTCCCTCACCGGCACCTTCTTCACCGGCCTGCTCGTCGCGGCCGCCGTCCTGCTGCCGGTCCGGCCGGTCACGGCCGCGGTCGGTCCCGGCGACCTCCCGTTCGGCTCGGCCACCACCGTCGGCCTGCACAACACCTACGACCCGGCGGCGTTCGGCTTCCTCGCCCAGGGACTCGACACCGGCACCGGCATGATCGAGCTGGACGCCTGGACGGACACCGTCACCAAGGAGTGGAAGGTCAGCCACTCCAACCCGCTCGGCAACGCCAACAACTGCGTCAGCGCGAGCACCCCCGCCCAGCTCTACACCGGCGGGGGTGACAAGAACCTGGAGACCTGCCTGGACGACGTCCGGGTCTGGCTCGGTGCCCACCCCGGCGCCGGCCCGCTCGTCATCAAGCTGGAGCTCAAGGCGGGTTTCGCCGGCAACCGCGGCATGGGCCCCGCCCACCTCGACTCGCTGATCGCCGCTCACCTGGGCGCCGCCGTCCTGCGCCCGGCGGACGTGCTCGCCAAGCCCGGCGGCGGCTCGTACGCGACCGCCGACGAGGCGGTGCGCGCGGGTAACTGGCCGACCAGGGCGGCGCTCGCCGGGCGGGTGCTGGTGTACGTGATCCCCGGCTCCTTCGAGGAGGGCAACCCCTTCGACACCCTGCCCACCGACATCGAGTACGCCCGCCACCTGCGCGACCTGGCCGCGGCGGGCCGGACCGGCGAGGCGCGGATCTTCCCCGCCGTGCACGGCGCCGCGTCCGGCGACCCGCGCACCAAGTACGCGGAGACGTCGATCCGGCCGTGGTTCGTGGTGTTCGACGGTGACGCCGCCGCCTACGCCGGCGGGATCGACACCTCCTGGTACGACGCGCGCCACTACCTCCTGACGATGACCGACGCCCACAAGGTCGCCCCGGCCATCAGCGCCACCGACCCCACCGCCGACCAGGCCCGCACCCGGACCGAACAGCTCGCCCGCGCCCACGCGAGCATCGTCTCCGGCGACTGGCGCAGGCTGCCCGCCGTCCAGTCCCTCGTCCTGACCCGCGGCTGACGGGTCCGGCGGTCGGCGGCCCACGCCGGCCGCACGCCCCGGATCCGGCCGGGGCACGTCGGGAGCAGGCCGGCCCGCTCCCGACGGTGCCGCTCAGGCGATCATTCGGGCGGGGTGATCACTCGGAGGGCCGGTGATCGTGGTTCCCCGCGACCGCCGGGCGGCGGCGCCGGGCTGCGACGACCAGCATCGGGGCGCCGGCGAGGAGCAGGGCCGCGCCCGTCGCGGCGACCGGGAGCAGGTCTCCGGCACCCGTCTCCGGCAGCGGCGCCGCGGGACCGTGCCCGGCCGGCGGCTGCGGGGCCGGCGGCTTGGGCCGTGGGCTGTGAGCCGGCTTCGGGGTCTCGGTCGGCTTCGGACTGTGGGTGGGCTTCGGACTGTGGGTCGGTTTCGGGGTGTGGGTGGGCTTCGGGCTGTGCGTGGGCCGGGGCGAGTGGGTGGGCTGCGGCTCGGCCCTGACCGTCACGGTCGCCGACGAGGGCGGCGAGGTGACCGTCGTGGGACCGGGGGCGACGGCCGTCGCGACGGCCGTGTTGGCGATGGCCTCCTGACCGAGATCGGCCTCGGTGACGGTGTAGGTGCCGGTGCAGGTGACCGAGCCGCCGGGAGCGAGCGGCGTGTCGGCGCAGGAGTGCACCGGGGTACCGCCCGAGCCGTTGAAGGCGGTGTCCACGACCTCGGGACGGGTGAGCGTGACGTTGCCGGTGTTGGTGAGGATCAGGGTGTAACTCACGACCTGGCCCGCGTGGTCGATCACCGCGGGTGCGGCGGACTTGACCAGGGTGAGCGCGGGCTGCCGGGTGGGCGTCACCGTCGCGGTGGAGGGCGGGGAGGTGACCGGGGGACCGCTCGGCGGGGTGCCGGTGGCGGTGGCGGTGTTGGTGAGCGTCCCGGCGTCGATGTCCGCCTGCGTCACGACGTACGAGGAGGTGCAGGTCATCGACTCCGCCGGGGCCAGGGTGGTGCCGGGACAGCTGACGGTCGGCGTGGTCCCCGCACCGGAGAACGAGGTGTCCGCGGCGGTCACCCCGGTCAGCGTGACGTTCCCGGTGTTGGTGACCAGGTAGGAGTAGGTGAGCCTCTGCCCGGGTGTCAGGGTCGCCACCAGCGTGGAGCGCCGGTTGTTGCCGCCGCCCCCGCCGGCGGAGGCGGTCTTCTCCAGGGTGAGGGACGCCCGCGGGCCGGTCACCGTGGTGGTGGAGGGCGGCGAGGTGACCGGCGAACCGGTGGGCGGGGTGCCGGTGGCGGTGGCGGTGTTGGTGAGCGTCCCGGCGTCGGCGTCGGCCTGGGTCACCGTGTACGCGGCGAAACAGGTCATGGACTGGCCCGGGACGAGGGTGGTGTCCGGGCAGGTGATCGCGGGCGGTGTGCCCGTGCCGGAGAACGAGGTGTCGGTGACGCTGATGTCGGTCAGCGTGACGTCCCCCGAGTTCGTCACCACGAACCAGTAGATGATCGCGGAGCCCGCCACCAGGGTGGTGACGAGCGCCGAGCGCCGGTTGTTGCCGCCGCCCCCGCCGCCGGTCGTGGCTGTCTTGTCCAGCGTCAGCGCCGGTCCGGTCCGGGGGCCGGTCACCGTCGCGGTGGAGGGCGGGGAGGTGACCGGGGGACCGCTCGGCGGGGTGCCGGTGGCGGTGGCGGTGTTGGTGAGCGTCCCGGCGTCGGCGTCGGCCTGGGTCACCGTGTACGTGGCGGAGCAGATCATGGACTGGCCCGGGACGAGGGTGGTGTCCGGGCAGGTGATCGCGGGCGGTGTGCCCGTGCCGGAGAACGAGGTGTCCGTGACGCTCACGCCGGTCAGGGTGACGTTCCCGGTGTTCTTCACCAGGTAGGAGTAGACGAGGGTCTGCCCCGGCGACAGGGTCGCCACCAGCGTGGAGCGGCGGTTGTCGCCACCGCCCCCGCCGCCCGAGGCGGTCTTCTCGACGGAGAGGGCTGCGCTCTGCAACGCGACCGCCGTCACGGGGGAGTCGGGCGCGGTCACCGCGGAGCCGGTCGGCGGGGTGCCGCTCGCGGTACCGACACCGGTGACCCTGCCCGCGTCGACGTCGGCCTGCGTCACCGTGTAGGGCGCGGTACAGGTCATCGAGGCGCCCTGGGCGAGGGAGGTGTCCGGACAGGAGACCACCGGCGGGGTCCCGGTCCCGCTGAACGAGGTGTTCGCGGCGGTGACCGCGGTCAGCGGCTCGTCACCGGTGTTGGCCAGCAGGTAGGAGAAGGTGATCGTCTGGCCGGCCGCCCGGAAGGTCGTCGGCGCGACGCTCTGCGTCAGCGACAGGGCGGGGGACTGCGCGGTGGCGACGGGCGCCAGGGGGAACGCCGCGACGAGGACCGCCCCTACGGCCACGACCGAGGTCAGCAGGCCGGGACCCCGGCGGGTCCCGCGTGCGCCCTCCGGTCCCGGTGGTCGTCCGGGGGCGCCTCTGGTTCCGCCGACTCGCATCGTGGTTCTCCTCATCTCGCCCCGTACCGGCAGGACCGGCGCGACGGCGGCACGACCTTCATGGACAGGTGGACGGCCGCACCCGCACCGGACGCGGCACGGAACAGATACTCGAATCCGGGGTCTCTCCATCGTTCGTGATCGCGGGAATCATCCGGTCGGGTGCGCGCACTCGCCGGAACGGTCCTGTTCCGCAGGTCCCGAAGTCCCCGAAGTCCCCGCGTGTCGCCGGACGGACGCCCCGCCGAACCGGTCGGGTGTCGCGGTGAGGGGGCCGGACGGGAGCGTGCGACGGGCGCCGTCCATTTCGGTTCGGTCACGGTGTGTCCCATTGGTTGACCATTGGGTGGGAGTGCGGTGATTGATCTTGTTGGCACCGGACTGGACCGACTCTCATAATTTCGGCTGAGACGCGTCACGGGCGGCCTGAAGTGCGCTGCCGGGGGCGGCCCGCGAGGCGCCGACGCGCGACATTCCGCTGTCTTCCTGGGGGAGTCCCTTGTCCGCGCCCGAGAGTTCGCCGTCTGCCGCCGACCAGGCGCAGCAGGGGGCGCTCGATCCCGCTGCCGTGCCCGGCCCGGGGTCGTCCGATCCCGCCCTGCCCGATCCTGCCGCGTCCGGCCCCGCCGCCTTCGACCCGGCCCCGGCCCCTGCCCCGGTCTCCCGGCGGACGCTGCCGCGCGCCCTCGGGGTGACCCTGGCCGCCGCGGGCTTGATCGCCGTGACGGCGACCAGCGCCGCCGTCACCGTGGCCGTCGGCAGGCCGGACCCGGAAGCGGCCGTCGTCGCCGGCACCGCGGCACGTCCGGGCCCGGCCGCAGTCACCTCGGCGCCGCCCACCACGTCGCCCACCGCGTCGCCCACCGCGTCCGCCCCGGCGTCCACGGCGGCACCCGCCCCCGCTCCGGCTCCCAAGCCGGCGAGCACCGTCAGAGGGACCGTCAACGGCGGGAAGCACGAGGGCGATCTGCGCTACTTCCTGCTCCCGATCCCCGAGGGCGGCGAGTCCTACGGACCGGCCGACGGCATGACGCTGACGGACGAGGAGGTCGCGGACGAGTTCAACAACCGGGACACCATCATGCGGATCCTCCGTGCGTACGGCTACAAGGACGCCGCGACCCGGACGTACCGCACGGCGGACGGCAAGGCCGAAGTCACCGTCACCCTGCTGCGCTTCGGCTCCGCCGGGGACACGAAGGAGTTCGCCGAGGGCTACACCATGAGCCTGGAACCGATGGAGATCACCGGCGACCCCGGTGCCCGCGGCTACGTCCGCACACCCAAGCAGCAGGCCTACACCGGCTCGATGACCGGGATCTCCAGCCAGGGTGACGTGCAGTACACGATCGACGTCGACGTGAAGGGTACCCCGGACAAGGCCCTGCTCAGCGAGCTGATGCGGCGCCAGCGCGCCTGGCTGACCTCCGGCGGCTGAGTCCGCCCGAGTGCCGCCCGAGTGCCGCCCGCGTCCCGCCTGATTCCCGCCGCCCGCGTTCTCCGCCGCCTCTTCCTTTTCCCAGGAGCCACCGCGTGACCACCGAACCCCTGGCGCCGGCACCCGCCGCCGCCCTCCCTCCGGACCGGCCCGCCGAGTTCCGGCCCCCCGAGGACCCGGCCGCCGGGCACCCGGCCCCCGAGGACCCGGCCGCCTTCCCCGCGCCCGCCGCCGCTCGCGTCCGCGCCCCCCGCCGGCCCCGGCCGGTCCTGCTGCTGGTCTCCGGCCTGGTGCTCGGCACCGTGGCCGGCGGGGCCGTCGGCTACGGGATCCAGGCGCGCCGGCCGCCGACGCCGCTGCCGCCGATCCAGGTGGCGCTGCCGTCCTACCCGGCCGAGGCGGTCGACCCCGCAGCCGTCGCCGCGGCTGCGCCCGCACCGCTCGCCATCGACGGCGACCTGCGGAAGCTGCTGCTCACGGCGCCGGCCGGCAGCTCGGCCTGGGACGACTACCCCGGCACGCCCAGCTGGATCTCGATCGGCGAGCTCGCCGAGCGCAGCGGCCCGTCCGCGGGCGCCTTCAGGGACCTGGCCGAGCGGGGCTTCCGCCGCGCCGTCGAGGTCGACTGGAAGCAGGGCGACCTGAAGGTCCGGGTCTCGCTGATCCAGTTCTCCGACGACTTCGCCGCCCAGGCCGGGAACCGGGTGAGGGGCTACCGGCTGGAGCCGTTCGCAGCCGAGGCCAACGGCGGCTACCGGGTGGAGAAGGAGCCCTTCTTCTGGGCCGAGACCACCGAGAAGTTCTACCAGGGCACCGCGGCCGCGCAGCGCGGCACGGTGGCGATGGAGGTCAAGGTCTTCGGGCTGCGGCCGGTGGACGCCGAGCTCGTGAAGAACCTCGCCAAGCAGCAGTGGGAGCGGCTGGTATGAGCGACGACACCGTGATGAGTGACGACACCGTGACCGGCTCCCCGAGCACCGAGCCGCACGTCGCGCCCGCGGCCGGAGCGCCGTCGGCCGGAGAACCGTCGGCCGAACGCGCCCCCGCCCCGCCGCTCGCGCCGTCTCCCGAGCCCGTTCCGTCAGACCCGTCCGGCCCGCTCGCGCTGCCGTCGGTCTCCCGCCGGCTCCTGCGCGCCACCGGCGCGACCGTGGCCGCCGCCCTGGTCGGCGTGGTCATCGGCGTCGGCATCATCGAGGTCCGGTACGACGACCCGGCGCCCGTCGCCGCCGCCGCGCCGGCGCCCGCGCCGCCCACCCCGGGCGCCACCCCGACGCCCTTCGGGGCGAAGTCCAACGGCAACCACTTCGGCTCGCTGCGCGACCTGCTGCTGCCGGTCCCCTCCGACTACGGGCTCGGTCCGGACGAGGGCGGCTACGGCAACGACGTCGAACTGACGGCCGCGCAGCTCTCCGCCGAACTGGACGAACTCCTCCAGGTGCCCAAGGAGCAGCAGGAGAAGCTCCGCGCGTACTGGGAGGGCCTGCACGTCAAGGCCACCGGTATCCGCACCTACGCCGAGCGGAAGGGCGGCCTGGTCATCGGCATGAGGCTGCGCCAGTTCAACCAGCAGGAGGTGCAGCGGATGAACGAGTACACGGCCGTGTTCACCGGTGACACCGGGCTCTTCCGCACCGGCCCCGCCGTCCCGGGCCACCCCGAGGCGCACTGCTACCTGATGCCCGCCCCGCCGTCCGCGCCGATCGACTACCTGGAGTGTTCGGCCGCCGAGGGCGACCTCCTGGTGGTCATGAGCGTCGAGGGTGTGGCGCCGCTGCCCAAGGACAAGATCGTCGCCTTCCTCGCCCAGCAGCTCGACCGTCTCGCCACCCCGGGAGCGTCCGCATGACCGACAGCACCATGCCGCACGACAGCGCCGCCTCCGGGGCCGCCTCCACGGGCCCCGCCGCCCCGGAGGGCCCCGGTACCGCAGAGGGCGACGTCACGGCGTCCGCCACTCCTGAGGCGGTCACGGACTCCCCGGCGTCCCCGGCGTCCCCGGCGTCCCCGGCGTCCCCGGCGCCGACGATGCCGGCCGCGTCCGACCGCGCCCCCGGAGACGACGCCGGCCCCGGCCCCGGCGAGAACCCCTGGACCGCCCCCGGTGCGACGGTCCCCGGCCCCGTCGAACCGCCGAGCGCCGAGGAGCTCGCGGCCCGCCGCACCCGCCGGCGCAAGGCGGCGCTGCGGTGGGGCGCGGCGGTGGTGGTCTGCGCGCTGGCCGGCACGGGTTCCGCGCTGGCGGTCACCGCGCCCGAGCGCACCGACCTCCCGGGCCTGGCCACCGAGAGCGACGGCCGCTACACCTTCCCGGCCCTGGTGCTCCCGCCGCTGCCCTCCGGCAAGCCCGTTCCCCGGGAGAACAAGAGCCGGCACGCGGCCGACCTGCGGTACCTCCTCCTCCCCGCCCCGCAGGAGGCCGGCGGTTCGCTCGCCCCGGTGGTCTTCCCGACCCCGACCCCGCCTCCGACCGGGAGCCCGACCGGGGGCCCCACCGGAACCCCGGCCGCCGCGAGCCCCACCACGTCCGCCGCTCCGCCCCCGTCGACCGCCTCCACCCCACCTGCCACGGCCCCCCTCGCGGACTGGGTCACCTGCGACGCCGTCGCCGCCGAGCAGAAGGACCCGGTCGCGGTGCGTTCCCTCCTCCTGGAGAGCGCCTGCCGGGCCGCCACCGTCCGGGAATGGACGGCGACCGACGGCACCCGGACGCAGATCCGTCTGCTCGCCTTCGGTTCCTCCGCCGCGGCCTGGGACGTCTACCGCGAGCTCCGCGACGGGGACCAGAAGGACCCCGGCTCCCGGACCACTCCGATGGAGGGCTGGGACACCGTCTTCGGCGTCGCCGTCGAGACCCGGGGGACCCCGGCCACCACGGCCGGCACGGCCCTCAGCGCCCGCCTTGCCTACCTCTCCGCGGGCGACCTCGTGGGCGTGGTCACCATGACCAACCCCGGGGGCGTCCCGGCCGAGGCCTTCCGCCAGGTCGTCACTCTCCAGTCCGACCTGCTGGCCTGACCCCCCGGGCGGGCGGCGCCTCCACGGCGCCGCCCGCCCGCTCACGTCGTCGTGCCCGGCCGCGGGGTGCTCCTCCTCAGGCGGGGACGCCGGTGGTGTCGAGGGTCAGCCGGACGGCCTCCCGGTGGAGGGCGGTGCCACTGACGACCGCGATGCTCTCCTCGCCGCGCTCCTCGCCGCTCGCGTCGGTTCCCGCGGCCCCGATCACGGCGAGGGTCGCCGTGTAGGCGCCCCACGTGAGCCGCCGTGCCGCCATCGCCGTGCCGTCCACGACGAGCCGGCCCGCTCCGAGGACGGGCCCGGACGGCAGGGGGATCGGTCCGTCGGGCGAGGAGTTTGCGAGGAAATCGCGTAGGAGGGCCTCGGGGTCCAGCGTCGGGAACACGCGGACGTGCGCCGGCAGGCGCCGCTGGGTGCTGACCTGCACCAGCAGGGTGCGCCCCTCGTGGTAGCCGAGGTCGAGCCGCTGGAGGAGCCCGTCGGTCGACCCCTGGCCCACCAGGCACTGCCATCCGGGCCGGGGCGCGTCGAGCAGGGCCGCGGGGCGGCCGAACGACCGCAGGAGCTCCGGCCAGGTGGGATCGACGGGTCGCCCCGGGTGGGCGGGACTGTGGAACACGGCGGCCCTCCGGACGGTCGCGGGTGCGCTGGGTGCTCTCCATCCTGACAGCGCATCAGCCGTTCCGGACCGGTACGTCGGCGGCGGGCAACCGGGGGAGGGGGCCGTACCGCCGGAGCGCCGAGCAGGAGGGAAGTCCACGGCGTCGACCCGGGGACCCGGGGGCGGGCCGGGGCCACCGGCTTCCGGTGGGCCGTCACCCGGTCCGGGTCGGTGAACACCGACTCCTCGCCACTCCCAACGTATAGCGCACCGGGGGGCTTGCGGCAAGGCCCCGGTGGTGGAACACAATGGTCGGCCACGGCCGATATTCCGGAAAAGACAGATCTGCCCCCTACGCCCCGCTTCGTCGACGTGCGTACTGCGCGGGACGTCGCGGGTGGGACTCGTCGCGCGGACTCGTCGCGCCGCTCCGGCGTCCCCCACCGGAGCGCGGGGGCACACGTCGCGGCCGGCCGGAATCCACTCTCGTTGAATGGGCGTTGTGATGATTGACGTGATCGTGGTCGGCGGCGGACCGACCGGCTTGATGCTGGCCTGCGAGCTGCGGCTGCACGGTGTGCACGTGGTCGTGCTGGAGAGGTCGACCGAACGGACGAGGCGGTCCCGCGGGCGTGGCCTGCACACGCGCAGCGTCGAACTGATGGACCAGCGCGGTCTGTTGGAGCGGTTCCTCGCGGCCGGCGAGAAGTTCCGGGTCGGCGGCTTCTTCGGCGGCATCCACAAGCCCTGGCCGGACGGGCTGGACACCGCGCACCCGTACGGGCTCACCACTCCGCAGGCGGTCACCGAGCGGCTGTTGGAGGAGCGTGCGCTCGAACTCGGTGCGGAGATCCGGCGCGGCCGGGAGGTGGTCGGGCTGAGCCAGGACGAGGACGGAGTGACCGCCGAGACGGCGGACGGTACGCGGCTGCGCTCCCGCTACCTCGTCGGGTGCGACGGCGGCCGCAGCACGGTGCGCAAGCGGATCGGTGTCGGCTTTCCCGGCGAGCCCTCCAGGGTCGAGACCCTGCTGGGCGACATGGAGGCGACCGAGGACCCGGCGACGATCGCGGCCGTGGTCGCGGAGGTCCGCAGGACCGAGCTGCGCTTCGGCGCCGTGCCCGACGTGGACGGGAACGCGGGGGTGTACCGCATCGTCGTGCCCGCCGACGGCGTGGCCGGGGACCGCACGACCGCCACGACGTTGGACGAGTTCAAGCGGCAGCTGCGGGCCGCCGCGGGCACCGACTTCGGCGTGCACTCGCCCCGCTGGCTGTCCCGGTTCGGCGACGCCACGCGGCAGGCCGAGCGCTACCGGCTCGGCCGGGTCCTGCTGGCCGGCGACGCGGCCCACATCCACCCGCCGACCGGCGGGCAGGGGCTGAACCTCGGCGTGCAGGACGCGTTCAACCTGGGCTGGAAGCTGGCCGCCGCCGTCGACGGCCGGGCACCGGAGGGGCTGCTGGACAGCTATCACACCGAACGGCACCCGGTGGGGGCCCGCGTGCTGGACAACACCCGCGCGCAGATCACGCTGATGGGGACCGATCCCGGGGCGGTCGCCCTGCGGGAACTGCTCTCGACGCTGATGGACTTCGAGGAGGTGAACCGGTACGTCACCGAGATGATCACGGCGGTCGGCGTCCGCTACGACCTCGGCGAGGGCCATGAACTGCTCGGCCGGCGGATGCGGGACGTCACGCTCAAGCGGGGCCGCCTCTACGAGCTGATGCACGGCGGCCGGGGCCTGCTCCTCGACGCGACCGGCGGGCTCTCGGTGGACGGCTGGGAGGATCGGGTCGACCACGTCGTCGACGCCGCCGAGGAGCTCGACGTGCCCGCGGTCCTCCTGCGGCCGGACGGCCACGTGGCCTGGGTCGGCGAGGACCAGGACGCGCTGGCCGCCCGGCTGCTCACCTGGTTCGGCGCCGCCACCCGCTGACCGCGCCCCCACCCGTCCCACCCCCGCGGCCCGGGCCGGAGCCCCCGCTCATGAGGACGGGGGGACCGTGGCCCGGGCCGATTGGGGGTGCCTGCACCCGCCCCGAACGACAACGTCGGTTTCCAGGACCGGACCGAGTCCTGGAAACCGACGTGGCTTACGAGCCCGAACCGACCGGCGGAGTCCTGAGCCGGTCCAGCCGGCCCCGTCCTCCGTCCGTTGCGCCGTCAGGCGTACGGGTTGGCCGAGAACTCCGGGCGCTCACTCGGGAAGTCGTCCGGGAAGAGGGCCAGCCGCACCGTGCCGGAGAGGAGCGCCAGCAGGACCCCGGGGGAGCTCAGGGGCAGCTGGGCGAACCTCAGCCGGCCTGCCTGCACCACGAGCGTCGGCCAGTCGTCCGGCTCGCCGACGGGCAGCCAGAACAGCAGGTCGGCGTTGTCGGTCACCGCCCACTGCACCAGGTCGTCGGTCGTCAGGCCGTGCTCGGTGAGCAGCGCGGGGAGATCCGGTTCGGGGTAGTCCCGCAGGAGCTGCCGCGCCTCCTCCGTCTGCCGGACGATGTCCGACCCCGGACGCGCCGATCCCTCGGCGAACACCCAGAGGAACTCGTCGAAACAACCCGGCCCGTAGGCGTCGATCAACGCGCGGTGGCTCCGAGGGATCTCGAACGCCGCCCGACCGGTGGCGGCCACCGCGACCTTCTGCCCGGGTGGCGGGCAGAGGGCCAGCAGGCTCTGCAGCTCATGCACGGGCGGACCTCACAGGTTGGGGAGTGTCGTCTTGAAGTGCCAGCCGAAGTCGTCGACGGCCTCGATGGTAACTCTGGTGGCGAGCGCCCCGGGATTGTCGTAGTGGGGCGTGACGCTCATGATGACGGTGTTCCCCGTGTTCTCGACATGCTTCTTGATCACCGTCTCCGCCTGGTTGATGGGGCCGTTGTTCTGCACCTTGGTCTGGGAGATGATGTTGCGGAGGTCCGTACCGGAACCACCGAACTGCTGTCCGATCAGGTGGCCCTTCGACCAGCCGGCGTCGCCGCCACCGAGCTTGACGAACTCCGCCGGGGCGTTCCGCTTGCCGCGGCTCGGTGCGCTGCCGATCAGATCGGCCTTGGCATCGGCCAGGACCTGGGGCGTCACCTCGGCGTAGGCCACACCTGCCCGGCCGTTGGACACCTCGCTGAGGTGCACGTTGCTGCCGTTGCAGTTGTGCACGAGCAACGGGCTCGCGCCCGCGACCACGTAGTAGGTGTGGACCAGGTCGACGGTCAGGTTGTGGGTGACGACGGCGTTGCGGTAGCTGCGGACGGTACGGACGGTGCTGGTGCTGCCGTCCGGCTTCCTCAGCTCCTCCCCGACGGTGAGCTCGCCCGCGTCGACCCACTGCTTGCGCGTCTCGCTCCAGTAGGGGTGGTGGTAGGTCGAGGTGACCACGGTGGACTCACCGGCCAGGGTGACGTCGGTGAAGTCCTTGTCGTCGGGGGTGGTGATGGTGGCGACGACGCGTTCGGGCCTGGTCTCACCGGTCTGCGGGTCGGTGGCCGTCACCACGTCGCCGTCGACCACCTGTTCGATGGCCTTGACCGTTCCGTCGGCCATCAGGACCTGGGTACCGGCCGGGAAGCTGTTGCAGGCCGGCGCTGCGGAGCCCGAATCGACCTCGGCCCTGCTCGCGGACGGCTCCGTACTGGGCGCGTCTCCGGCTGTCTCCTTGGCCGCCTTCTCCTCGGCCGCCTTCGCCGCCGCTCTCTCCGCTGCGCGGGCCTCCTCGGCCGCGCTCTTGGCCCGGACGATGGCCTTCTCGGCATTCGCGGCGGCCCGTTCGCCGGCGCGGATCATGTCGTAGGCCTTGTCGATCTCCTTGTAGACCTTGAAGGCCTTGATGCCCACCTTGATGGCCTTGAAGAGCTTGCCCCAGGGCACCGCGTTGAGCGCGGTGTTGACGCACGCCATCACGTCGCCCTTGGTGAAGCAGTCGCGGGCGTCGTTGTAGCCGATCAGGTCGCCGATCATGTCGACGATCTGGTGCTTGACCTCGTCGCGCTTGCGCTTGCCCTCGTTGACGATCTTGTCGGCCGCGTGCTTGTCGTCCTGGGCCTTCTGCTCGTCGGCCGAGGGTGCGGGCGTCGGCGTCGGGGTCGGGGGAGTCCCGCCCGAGTTCTTCCGCTGCTCCGCCTCCCACTCACGGAGACTCTGGCACTCGGCCGGAGTGTCGCAGGCGTGCCTCAGTCCGTTCGCGTCGGACTTGTTGACCGGGCTGTTGTTGGCGTACGCGTAGGCGTTCCACTGCTGCGGATCGCCCGCGTCCACGATCGGGTCGGGGCTGATGAAGCGGCCGGTCGCGGGGTCGTACTCACGGGCGCCGAGGAGGGTGAAGCCGGTGGCCTTCTCCTTGGTGCCGCCGACGAAGCCGCGGTCGCCCGCCCAGACGCCCGGCGCGGGCTGGCTGCCGCGCTCGTTGCCGAAGGGGTCCGTCGGACGGCGGACCTGGGCGAGGGTCGAGGCGTCGAACTGCACGCTGTTCGTTCCGTGCGGGTCCGACCCCTGATACGCCAGCCGTGAACCGGCGCCACTGGTGGTCCGGGTGATGGTGAGTCCGCCGGCGGCGGGGTAGGACCGGACGTCGGTGACGGTGTCCGTGGCGGTGTCGAGGGTGATCTGGTCGGATCCGAGGTTCAGCGTCGTCCTGCCGGCGTCGCGGCGGATCAGCTGGTTGCCGGAGGTGTCGTAGAGGTAGCTCGTGCCGGCGCTCTCACCGGTGCCGGTGACCTTGTCCAGCTTTCCCTGGTCGTTCCAGGTGAGCTTCTTGGTACCGGAGGTGTTGGTGATCGAGGCGGTGTTGCCGCTCATGTCGTAGGTGTACGACGTCACCGCGGTGCCGGCGGGGCCGGTCCGGGTGGACTTCACCAACGCGTGCGGGCCACCGGTGCCCACGCCGTTGTTCGGATCGCCGACCGCCGTGTTGGCGCCGGGGCCGAAGTTCTGGGTGGTGGTGACGTCCTTCGACGTGTCTCCGCCGACGTCCTTCTGGACCAGCTTGGTGCGGTTGCCGATCAGGTCGTACTCGTACTGCTGCCAGTAGGGGGCCGGTCCGCCGACGCTGGGCCTGCCGGCGCCGAGGGCCGGGCCGTTGGCGTTGTCGCAGGCGCCGATGCCCGGGACGGCGGGCTGCGGCGCGGTGGTCTGGCCGCCCGTGTCGGTCCAGGCCTGGGTGAGCCGCCCGAGGTAGTCGTGGTTGAAGCACTGCAGGTCGGCGACCTGGCCGTCCTGCGCGTTGCGCACGGAGGTGACCTGGCCGAGCGCGTTGTAGGTGTAGTCGTTGACGTCGACGCTTGCGGTCGGCGCGTTCTCCTTGTCCAGGATCGAGCGGGTCACCCGCCCGGTGCTGTTGTCGAACATCGTCGTCGAGACGACGTTCGCTCCGCCGCGGCCGAGGGTCGTGCGGATGATCCGCCCGTACGGGTCGTACCGCAGGTCGGCGACGTACGTGGTGGAGGGGCCGAACCCGAACGCGCTGGACAGACCGGCGAGGTGGCCGACGGTGTCGGAGACGAACGTCAGCTTCTCGGCCGCCAGGCCCGCGTTGGGCACGGCCGGGAGAAGGGTGTTCTGGAGCCGTCCGGCGGTGTCGTAGGTGTTGGTGGTGGTGTAGGTGCCGCCGAGCTTGCCCTCCTCCATGGGGATGGTGGTCTTGGTGCCGAGGATGCGGTAGCCGGTGTCGTAGCCCGTGACCTCCGACCTGTAGGCCTTGCCGGATGCCCCTCCGACGAACCGCGTGCCGGAGGTCGCCTTGCCGAGTGCCAGGCTGTCGTAGGTCCAGGCGCCGACCTGCTTGGCCGCGTCGATCGCGGTGCCCTCGTAGGACGCGACGGTGCGGCCCAGCAGGTCGGTGACGCTGGTGGCGCTCTTGCCCCGGGCATCCGTTCCGGTGGCGGCGTTCTTCGCCTCGTCGAAGGACATGGTGTTGGTCCCGGAATCCGGGTCCGTGGACTTCACCAGGCGTCCCAGCAGGTCGTACTCGTGGGTCCAGACGTTGCCGGCGGCGTCCTTGCGCCAGGCCTCCTGGCCCTCGACCGTGTACCGGTAGGTGGTCTCGTCGTACGCGCCGGTCGGGGTGTTGGCCTTGTACTGCCGCAGGGCGACGACCTGGCCGCGGGCGTCCGTGATCGACGCCGAGGCGTACCCGCCCGCCGGGGGGATGGATCGGGTCTCGTCCGCGCCCACGTACTCGGTGCGGCTGCGCCACTGCTCGATGCCGAAGGACTGGAAGATCGAGTCGGTGATCCGGCCCATGCCGTCGTAGGTCCGGACGGTCTGGGACGGGATCTTGCCGTCGGGGTTCACCCCGCCGTTGGGCAGGAAGAGCGCGCCGCCCGGTTGACCCTGGTCGGTGTAGTAGGCGGCGCTGGTCTTGGTCTGCCAGCCGTGCGAGTCGAACAGTGCGTCGGTGACCATGCGGCCGGCCACTCCGGACGGGGTGCCGGCCTGGGTCTGGCGGATACGGCCGAGGCCGTCGTAGATGGTGAAGCTGGCCGTGTACGTCTTCAGATCGCCCAGTAGCGCCTGGGTCAGCACGGTGGACGGCGCGTTGGCACCGTTGAGCGCGTACGAGAACTTGCGGTTCGGTAGCGCGTTCCTGCTGCGGTCACTGCCCGGACTCCAGGCGGAGACGACCCGGCCGAGGGCGTCGTGGTCCTGCTCGGAGATCCGGCCGTTCTCGTCCCTGGCCTTGACCGGCAGGGCGCGACCGACGTCCAGGGTGGTGACGGTCTGCCAGCCGAGCGGGTTGGTGTGGGTGATCTGCGTGGGCAGCTGACCGGTGGCCGGCTGGTAGGCCGTCCTCGTCTCGGCGCCGGTGAGGTGGGCGGCGTCGGTGCGGGTCGGGTCCTTGGTGCTGGTGACCCGGCCGTACTCGTCGAAGGTCGCACGAGCGGTGAACCTGTAGACGGCCCTGCCCGCCGCGTCGTAGCGCTCCAGGACCTCGGTGGCGGTCTGCTCGGCCTTCGCGCCGGCCTGCCCAAGCGGCAGGTTGTCGAAGTGGGAGCGGGTGTCCGCGATCGTGTTGGCCGCGGTCGGCGTCTGGTTGCAGGCACCGGCGAGCAGCAGGATCCGGGAGGCCAGTTGGGTGGTCGCCCCGCCGGGTCCGTCGGCGTAGGTGAACTGCGAGCAGCGCGCCAGCTCGGGGTGCGCCGTGTCCGGGTTGTCGATGACGACGGTGGGTCGAGCGACGAGCGTGGTGTCGTACGCGGTCGACTGTTCGTTGGTCCGCCAGCCGGAGGCCAGCTTCGTGCGGGTGGTCACCTTGGCGGTGTTCACGGCCCGGGCCGTGATCGCCGGCATGCCGCCGGACTGGTTGCGGGTGGCCGTGACCGGGCCGATCCACGGGTCGGACACGACGCTGGAGACGACGTCGCCGCCGTCGCGGTCGTAGTTCCGGGTATCGCGGATGTAGCCGGAGAGGACGTCCTCGTCCTTGACGGTGCCGCCGTGGACGTCGGTGACACTCACCTGGCGCTTGGAGCCGTTGGCGAGGACGTCGCCGTCCATGCCGCGCAGGAAGGTCGACGTCGTCCGGGTGCGCGGCGCCTCGACGGCGCTGCCGCTGCCGCCCCGCGTGGTGACCGTGGCGAATCCGCGGAACTGGTCCCAGGTACGCGTCTTGGGGTCGGTGAGCTCGGAGTCGTTGCGGTGCCAGGCCGCGCCGCCCCCGTACTCGTACGTGGTCACCGTCGGCGTCGCGCCGGCCACCATGTCCTGCTGGGTGACGGACTCCACCACGATCTTGTGGAACCAGTCGTTCACCGGATCCGGCGCGGACTGCCCCGGCAGGTACCACTTCACCGGCATGCACGCCATGGTGTTGCCGTCCTCGGAGGACGGCATCCGGCCCGCGACCCGGGAGCAGTCGGCGGCCTTGTAGACGATGTTGACCACGCCACCGGTCTCGGTGGTGATCTTCTGGATGCGCGGACGACGGTAGGGCTCCACCGAGGCGTGCGTACCGTCGGGTCGGGTGATGTCGCCGTCCACCCGGTTGGGGATCTGCAGCGGTTGGAACGAAACCTCCGGCAGCGTGATCGGCGTCTTGCCGTTGCTGCCGGTGCGCTGTACGGAGTCCAGCCACAGGGCCGGCGAGGTACCGTCACCCGGGTCCTGGAAGGACTGCTTCAAGGCGAAGGAGTCCACCGGGCGGTACGTGGAGCCGTCCCACACCTCGGTGTCGATCTTCGTGAGGCGCTTGGTCGTCCAGAACGTCGGCGAGTAGATGTCGCACGTGCCGTTCTGGTCACAGCTCTGGTCGACGGGCGTGTCCGGCCAGGACTTCGCGTTTGCCTTGGTCCGCTGGGACGGGTCGCAGGTGATCGCGCCGTTCGGCAGGCAGCGCTCGTCGGTGCGGAACCACACCTGCGCTGCCGGCTTGGCCTTGCCCTTCGCCGCGATCTGGTCCGGCAGGCGCTGTCCGTACCCCACCCACGCCGGGTACGAGGCCCGCTGGTACTGGGTGCGGGTGCCGTTGCCGTTGTTCTGGCCGCCACCGCGTGCGTAGCTGTTCTGCTCCTGCTCGTACCGGTAGGTGATCAGGTTCTGGTGCGGGTCGACGACGTAGTCAAGTGACCACTGCCAGCCCATCTGGGACCAGGAGTTGGTGGCAGGAGAACCCGACTTCAGGCACGGGTCCTGGCCGCCAGGCCAGTACACCGGCACCGTGGAGACCGAGTTGGCGGCCTGGTCGCTGCCGTCGCCGCCCGGTAGGTGGTTCGCGCCGAAGTAGAACTGCGTGCCGTCGACGGTGGTGACCCGCCAGGCCTCGCCCTTCCAGGCCCCGTTGTTCCGGTCGGTGAGCCGCTCGACCTTGGTGCCGTCCTCGCCCTGGAGGTGCCACACGCAGGACGTGTCGTCGCGCACCAGCTGTCCGGCGTGCCCGGCCAGCGACAGTGACAGCAGGTCGCCGCCCCAGCACTGGTCGCCGGAGTTCTGCACCCCGGCGTCCTTGCAACCCTTGTACCCGCGGGTGATCGACCCCGGTTGCCAGTCCCAGCCGTCACCGATCCACGACGGCTGCGCGTTGGTCGACGCGGTCCTCCCGTCCACCGCCGAGGAGTCGTACCCCAGCGAGACGCTCGGTGAGGCTCCGCCCAACGCGGAGGGCAGCTCGACCGTGTAGCCGTAGGTGAAGTTGGCCGCGTTGGCGCCGGCCTGCCAGGAGGCGGACGGAGTCAGCGGCGAGGCGGAGAAGTCGCCCTCGCTGCCGGACGGACCGGCCTCGACCGCGAGGGCCGCCACGGGCGCGGCCTGCGCCTGTGAGGCGGCGAACGCGCTGGAGGACGACGACTTGGCTGTGGGGGAGGAAGCCTGCGGCACCTCGACCTCGACGACGAGACGCCCAGTGGCGTCCCGCTGCGCGGGAACGGGGGTGCGCGACGTGCAGCCGGCGGCACCGGGGGTCGTCAGCGCACAGGCCGGCAGCTGGACCACCCGTGCCCGGGAGCCCCAGTCGGCGCCGGCGGCCTTCGCCCAGGTGGTGGTGTCGATGCCGACCCGGACCCGGCCGGGTGCGGCGCCGTCGCCGGCGTCCGCAACCGATATGAGGGCACCGGAGACCCCTGCCGAGCGGGCCCGGTCGGCGTCCGCGACCTCGACCCTGAGCTGCGCGTTACCCCCCTTGGCGGGGGCCAGTGGGGCCGGTCGGGCCGATGTGCCCGGGGCGGAGGGCTGGGGCCGCGTCTGTTCGATCCAGACCGGCAGCGTGCCGACCTGCACGGGTGAGGCGGCCGAACCGGCGGCTGCGGCGTCGCTCGCACCGGCGGACCCGGCCGAAGCCGCCTTCGCACCGGTGCCGGCCGACGCGGACAGCGCAGTCGTCGCAGTTCCGGAGGGCGTGGCGGTGTCCGACGGAGGGGACCACGGTCGGCCGCGGTCGGCCGTGTGGCCCTCGACCTCGGCGGCGGAGCCCTTCACCGGCGCGGTCTGCGGCAGCGGGGTGTTCGGTGGAACCCAGACCTTGGGTTCCTTGACGGCTCCGGCGACGGCCTGCGCGGAGGGGATGGTCACCACCGACATCAGGACGGCGAGTGTCGCGACGGCCGCCGTTCTGGAACGGCCTCTCCGCGCGAATGGCCATGTACGACGAGACAACTGATCCCCCATGAGTGCCCGAAGCAAGCAAGGGCCCCCACAGAGGCCCAGGTCAGGGGGCACCCTACGAGTACATGATCGATCTCGGGTAGGAAATTCTTAAAATTTTCTTACGTGACCAACATCACCTGTGAGGCAATGCGCCACCAGCCCCGACAACTCGGACACCCGGTCGACGAAGGGCTTTGACATCGCGGAGCCGTACGGCCAGCGTGCGACTGACGTCTGCTCCCGTACCGGCCGCTCCGCGTACCGTCGCGCCGCCGACCCGAGCCGACTTCCCATCAATTCACGACTCACGACGGGGACTCCATGCCGAGGCCGCAACCACCCGCACCCAGACCAAGATCCCGGACATCCCCCGGTCGCCGCGTGCTCGGCACCACCGCCCTGCCCATCGCCCTGACGGCCGTGCTGTCGCTCGGTGCAGGGCTGCTCGTCGCTCCGGCACCGGCCGCCGCCGCCGACCGCGGCCACGGACCGGCGGACACGTCCTGGCCCGTGTCACCGGCCAAGCCGACCGAAACCGGGCAGGCCGGTGCGGTCCAGGCGGCCCGGGCCGAGGCGAAGCAGACCGGTCGAGCCGTCACGATCGATGCACTGACCACCGAGACGTCACGGACCTCGGCCAACCCCGACGGCACCCTGACCTTCAGCTCCGCCCCCGTCCCCGAGCGGACCAAGGCCGCCGACGGATCCTGGCGCCCGGTCGACGCGACGCTGCGCGGCAACCCGGACGGCACCGTGACGCCGACTGCCGTCGGCTCCGCGCTGAGCTTCTCCGGCGGCGGCAACGGTCCGATGGCGACCATGACGACGCCGGACGGCAAGAAGCTCGCCATCACGGCGCCGTTCAGCCTCCCGAAGCCCGTCCTCGACGGCGACAGCGCGCTCTACCGCTCCGTCCTGCCGGACGTGGACCTCCAGTTGAGCGCCACCACCTCCGGCGGCTGGCGCCAGGTGCTGATCGTGCGCACCGCCCAGGCCGCCGCCGAGCCGCGGATCAGGAACCTGCACCTCGACGTCGCGGTGAACGGGCTGACCGTCCAGGCCGACCCGAACGGCAACCTCGCCGCCGTGGACGCCTCCGGCACGCCCCGCTTCACCGCGCCCTCGCCCGTGCTGTGGGACTCCGCCGTGGGCGCACCGGCCGGGGTCCCGGCGGCCAAGGCGGCGCCCAAGACCCGCGGCAAGTCCGCCGAGGCACCCCCGCCCGACAGCCTGCTCGACCCGGCGGCCACCGTGTCCTCCGCGAAGGGCCCCGGCGACAACGCCACGGTCGCACCGATCGCCGCCACCGTGAACGGCAACGGCATCGACCTGGTGCCGGACGCCGCGACGCTCGGGAAGGGCACCGGCCCCTGGTTCATCGACCCGGGCTGGAACCCCAGCATCGACAATGGCACCCAGGCCTGGGCGCAGGTCCAGGAGGCCTACCCCGAGACGATGCAGTACAACAGCACCCACGACGACCAGGACAAGCCGGCGGCCGGCTACTGCGGGTACATCGACACGGCCAACCCGTGCCCCAAGGTCGGCCGCACCCGCGCCTACTTCCAGGTGGGCTTCAACTCCGGTCTGTGGGACACCACGATCCTGAACGCGACGCTCTACGCCAACGTCATCAGGTCGTCCAGCCCGTCCACGTCCACGCCGATGGGTCTCTACACCACCCCGGTCATCAACCAGTGGACCCGATGGAACGCCCAGCCCTGCCAGACCGGCTCGACCATGCAGAACTGCTCGAAGGTCGCCGACAAGTGGATCGCCGGCACCGGGGGCGTCGACTTCAACGTCACCGGCGAGATGCAGCGGGCCGCCCGTGAGCACTGGCCGAACTGGACGTTCGGCTTCGCCCCCGACGACGAGCGCAACAAGTACTACCGCCAGCGCTTCGCCAACAACCCGCACCTCGCGGTCACGTACGACATCGCGCCGCACGTCGGCTCGCCCGGCGCGAGCCCCACCCCGGGCTTCGCGCGCGACGGTTCCTCCAACCCCTGCTCGACGCCGGGCACCACCAACCCGTGGGACAACCCCGGCTGGATCGGCGTCAACACCGACGTCACGCTGCGCACCGACACCTGGTCCCCCACCGGAGAGCAGCTCTGGACCACGTTCAAGATCTGGGACGACGACAACGGGGGATCCTCGCAGTTCTTCGAGACCGGCTGGCTCGGCAGTTCCGGCACCGTCTACAAGAGCGTCGGCCCGCTGACCGACGGGCACCAGTACGGCTGGATGGCGGCCACCGGCGACGGAACCCTCAACAGCGGCACCACCGCCATGTGCTTCCTGCGCATCGACCGCACGCCGCCCACCGCACGCGTCACCTCGACGGACTTCCCGGAGTCCGGCACCCTCGGCGCCAAGCCCAAGCTGGCCGGCCAGCCGGGCACGTTCACCCTGACCGGAACGGACCCGGCCCCTGCCACCGGCGGGCGCAGCTCCGGACTGGCGTGCGCCCGGTGGACCACCGACCCCGTCCAGGCCGCCGCGACCGGCTGGAAGTGCACCGACAACGACAGCCGCATCGTCCGGATCGACAACGGCTTCTCGACGAACGTGACGATCACCCCGAACAACTGGGGCACCAACTTCGTCTTCCTGCAGACGCAGGACAACGCCGGCAACATGTCCCAGCCGGTGTCGTACAGCTACTACGCCCCGACCAACCCGAACGGCCCCGCGCCGATCCTCGGGGACATCGACGGTGACCGGAAGTCGGACGTCCTGCTGCCCGACAGCGCCGGCAACCTGAGGCTGATCGGCGCCGGTGCCGACCCGTACAGCGCTCCCAACGCCCGGCCGCAGTCGGCCCCGGGAACCAGCGGGTGGAGCAACGTCCAGATCACCCACCGAGGTTCGTTCAACGATGCCAACGTCGACGACCTGGTCGCCCACGCACCCGGCAGCGAAGAGCTCTACCTGTACGTCAACGACCGGATATCCGGACGCTTCGACGGCCAGGCCGGTGTCCCGCTGGCCAAGCCCACCTACTGCGCGTCGCCGGACGGGACGCAGATCTCCTGCTCCGACTGGGGGCTCGGCGGCACCTGGTCCGGCGTCACCGAGATCGCCGCGTTCGGGTCGCCCACCGGTGACACCCCTGACATCCTCGGCACCAACCTGCCCGGCCTGCGGCGGACCTCGCTGCTCTTCCGGGAGGGCGGGCGACTCTGGCTGGCGCTCTCGTCGAGCGTCAAGACCCTCGACGGTCCGGCCGTCCTGCTATCCGGCACCAACCGGGAGTGGGACTACTACGACCTGATCACCCCCGGGCCCACCAAGGGCACGGACATGCCGACGCTGTGGTCCCGGTCCAGGGGCGACGGCACCATCCACGCTTTCCAGCTCAAGCCCGCCGCGAACGGCACGTTCGACGCGAGCGCGTTCACCACGCCCACCGCCGGCTGGATCGCCAACGGAGCCGACCGCCGGCTCTACCCGCGCGTCGGCTCCAACGGGGACCTGACCGGCGACGGCGTACCCGACCTGTGGGCCGTGGACACCAACCAGCAGCTCATCGCCTGGAGCGGCGTCGGCACGAAGGCGCCCGACACCGGCACGGCGGTGGGCCCGACCGTCAACGGTCTCAGCCGCACCCCCGTGGTGCTCGGCAACCTGAACAGGCCGACCGCCTCCTGGCTGGCCTCGCCCGACGGGAGCAACAACGTCCCGGACGGGCAGGGCCGGAGCCAGTACGCGGCCACCGCCTCGGGCGTCAACTGGTCGGGGGACACGGTCAACGGAAAGTCCAAGACCGTGGCCGGCTTCAGCCGCGCCGCCAACTCGAACATCACGATGGCCGGCCCGGTCGTCGACACCCGTAAGAGCTTCACCGTCTCGCTCTGGGTGAAGTCCGGCCCTGCCGGCGGCGTCGTGGCCACGCAGACGGCCAACCACGCGAGCGACTTCATCGTCTACAACGACGGGGGCTCGGGCCCCTGGCGCTTCGCTCTGAGCTGGCGCGACAGCACGGGGTGGCCGTTCCACTACACCGACCTGATCAACTCGAACGCCACGTCCCGCCCAGGGGTCTGGACGCAGATCACCGCCTCCTACAACAGCGTCACCAGCCAGATGGCGCTGTACGTGGACGGCGTCCTCGCCGGGACCGGCATCCACGCCGCCGGAGAGAGCTCCGCGCCGTCCGGGCCGTTCACGCTCGGCCGCTACAAGGCGGACGACGCCCTGAACGCCAGCTTCGACGGGGCCATCGGCGCCGTCGCCGCCTACCCGTTCCCGGTCAGCCCGTCCGCGCCCGACTCCAGCGGTCTGGTGCGCTCCGGGGTCGACAACGCCATGTGCGTCGACGACTCCGGCTCCGCCACCGGACCGGACAACCCGATCCATCTGTGGCCCTGCCACGGCGGCACCTCGCAGCAGATCTCGGTGGGCAACGACGGCACCCTGCGGGTGCTCGGAGGTTGCCTGACCGCGCAGGGGTCGGGCACCGGCAACGGCACCAAGATCGTGTACCGGGCCTGTGACGGCACGCCGTCGCAGATCTGGTCCCCGACTGCCGACAACCGGTACTACCACCCGGCGTCGACCCGCTGCCTGGACCTGCCCGGTTGGAACGCCGTCAATGGAAACCAGCTACAGCTCTGGGACTGCCACACCGGCGCCTCCCAGCAGTGGCCCACCACCCTCCTGCGCACCCCTGTGATTCCCGCACCCCCGCAGTAACCGCTCCGCCGGGAAGACGTTCCGGGCCCGCCGCACCGATCGGTGCGGCGGGCCCGGTCGCGTCAGGCGTCGGGGCGCCGCGGCTTCCGGGGGTCAGCCGGCCGTGACCGGGAGGAGGCCGCGCTCGCCGAAGACCTTCTTGGCGACGAAGGTCGCGTTGAGGGCCTTGGGGAAGCCGCAGTAGGCGGCGGAGTGCAGCAGTGCCTCGACGATCTCCTCGGGGGTGAGGCCGACGTTGAGGGCGGCGTTGACGTGGACGTCCAGCTGGGGCTCGCAGCCGCCGAGCGCGGTGAGCATGCCGAGGGTCACCAGCTGCCGGTCCCGCGGCGCCAGCCCGGGGCGGCGGTAGATCTCGCCGAACCCCCAGGCGACGACCTGGTGGGCGAGCTCGGGGCTGATGTCGGCCAGCGCGTCGACGACCCGCTGCCCGCCCTCGCCGTCGACACGGGTGAGCATCTCCATCCCGCGGTCGAAGCGGTCCTGGCGGGTCTCGGCGTCGTTCGTGGCGGAGTGGCTCATTCCGGTGGTCCGTTTCCAGCGCGCGGCGGCGGCTTCTCGTCGTGTGTCCGGTTCTGCCATGGCCACCGGCCGGGCGGCCGGGGGGCATGGCACGACCGTAGGACTTCGAGTGCACTCAAGCTCAAGTCCGACACCGGCGACGCGGTGCGACCTGCCCTCCTCGACCCGGAACACCCCGCCCGCCCGTCATCCGCGCGGGCTCGGCTTGCGGGCGCCGCCGGCGGGGGCTTGAGTGGATGGGTGGTCCCCGGGCACCGGCAGCCGGCGCAACGGAACCCTGCGACGGCGCCGTCCGGACGAGGAGGAGCCATGGCACACCACAAGTCCAACAAGCAGGTCGAGGGCGACCCCGACACCGGGCACGGACGCGGCCTGCCGCTTCGGCCCGACGAGGACGAGCTCGAAGAGCGCACCGAGGAGGACCGTGAGGAGGCCGGTCTTCCGCCCGACCCGCAGGCCGCGCCCGACGAGGAGGGCGAGCGCGGCTGATCCGCGCCGGCACCGGCGCCACCGGCCCCGATGACGCGGGCCCCCGGCCCCGGTGCCGGGCGCGTGGGCGTCAGGCGTGGGCGCCCGCGCACTGGGGGTGCCCCCAGCTACTGCCGACCTTGGTGATCGTGTCGCCCTTGGCATAGGCGCGGGTGCACGGGCACGTGCCCGCGTAGCGGGCCTTGAGGGTCCGCGTGCCACCCGCCGGACGCTTCCCGGCCGCAGGTGCGGCGGAGGCGCGTCCGCTCCGCGCCGACGTGCCGGTGACCGGGTCGGGCTCGGGCAGGTCGGAGGCCGTCCCGGCCGCCGCTTCCTGGGTGCGGGCGGCGTCGCTGGCGGCCTTGTCGGCGATGGCGTTCAGCGGGTCGCCGTCCACCTGGTGGGCGGGAACGTACACGAAGGTGACGTCCCGCCCCGCCAGGAGTGCGTCGATCTGCTGGATCAGCTCGCGGTTGGCCACCGGCTTGCCCGCCGCGGTCTTCCACCCGTTGCGCTTCCACGCCACCAGCCACTTCGTCGCCGCGTCGCGGGTGTACGTGCTGTCGAGGCGGACCTCCAGCGGCACGGCGGGGTCCGTGGCGAGCAGCAGCTGCTGCAGCGCGGTCAGTTCGCCGACGTTGTTGGTGCTGTGTCCGAGCGGACCGGCCTGCCAGCGCTGCGGGATCCCGGCACTGTCGGCCACCACGTAGGCCCAGGCCGCCGGCCCGGGGTTGCCCTTGGCCGCTCCGTCACAGGCGGCGATGACTCGTTCGATCATGGACCGATCATGCCAGGGCCCGGCCCGTGCGGTCCAAGACGGCGTCGGACCACCCCGCGCGGGAGAGCGTGCCCGCCCCGCCGGCCCGGAGCCCGGCCGGCGCGACCGCACCGAAATGACGCGTCGTCATATGTTCGTCTCTGCTGGCGGATTCAGCTGAGCTGCCCGTTGCGTGGTGCGGGGACGCGGGGCAGGACGTCCCACAGGGGCCGCCCCTCGCTCGCCCACCGGGCCAGAGCGGCCCGGTCCACCAGGAGGACGCCCTGCTCCGCGCCCCACCTCACCGAGTCGCGGGAGAACCGGCCGTTGGTGACCACCACCGCCACCTGCGCGGCGTGGACGCGCTGGAACGTCCCGGCCAGGGCGTACAGCACCCCGACCCCCACCGGCTTGCCGCCGACCGGGTCCTGTTTGTGCTTGCACTGCACCGCCCACCGCCGCCCCATCGGATCGTCCGCGAGCACGTCCACGCCCTGGTCGTTGGAGCGTCCGACCTTCTCCGCGCGGCAGCCGTCACGGGCCAGCAGGTCCCGCACCGCGTACTCGAACCCGTCCGGACTCATGTGGTCGATGCCGCCGGGGCCGCTCAACGCCATGCGCAGACCGGCGAGTCGGCGCCGCCGCTCCCGAGCCGCGACGACTCGCGCCCGCCCCACCGCGGCGGCGACCGCGCCGGCCACCGCCAGGAGCGCGACCGGCACCCACCAGTGCGTCGCCAGCCACCGCACCGCGGCGGTCACCGCACTGACCGCCACGGCTCCGACCAGCACGACCGCCGGCCACGTGCCCTCGTCGCGCCGCGCGCCCCGCCGTCCGCCACGTCGCCGGGCCGCGGGCCCGCGTCGCCTAGCCACCCGCTGCTCCCGTCCTGCCGGTCCGCGCGACCCGTCCGGTTCTCAACCGAGGGCCTGGGCGACGACGCCGACGAGCCGGAGGATCGCGTCCCCCCAGGGCGTCGCGGCGATCAGGACGCCGAATACGACGCAGCTGAACGCCGTGATCCGCTCGTCGTTGCGGCTGCGGGCCTCGGTTCGCCGGGAGAGTCGGATGAGGATGATGATCCCCAGGAACACGGAGGCGCTGATCGTGTACTGCAAGGTCCACCCCGGACACTCGGTTCGCTGTGCGTGAGACCCCGGTGACACGGAGTCAGGACTGTCCGGCAGAGCATGCCAGAGGCGCGCCCGGGCCGAGGTGGGTTTCGAAGAATTTCAGCCGCACCCGAACAAGTCCCCGCCGGTCCTGTGCGCTCTCACTCCGGACGGGCAGGCCGCCGCCCGATCCTGGCCGACCGGCGCGAACTCCCGCGCACGCCCAGGGAGAGAGGCGCGCGTCTCCCGCCGTGCTCCTGTGTCTCGCACCCCGGTCGACCTGCCCGGCCGGTGACCTTCACCGCAGGTGGACCACCATGGTCAGCGGGTCCTCGCCCTCGTCCCGGCCGTGCAGACGGAAGCCTTCGCGGGTGTACAGCCCCACGGCGGGGTTGTCCCGCCCGACGCTCAGCGAGACGCGTTCGATGCCGGCCTCGCGGGCCGTGCGCAGCAGGCGCCGGATCAGCACGGTCCCGGTGCCCCGGCCCCGCTGCGCGGCGTCGACGCCGATGCTCAGTTCCGGCACGTCGTCGCCGACGAAGCCGTAGCCGGGATCGTCCTCGGTGAAGTGCCGCAGCCACGCCGCGCCGACCGGAGTCGGCTCCCAGCGGTCGACCTCCCGGGTCGCGAGCGCCACGAGGCCCAGGTCGCCCGGCCGGGGCCAGCCGTCCACGTAGTGGGCGTTGCGCGGATCGGACAGCACCGCCTCGCGGGGAGCGGCAGGGCCGGGCCCCCAGTTGACGGCGGCGACCACCATGTCGCGGAGCAGCTCGACGTCGCCGGCGAGGGCGAACCGCGTGTGGATGTCCGGCGGGCCGCCCGCGGGCCGGACCTCTTCCTCCCGGCCTTCGGGGGCGATCTGCCGCAGCAGCGGGCCGTGGAACATCCACACCCGGAAGGAGGACTGTTCCTGGTCCATCACGAACAGTTGGACGAACTCGGGCTGTCTCCACGCAAGGCGTTCGACGTGCGCGATCAGCCCGGCCAGGTCCGCGTGGTCGAGCGCTCCGGCGTAGACGTCGCATTCCGGGACCTTGCCGCCGCCCCGGCGGGTGTCCTTGCCGGTGGTCTCGCCGAGCGATCCGACCCGGCCGACGGCACCGGGCCCGTGGCCGCGCAGCGGGGCGGACGTCTGCAACCACCGGCTCAGCGATTCGACGGTCGGTCGATCGTCCGGATCGACGGAGATCATGATGTTGGCGACGTGGCTCACCGCGGGATTCAACCCGTTCACCCGTCGCTCCGCCACCGGGTTCCCACGCGACGGGGCGGAGGGAGGGCCCCCCGGATTGCCGTGCCCGGATCGCCGTGCCCGCACCGCTGTGCCCGCCGCGTCGAGGTCGCGGCCGAAACCGACCGCCTGATCAGCCGGGAAGGCGGAGTCGGCGGTCCCCGAGGAGGGACGGGCCGGCCTGGCTGGCCACGAGCTCGCGGTACGGGACGCAGCGGGTGAGCAGTGTGGTGTGGTCCGCGGCGTCGACGACGGTCCCGCGGTTCATCATGATCACGTGGTCGGCGTGCTGGACCGTGGAGAGCCGGTGCGCGACCACCACCACGGCCCGACTACGGGCCAGTTGCTCCACGATCGTGCGGAACCGCAGCTCGTTGAGGCCGTCCAGCTGGCTGGTGGGCTCGTCGAGCAGCACGATGTCGGCGTCGGTGAGCAGCGCCCGGGCCAGTGCCAGCCGCTGGCGCTGGCCGCCGGAGAGGTCGGACTCGCGGCCCAGCACGGTGTCGAGGCCCTGCGGGAGCCGCGCGACGTCCTCGGCCAGGCCGACGGCGGCCAGCGCCTCGGCCAGCTCGCCGTCCCCCGCCGACCCGGCCCGGCCGAGCTGGAGGTTCTCCCTCGCGCTGGCCTCGACCAGGGTGAACGCCTGGTCCACGTAGGCGATCCGGGCGCGCAGCGCTCCCAGGGGCCAGCTCCGGACGTCGTGGCCGAGGACGCTCACCGAGCCGGCGGAGGGCCGGACGAACCGGCCGACGAGCGAGAGGGCGGTGCTCTTCCCGGCGCCCGACGGGCCGACGACGGCCGTCAGACCGGTGCGCGGGATGCCGAAGGACACGGCGTGCAGGGCGGCGTCGTCCGACCCGGCGTGGGTGTAGGACACGGAGCGGAAGACGACCGCCGGGGCATCGGGGGACGGGGTGGGGGTGGTCCGGTCGGCGTCGTCCGGGTCGGCCTCCGGCGGTACCGCGAGCAGTTCGTTGCAGCGGTCCCGGGCGGCCAGCCCGGCCTGCAGCCGCCCGAAGCCGGTCGCGAGCGTGTTCACGGCCGGGACGGTCTGGAGCAGGTAGAGCAGGAACGCGGCGAACGCCGCCACCTGGAGGTCGCCGGCCGCCAGCCGGGCGCCGCCGGTGAGGATCACCGCGATCATCGCGAACTGGTTGCCGAGCGTCAGCACCGCGGGCACCAGGGCGCCCAGCCTGGCCCCCGTCAGCGAGACCGCGCGGAGCTTCTCGGCGTCCTCGGCGAGGAACCGGTCGGCCACCGGTTCGGCCCGGTACGCCTTGATGGTGGTGAGGGCCTCCAGGTTGGCCGTGAAGCGCTGGGCGATCTGCCCCACCGCGTCCTGCTGCCCGGTGACGTTGGACTTCATCCGGCGGAGGATCAGCAGCACCAGGACGGTCAGGACGACGAGGGCGGCGACGGTGACCACGGTGAGCACCCAGTCGATCCACACCATGACGACGAGGGTCGCGGCGACGCTGAGCGCGGCCAGCGGCAGCTGGGTCGCCACCTCCACCACCTGACGCAGGAGTTGCGCGTCGGAGGTGACCCGTGCGGCGAGGTCGCCGGTGCCCCGGGCCCGTACGACGGGCAGCGGAAGCCGCAGCGCGTGCGCCATGAGGGCGATCCGGAGACGGTACGTCATCCGCTCGCCGATCCGGGCCAGTTGGAGACCCGAGAGGGCCTGGGCCACGGCCCCGCCGAGGGCGGCCGCACCCATCATCAGCAGTCCGGGGGCGAGGGACCGGTGGGCGGAGAAGTCGCCGACGATCTTCCGGACCAGCAGGGGGAGGGCGATTCCCGCCGCGGTGGCCACCACGGCGAGCAGCAGGGCGACGGCGAGCCGGACGGGCTGGGCGGCGAGTTCGCGGCGCAGCCGGACCACCGGTGAGGCGGGGGCGGGGGCGTTTGCGGGCTGTTCGGCCACGGAACACCTCTCTGCTGGGGCCGGCGGTGGGCGTCCGGGAGGTCGGCCCGGAGGAGCTCGGTGCGGGCGGGTTCCGCGCGCACGTGCTCCGTGCGGACGGGCCGGGCCGCAGCGGTGACCGCTGCGGCCCGGCGACCGACCGGGTGTCCGAGGACTACCGGCCGATCTCCCCGTACGGACCGCCCCGGCGGGCGGCGGTACGGATCAGAGACAGAGGAGCGTGCTGACCGTGCTGGTGCCGCAGTTCAGGACGCTCAGCGAGCTGGTGCTCGCGAGGGTGTCGTCGATCTGCGCCGCCTCGGTCTCGGGCAGCTCCAGGGTCTGGAGGTCGAGGATCGCCATGACGTTCTCCTTCGCTCGTGCGGTGCATCACCCGACCGGACGGCCGGGAGTCGGTGGGGGCGCGGGATCCGCGCCCGGGGTCGGCGGGCCGGTGGGCCCGCCGACGGGGGTGGGGTCAGCGGGGGGCGGCAGGGCGCCGGCGCGGGGGCGCGGTGCCGGGCGCCCCGGTGAACGGGAGGAACGGGGTGCCCGCCAGGGCCGTGCCGAGGGCCAGCAGCACGCCGGCGGAGCCGGTCGCGAGGTCCGTCGAGAGGCGCAGCAACTGGTCGCCGGGGAAGGCGAGCCGTCCTCGGTAGGGGATCCGGTGGAGGGCCAGCAGGGCACGTTGGCGGTCCAGCAGCGCGGTGCGGTCCGCCGAATCGGTGGCACCGGCGGTGTCGGGGGCGCCCGCCGTACCGGCGTCACCCGTCGCACCGGCCGCGCCGTTCCCGCCGCCCGCTCGCCCGCCGGTGCGGGCGAGGTAGCCGAGCAGCCCGGCCCGTCCGTTGAACAGACCGGCCTGGATGACGAACTCGGGCTCGGCGGCCCGCAGGATCGCCGCCTCCCGCTCCGCCAGGACGCAGTCCGGCCGGTGGGCGAGCAGTGCGTCCAGCACGAGGCCGATCCCGGCGCTGCCGGTCTCGATGTAGGGCAGGACCCGGCGGCCGTCGACCACCTGGAGCGTCCCGTCACTCACCTCGACGCACCGTTCGAGGTCCAGCCCCAGGAGCGTCTCGGCCTGGTCGAGCAGTGAGTGGTCCCCGGTGTGTTCGTGGAGCCGGACGAGGGCGAGCGCGGCTCCCGAGGCACCGGCCAGGAGCCCGGAGCGGCGCTTGGCGTCGCCGTTCCCGGCCTTCTCCCACGCCCCGGCGGCGGACCGGGCGACGTCGAGTGCCTCGTCCAGCATCCGGTCGTCGCCGGTGGCGAGCGCGAAGTGGAGCAGGGTGAGCGCGATGCCGGGGCCACCGGTGGCCAGGCCCGGTGATTGTTCGCCGTCCACGGCCCCGGGGAGGCGGCGCAGCAGACCCAGTGCCTGCTGGTGCTCGCCGAGCAGGTCCAGGACGTAGGCCACGCCGTGGCCGCCGTGGTAGAGGCCGGCCGGGAGGCTTCGGCTGCGGGCGGCGTCCGCCAGCCAGTCGACGTGTCCGGGGTCGACGGCGGCGCCGGTCGTGTGCAGGGCGTAGAGCACGCCGGCCGCGCCGTGGGCCAGGCCGAGTCCGCCGTGCGTGAACTGGGCGATGTCGCCCGGGAAGAGCCGGTCGGTCCGTTCGGGGGTGGCCGTCGCGGCGATGCCGGCGGCCAGCGAGTCCCTGATCGCGGGCCAGTCGGCGACCGGCTGCTCCAGCAGCGCGCGGGTCTCGGCGTGTCCGTGGCTCAGTTCGGGGCGGGGCGTGCGGCCGTCGTCCGGTGAGGAGCCGAGGTAGCGGCGGATGTCGTCGGTGTAGCCGGGAGGTACCGGGAAGCGGCGCTCGACGGCGTCCGCGAGCTGGCCGGCCTTGCCAGGGTCGAGGGCGGTGAGCTGGACCAGGGGGTAGAAGAGCCAGAGGCGGATCGCCGCCAGCCCGTACCGGTCGATGTCCGTCCCGGTGTGGCCGGGCGGGGCGGTGAACCCTGCTGCCCCGAGTGCGGGCCGGAGGAAGTCGTCGACGGTGCTGGCGAGTTCGAAGTCGATGAAGCAGAGCTCGCCGTCCGGACGGACGATCAGGTTGTGCGGGTGGAGGTCCCCGAAGACGACACCGCGGGCGTGGATCCCCGCCAGGGCCCGTTCCACCTGACCGACGACCGCGACGGCGTCCCGGGTGTACTCGGCGACGGCGCTCTCGTCGGCGTCCGGGTGGATGAGCGGGTAGCGGGCCGTGAGCCATGCGCTGAGCGACTGCCCGGCCACGTACTCCTGGACCAGGAACTCGTGCTCCCAGGCGGTGAGGAGGCCGTGTTCGGCCGGGACTCCGGGGACTCCCGACAGACGGCGGAGGACGGCGTGCTCGTTGCGCAGCCGGGTCACCGCGTCGACGCCGCGTTGGTCGAGGCCGGCGAACGGGCGCGCCTCCTTCAGTACGACGGGCGGCCCGTCCTTCCCGTCGCGGGCCAGGTAGACGCCGCCGGCGTTGGAGAAGTGCAGGACGCGTTCCACCGCGTACGGCAGTCCGGTGTCCTGCGGCGCGGCGCGCTCGGCGACGGCCGGGGCGATGCACGCCGGGACGGGCGCCCAGGAGGGGACGGAGAAACCGGCGCCGCGGACGTCGGGGACGAGCCGGCCGTCCGGTCCGACGAGGGCCAGCACCCGCTCGCCGGCCTCGTTGCGGCAGTGGCGTTCGGCGAACCCGCCGTACCTCAGGTAGAGCGGGCCGTCCTTCCAGCGCAGGTCGCTGAGGATGTACGGGCCCTTGCGGCCGGCCAGCAGCTCGCCGAGACCGTCGAGACATCGCTCCAGCTCCGCGTCGTCCACCGGGTACAGCGTGCAGAACTTGCCGCTGGAGCCGCGCGGCGCGTACTTGGAGTTCTGCACCTGGAGGATCGGCAGCCCGCGCAGGAACTTGAAGGTTACGCCCTCCCGGAGGCAGTAGGAGAAGACGGTCTCCAGCACCTCCTCCGCGGTCTCGATGCACGAGGAGACGTGGATCTTCCAGCCCTGGTCGGGGATCCGGACACCGACGGGACGCACGACGGCCCACATCTCCAGCTCGCCGTGCTCCCAGCCGTCGGGCAGCGGCCGGGTGACGGCGGCGAACTCCTCGTGCGCTCCCCAGCGCCGGGGCGAGTCGTAGAAGAGCGGGTCGGCGTAGGCGTAGGCCTCGTACCGGTTGTCCAACGGAACCCTCCTCGTGGCGGGGGTCTGGTCGGTGCAGGGTTCGGTGCAGGCGGGAAGAGCGCGCGGCGGAGCGGGGGGTGGTGGAGCGGGGGCGTGGAGCGAGGACGTGGTGCGGGACGACGGTGAATCCGTGCCCGCCCCGGGCGTCGGGGAGGTGCCGGCCGAATGCCTCGGGTATCGAAATCTTGTATGGCGATACGGCCATCCGAATAGTGGGTCCGCCGGGGAATCTCCGCAACGGCGCACGTTCTGCCCGGACGGCCGGTTCTGCGCACCCGGATTGCGCCGGTGACATTCCGAGAGCGGGGCGCGCGGCCACGCGCCGGCTGCTGCCGTTCGGCGTCGTTCGCCGCCGGTGGCGGCCTCGGGGTCGGCCGGAGCGGGGCGCGGGGGTCCGCCCGTCCCGTCGACTGTATGGCCGACCACCTGGAGGGACGGCCCCTCCGGGGCTCCGCCGACCGGCGTGGGCACGCGCGCCTCGCGGCTGCCGGCTCCGGCGCACGCCCGGCGGAGGGCAGGGTTTCGGCGTCCGTGGACCACCCGGGAAGGGAGTTCGGATTCTGTCGAAATGCCGAACAGAATCATCCGTTCCGCATTTCAGTTCTATTTCGACAGTATTTCTAGGATTCGGAAAATTCGTTTCTGCATGTCCTGGCTGCCTCGGACGGGAGCGGTCCGCCGGAACCCGTCCGGCCCCAGAGGCACCTCCGGCCCATCGGGCACCGATGAGCACGCCGGCCGTCGGGGTCGAGGCCGCACGAGCCACCCGCGTCGGTTCGCAGGTGTGCGACCGCCTGACGGCGCGGCGGGCCCGTGTGCGGCGGTCCGCGGCGGGCAGACGAGCGAGGCGCATCCACCCGCGCCGGCAGCACGCGGTGGCGGGGCGCCCGGGCCGTCCGCGCGGTGTGCGCGGGACGGGACTTGAGGAGAGCAGCCGTACGAGGAAGGAGGGACCATGCCGGCCTTGACCCACCGACACCGCGGCGACCGGGGCCCGTTCGGGTTGCGTCGCCGCCACCCGGCGCCCGGCGCCCGACGGGCGCCCCGCCACGGATCCGATCGGCACGTCCCGCAGCCCGGGCACGGGGTGCTGCGGCACGCCGGCCGGTTGCTGCTCGGCGACGAACTGTTCGACCGGGCGGCGGCCCTCACCTACTACGGGGTGCTGGCGCTCTTCCCCGGTCTGCTGCTGCTGACCGGCCTGCTCGGCCTCGCCGGGCCCTCGCCCGGAGGGCAGGTGATGGACGGCCTGCGCCGGCTGGCGCCCGGCCCGGCCGGCGACGTCCTGCGGGACGGCGTCGGGCAGGTGCAGCAGAATTCCGGTGCGGGCGGGGCGTTCGCGGTACTGGGGGCGGTCGGGGCCCTCTGGTCGGCCTCCGGCTACGTCGGCGCGTTCATCCGCTCGGCCAACGCCGTCCACGGGGTCCGCGAGCGCCGCCCGCTGTGGCGGCTGGCACCGGTACGGCTGGCGCTGACCGCGGTGCTGGTGGTGCTGCTGGCGGCGGGGGTGACGATCGTGGTCCTCACCGGACCGATCGCCGAGCAGGCCGGCCGGGCGCTCGGGGTCGGGGACTTCGGCCTCACCGTCTGGTCGTTCGCCAAGTGGCCGGGGCTGGTGCTGCTGGTCACCCTGACGGTCGCGGTGCTCTACCGGGCGGCCCCCGACCTCCCCTCCCGCGAACCGCGCCTGATCTCCCCGGGCAGCGCGCTGGCGGTCGCGCTCTGGCTGGCCGCCTCGGGCGGCTTCGCGCTCTTCGCCGCGTACGTCGACACGTTCGGGCGGATGTACGGGGCCCTGGCCGGGGTGATGGTGTTCCTGGTCTGGCTCTGGCTCACCAACCTGGCGGTCCTGCTGGGCCTGGAACTCGACGCCGGGCTCGCCCGCCGGCGGACGGCCGCGGCGTCCGGGCCCGCCGTGTCCAGGGCAGCCGTGTCCAAGGCCGCCGTGGCCGGGCCCGCCGCCGGGCGGGACGCGGTCTAACTCCGCCCCGGCCGCTCCCGCTCCTGATCCCGGTTCCGGTTCCGGTCCTGATCGCCGCCCGCCGGCTCGGACGGGTTCGGCCGCTGCGTGGGCACCTCGGCGTGGCCGCGGGCCGGGACCGCATCGGGAGGGAACGGGGCCGTCTCGTCCGGGAAGGACCCGGCCACCGCCTCGGTCCGGGCGACGGTGACCCGCGGAAGCGCGTAGGGGTGCCGGTCGCGCAAGAACGCGACCAGGTGCTCGCGGACCGCGCAGCGCAGCTCGAAGGCCCGGTCGGCGTCGGCCGCGGTCATCAGGGCCCGGACCACGATGGTGCTGGGGGTGGTGTCGACCACCTGGAGCGCCCGGCCGGTGCCGTCCCACCGCTCGTCGCCCGCCAGCAGCTTCTCGAACTCGGCGCGCAGCTCCTCGACCGGCGTGCGGTGGTCGAGGTGCAGCAGGACGGTGCCGGTGATCCCCGGGTCCCGCCGGGACCAGTTCTCGAACGGCTTGCCGGCGAAGTACGAGACCGGCATCACGATCCGCCGCTGGTCCCAGGTGGCGATCACCACGGCGGTGAGGGTGATCTCCTCGACCGTGCCCCACTCGCCGGCCACCACCACGACGTCGCCGATCCGCACCATGTCGCCGAAGGCCAGCTGGATCCCGGCGAACAGGTTGGCCAGCGAGGACTGCGCCGCGACGCCCGCCACGAGGCCGAGCAGACCCGCCGAGGCGAGCAGGCTGGCGCCGACCGCGCGCACCGCCGGAAACGTCATCAGGGCGGCGGCCAGGGTGAGCACCGCGATCGCCACGTCCGAGATCCGGCCGACCAGGTCGACCTGGGTCCTGACCCGGCGCACCCGCCCGGGGTCCCGCCGTCCGGCGGCGTACGTGGTCAGCGCGGACTCGATGAACAGCGACACCGTCCGCGCGGTCAGCCAGCCCGCACTGACCAGCACCGCCAGCAGGAGCGCGTGCCGGACCGGCGGCCGGATGCCCGGGCCGAGTCCGGCGGCCGGCTCGCAGCCGAGCAGCAACGCCGCCGTGGCCGTCGCCAGCACGGGTATCCGGCAGCGCCGCAGCACGTGCCACCGGCGGGCGCCGGGCCGGGCGGCGGACAACCGGCCGACGGCCAGCTGCAGCACCCGGTCCACGGCGAAGACGGCGGCCGGCACTGCGGCCGCCACCAGCAGCGGGCGAAGGACGGTCCAGATCGGCATGTGGGTCTCTCCTCCGGTCGTGATCGGGGTCCGGATACGCGTCGAGGCCCCGGGGGGAGAGCCGGGGCCTCGACGCCGGGCGCCGCGGACGGGGCGGCGCTGTCCGTCGCCTTCCCGCTGAGGGTTGTTCAAACATCCGCACGGCACCTGACCGGCCGGGCACCCCGGAGAGGCCCCTTCCGGGCGCGCCCCCGGGGCGGGCTGACACGATGACCGCATGGATGACGTGGACCTGGGCGGATTCGTCGTGCGCCGTGCGCGGGAGTCGGAGGCGGATGCCCTGGCGGGGATCGACACGGTCGCGGCCGGAGGCGACGACGGGCGGCGGGAGAGCATCCGGAGGTGGTGCCGGGAGGGCCTCGCGGTGGTGGCGCAGGGGCCGTCCGGCCTGCTGGGCTACTGCGTGGTCGAGTACACGTTCTTCGGGCACGGCTTCGTCCCGATGCTGATGGTGTCCTCCGCCGCGCGCGGCGGAGGCGTCGGCCGTGGACTGCTCGACGCCGCGGCGCACGCGTGCGCGACCCCGAAGCTGTTCACCTCGACGAACGTCTCCAACCAGCCGATGCAGCGGCTGCTCCGACGGGCCGGGTGGAGCCCGGTCGGCCTTCTGCACGGCCTCGACGACGGCGACCCCGAGCTGTTCTACCTCCTGCCGGTGGCCGGAACGAACTCTGTACCCGTGACCTGACCTGACCCGGCGCCGGCCGACGCGCGGCAGGGGCCCTCCACCCGACCCGAACGGTGACTCGGAGTGTCCGGCCGGTCGCCGGGCGGCGGGAGCGGAGGCATGTCTGCGGACCGGAGCGAGGGCGAGCGGTGAGTTCTTCCTGCCCGTGAGCGACGTGATCGTCACCTGACGACGTGGCGGACACGGGTCCGGCCCCGGCGGAGCTTCGCCGGGGCCAGGTCTCTCCGTGTCTCCAGGGCTACCGTGTCGCAGGCTCGGTGACGGATGCCGCGCAGAAGTGGGACCCGCTGCGCCCGGGCGCCGATGGGTCGGCGGCCGGCTCTGACGAGAAGATCTTCAGCGTCGACCCCCCTAAATGACGGTCGCTCACCAGCCGGAGCCGAAGAATTTTCGGTCTCGGTGCCGGCTTCCCTGCCGGTTTCCGTGCCCCGGGTCAGCCCGGCAGGTGCGGCAGGTGCGGCAGACGGGGCAGCAGGGCCTCGGGCCGGATCGGCAGTTCGCGGACGCGGACGCCGCACGCGTGGCGGACGGCGTTGACGACGGCGGCGGCCGTGCCGACGATGCCGAGCTCGCCGATGCCCTTGGCCCCCATCGGGTTCAGGTGTTCGTCGTGCTCGTCCAGCCAGAACGCCTCGACGACGGGGACGTCGGCGTTGACGGCGACGTGGTAGGAGGCCAGGTCCCGTTCGGCGTGGTCACCGAACCCCGGGTCCAGGGTGCTGTGTTCGAGCAGGGCCATCGACGCGCCCATGATCATCGCGCCGGTGAACTGGGAGCGGGCGGTGCGGGTGTTCAGGATCCGGCCGGCGGCGAAGACGCCGAGCAGCCGGCGCAGCCGCACCTCGCCGGTGTCGGCGTCCACCTCGACCTCGGCGAACTGGGCGCCGAAGGCGTGCCGGGCGAAGGTACTGCCCGCCGCGACCGCGTCGGTGGTGTCGGCACGATGGCGGAGCCCCTCGGAGGGGAGGGGCGTACCGCCCCGGTCGGTGAGCGCGCGGCGCAGCCCGGTGCAGGCGTCGTGGACGGCCCACCCCCAGGAGGCGGTGCCGGCCGAGCCGCCCGCGAGCGGCGCAGGCGGCAGGTCGCTGCGGCCGATCTCCACGGCCACCCGGTCCGGGGGGACGGCCAGGGTCTCGGCGGCGACGGCGGCGAGCACGGTGCGGGCACCCGTGCCGATGTCGGTGGCGTTGACGCGCACGAGGAAGGTGCCGTCCGGGCGGGCGAGGACCTCGGCGGTGGAGGGCGCGATCAGCACCGGGTAGGTGGCGGCCGCGACCCCGCTGCCCAGCAGCCGGCGCCCCTCGCGGCGCGGGCCGTCCGCGTGTCGGCGGGACCAGTCGAAGCGGCGGGCGCCCTCGCGCAGGCACTCCACCAGGTGGCGGCTGCTGAAGGGGCGGTCGCTGTCCGGCTCGACGGCCGGTTCGTTGCGGATCCGCAGCTCGACCGGGTCCAGCCCGCAGGTCTCGGCCAGCTCGTCCATCGCGCACTCCAGCGCGAACATGCCCGGGGCCTCGCCGGGCGCCCGCATCCAGGACGGGGTGGGTACGTCCTGGCGCACCACCCGGTGGACGGTCCGGCTGTTCGGGGAGTGGTACATCACCCGGGCCGGGACGGCGGCCTGCTCGACGAACTCCCGCACGGTCGAGGAGCGGGTCGTCACCTCGTGGGCCAGCGCGGTGATCCTGCCGTCGTCGTCGGCGCCCAGCCGGACCCGGTGGACGGTGGGCGCGCGGTATCCGGTGAGGGCGGGCAGTTGGTCCCGGGGCAGCGCGAGCCGTACCGGGCGGTCGACCCGGCGGGCGGCCATCGTCGCCAGCACGGCGTGCGGCCGGGTGGTGCCCTTCGAGCCGAAGCCGCCGCCGACGTGTTCGCTGATCACCAGGACGTCGGTGACGGCCAGGCCGAACAGCGTGGCGAGGGTCGTCCGGACCTGGTTGGTGCCCTGGCTGGAGTCGTGCACGGTCAGGCGTTCGCCGTCCCACTGCGCGGTGGCGGTGTGCGGCTCCATCGGGTGGTTGTGCAGCGGACCGATCCGGTAGGTGCGGTCGATCCGGACGGCCGCCTGACCGTGGGCGGTGTCGAAGTCGCCGCGCTCGCGGACGGCCGGGTGGCCGCCGTTGGCCTGGGCCGGGGTGTAGAGGCCCTGGTGGTGGTCGGTCAGGACGACGTCGAACGGCTCCGGCCGGTAGACGCACTCGACGGCGGCGGCGCCGGCCCGGGCGTCCTCTGGGGTCTCGGCGACGACCAGGGCGACGATCTGGCCGCGGTGGGCGATCCGCGGGGACTGCAGGACGGCGAGCGTCGGATCGCCGTCGTCGGGGAGAGCGAGCGCGGGCGCGTCGTGGTGGGTGAGTACCGCGAGCACGCCGGGGACGGCGAGTGCGGCCTCGGTCCGTACGGCGGCGAGGTCGCCGCGGGCGATCGTGGCGGGCACCGGCCAGGCGTGGGCGAGGCCGTCCGGATGGTGGTCGCCGGCGTAGCGGGCGGTGCCGGTGACCTTGGCCCAGCCTTCGAGGCGGGCGAGGTCCGCCCGGTCGGTGATCATCTGTCCTCCTGGACTTCGTCGGTCGGCGCGCTCGGGGCGGACGTTGCGGCCTGCACCGCCAGCGCGGTCAGTTCGGTGACGGCCAGCCGGTGGGCCAGCGGCACCTTGAACGCGTTGTCGCGCAGCGGGCGGGCGGTGGTCAGCTCGGCGTCCATGGCGCGGGCGAACGCCTCCTCGGTGGCCGGGCCCCCGGCGAGCGCGGCCTCGGCGGTGAGGGCCCGCCAGGGCTTGGGCGCCAGTCCGCCGAAGGCCAGCCGGACGCCGGCGACCCGGTCGTGGCGCACCGTCAGCAGGACGGCCAGGGAGACGGTCGCGAACGCGAAGGAGGCGCGTTCGCGGACCTTGCGGTAGCCGCCCGTCGCGCCGGCCGGCGGCGCGGGCAGCTCGACGGCGGTGATCAGCTCCGCCGGTGCGAGCTCGGTGTCGCGGTCGGGCGTGTCGCCGGGCAGCCGGTGGAACGCGGTGAGCGGGAGCGCGCGGTCGCCGCCCGGTCCGGTGAGGTGCACCACGGCGTCCAGCGCGACCAGGGCGACCGCGAGGTCGGAGGGGTGGGAGGCCACGCAGTGCGCGGAGGTGCCGAGCACGGCGAGATCGCGGTGGACGCCGTCGAGCGCGGGGCAACCCGAGCCGGGAAGACGCTTGTTGCAGGGTTTGGTGACGTCCTGGAAGTAGAGGCAGCGGGTGCGTTGGAGGAGGTTGCCGCCGGTGGTGGCCGCGTTGCGCAGCTGGCCGCTCGCCCCCGCCAGGACGGCCCCGGAGAGGAGCGGGTAGCGGTCGCGGACCAGGGGGTGCGCGGCGAGGTCGCTGTTGCGGACGGTGGCGCCGATCCGCAGGCCGCCGTCCGCCGTCTCCTCGATCCGGTCGAGCGGCAGGCGGGCGATGTCCACCAGCAGGGCGGGCCGTTCCACACCGAGCTTCATCAGGTCGACCAGGTTGGTTCCGCCGGCCAGTGCCCGGGCCTGCGGGTGGGCGGCCAGCAGGGCGACGGCCGACGCCACGTCGGCCGGGCGGTGGTATCCGAGCGGCCTCATCCGGCGACCCGCGATCCCGCGCCGGCCCCGGCCGGCCGCCCGCCGGCGCCCTGCCCGCCGGCCGCTCCCGCGGCGGCGTCCCGCAGCACCCGGCAGACGGCCCGCACGATGCCGGGGTAGGCGCCGCAACGGCAGAGGTTGCCGCTGAGCAGCTCGCGGACGGCCGCTTCGTCGAGCCGCTCCGCCGCGGCGGCCGTCTCGTCGAGCAGGCCCGCGGCCGAGCAGAGCTGGCCCGGTGTGCAGAAGCCGCACTGGAACGCGTCCTCCTCGACGAACGCGCGTTGCAGCGGGTGCGGCCCGTCCGGCCCGGCGAGCCCCTCCACGGTCCGGACGGCCGCGCCGTCCTGGGCGACGGCGAGCAGCAGACAGCTGTTGAACCGGCGCCCGTCCAGCAGCACCGTGCAGGCCCCGCACTGGCCGTGGTCGCACCCCTTCTTCGCGCCGGTCAGACCGAGCCGGTCCCGCAGCGTGTCCAGCAGGGTGCTCCGGTGGTCCACCGTGAGCGTGTGCGGGTGGCCGTTGACGGTCAGCGTGATCGTGCTCGCGGTCGGCACGGTTTCGGTGGGATCCATGAGGCCAGGCATTCCACCGGGGTCGCGTCCGGACACGCCGCCGCCGCGCAGACCACCGAAACGCCGCACCGTGCCGCGTCGAGGGGGGAGCGGTGCCGCAGGCGGGCGCGCCTCTCGCCGTGCTCGCTCACCGGACGGCGTCCTGCGGGGAACCCGTTCCGTGATCGACCTCTCGGTAGGCTGGTCGGATGACCGATGGACTTCCTCCCGGTGGCGTCGGGATCACCGAGGCCGAGGCCGGGGCCAGATGGGCGAACGCCTGGACGCCCGCCGAGGTCGCGGCCCGGCTCGCAGGCGTCTCGGCTCCCTGGTGCGTTGCCGGGGGATGGGCCGTCGACCTGTTCAGGGGCGAGCGGACCCGGCGGCACGACGACCTGGAGATCGCGGTCCCGGCCGCGCGGTTCCCCGAGATCCGGGCCCGGTTCGACGCGTTCGCCTTCGACGTCGTCGCGTCCGGCCGTCTCTGGGAGCTCACGCCGGAGGTGGCGGGACTGTCCCACCAGACCTGGCTGCGCGACCCGGCGACCGGGGACTTCCTGGTGGACGTCTTCCGCGAGCCGCACGACGGACCGACCTGGATCTGCCGGCGCGACCCCTCGATCCGCCTGCCGTACACCGCCGTCGTCCGCCGGACGGTGGACGGCATCCCGTACCTCGCGCCGGAACTGGCGCTGCTGTTCAAGGCCAAGGCCGCCCGCCCCAAGGACCGGCACGACTTCGCCGGCGCGCTCCCCCTGATGGACGGGGCCCAGCGGCAGACCCTGGCCGCGCTCCTCACCCGGGTGCATCCGGGACACGGCTGGCTGGCGGACCTCCCGCCGGTCGACGGCCCCGCGCGCTGAAGACCCCGCACACGGACGGCCCCGCACTCCGACGGCTCCGGTTCGCCGTGCAGCGTCACCGGCGCCCCCGGGTGCGGCGGGCGTAGTCGACGGTGACGGCGGCGAGGAGCGGGCCCCAGGCCACCAGGGGGAGGTAGCAGAGGGTCATCACCAGAGCGGCGAGGCCCTGCGGGGCGTCGGGGCTGCCCATGTTGTCGGGGCTGTTCCAGCAGAGGACACCGAGGACGCCCGCGGCCGTCAGGACCAGTGCGCCCAGGGCGGCCGGGACGGCCGCGGCGAGGGGGCGGACCGCGCGCCCGCCGATCAGGGGCATCCAGCGGGGGACCACCCGCCCCCAGGGGCGGACCAGGCCGAGGGTGAGGAAGGCCAGGACCTCGGCGAGCGTACTCAGGGTCAGCATGTAGACGGTGCCCCAGCCGGGGACGTTCTGGTGGAGGAAGGCGAGCGCCTCACCGGAGAAGCCCATCGTCGCGCCGAAGGCGAAGGCGATCCGCCAGAGCCCGGACGGCACGGTGGTCCAGACGGCCGCCTTGGCGGCGAGTTCGGCCCAGCGTGGGGCTGGGGCGACGGCGGGGGCTTCGGCCGGGACGCCGGCCGGATGGAACGAGGACCGGACGGCGCCGTGGCCGGACGGCCGGGCCTGCCGGGCCGGAGTCCGGGTGGACCGGGCGGACTCGGCGGACCCGGCGGACCGGAAGGACTGCGTGGTGTCGATCATGGGACTGGCTCCTCTTCCCGGCGGCCCGGTCGGCCGCTGCGATGCCTCAAGACTGCTGGTCGGGCGGGGTGGCGCGGCAGATGCCGATCGGGCTGTTCCGGGAGGTCCGGCCCGGGCCCGTATGTGCCGATCGGCAGGGGTGGCCGGGCCCGAAGATCCGTAAGGTGGGGGCATGGGGGTGGAAGAATGATCGGACGAACGCTGGCGGCTCTCGCCGTACCGGGCGTGGCGGTGCTCGCTCTGACGGTGCGACGACGGCACGGGCCGGCGACTCCGGCGGGTGCGGCGAGTGCGGCGGTGACCGCGGCGGTCGCTGCCGCGGTGTCGCTGGCGGTCACCGCCGCGACCGCGCTCCTCGGTCGGTGGGAGGAGGCGGACCGGATACCCGCGCTGGCGGCGCTGGCCGAACTGGCCGCGCTGATCCTGCTGGTGGTCCTCGCGCTGCGCCACTCCCGGCGCCGGCCCGGATCGGTGTCGGTCGCGGCCGTCGGCCTGGCGGTGGCACTCTGGCCGTCCCGGTTCGAGGGGGCCGACGCGGCGGCCGACCCGCTGACCCTCACCGGGTTCGGCGCGGTCCTCGTCGTCCCGGCGGCGCTCGCCGGGCTGTACCTGCGCGGCCTGGACGACACCCGGCGCCGTTCGGTGGAGACCGCCCGCCGGGCCCAGCGGATCGAACTCGCGCACGACCTGCACGACTTCGTGGCGCACGACGTCAGCGGCATGGTCGCGCTGGCCCAGGCCGGCACGGTCCTGGCGGCCGCCGACCCGGTCGGCGCGGCGGCGCTCTTCGAGCGGATCGAGAAGGCCGGGCAACAGGCGCTCGGTGCCCTGGACCGGACGGTCGACCTGTTGCGGACACCGCGGGATCAGCCGGGAGCCGAGCGCGCACCGCAGCCCGGTCTGGAGGAACTCGCCTCCCTGGTCGACCGGTTCGCGTCCTCCGGCCGTACCTCCGTGCAGCTGGAGGCCCCGGAGGAGGACACCGGGGTACCGCGCGAGGTGGCGGCGACGGCGTACCGGGTCGTCGTCGAGGCGCTGACGAACGTCCGGCGCCACGCGCCCGCCGCGCGTGCGGTCGTGGTGCGGGTCCTCCGGGTCGGGGGCGGTCTGGAGGTCACGGTGGCCGACGACGGCACCGGCGGCGCGGCCAATCCGGGCCCGCGCCGGGGCGGCGGCAGCGGGCTGGCCGGACTGGCGGCCAGGGTGGAGGCGCTGGGCGGAACGCTCACCGCCGGTCGGGGTGACGGCGGTTGGCTGGTCACCGCACGTATGCCCTTGGAGGGCCGATGACCATCAGGGTTCTGCTCGCCGACGACGACGAGGCGATCCGCAGCGCGTACGCGATCATCCTCGGAGCACAGCCGGACATCGAGGTGGTCGGCGGCGCGGCCGACGGTGTGGAGGCCCTCGAACTGGCCCGGCGGCTGTGCCCGGACGTGGTGCTCGCGGACATCCGGATGCCCCGGCTGGACGGCCTGGAGCTGACCAGGCAGCTGGGCGGGGAGTTCCGGGTGGTCGTGGTGACCACCTTCGACCTGGACGAGTACGTGCACGCCGCGCTGCGGGCCGGGGCGACGGGCTTCCTGCTGAAGCGGTCGGGCCCGGCCCTGCTGGCGGAGGCGGTCCGGGCGGCGGTCGCCGGGGACACGTTGATCAGCCCGCAGATCACCGTCCGGCTGCTGAAGCAGCTCTCGCAGCCGGAGCTCCTTCCGGCGCAGCGCCCCCGGGCGGGCGGTGCGGGGGCGGCGTCAACGGGGGGTGCGGAGGCGCTGACCGCCCGCGAGAGCGAGATCGCCGTGCTCGTGGCGGACGGGGCCACCAACGCGGAGATCGGTGCGGCGCTGTTCATCACGTCCGGCACGGTCAAGAACCACCTCGCCTCGATCCAGCGCAAGATCGGGGCCCGCAACCGGGTGGGGATCGCCGCCTGGGCGTGGGAGCACGCCCGTACGGTCGGCGGCTGAGGGCGGGCCCGGCACCGTGGCCACGACCGGTTGCTAGCCTGCACGGATGGGACTGGACATCACCGTGGTCATGGCCGACTGGGAGCGGCTGGCCCGGATACCGGCGGGGGAGCGCCTGGTCGTGGTGACCGACGCCGTGCACCCGTACTTCTGCTGCGAGTCGTGCGAGGACGCCGACTTCCTGCTCCGTGCGCCGGGTGAGGTGCCGGCGCTCGTCCGTGACTGGCGGACGGCGGAGCCGCGGCTGGAGGAGCTCCGCGAACCGTTCGACGCCCAGGCCCAGGCCCGGACCGAGGACGAAGCCGATGGCCGGGCGATCCGGTCCGGCCGCTTCGACGAGGCCGTCGCGCTCCTGCGCGAGTGGGGCGAGGTGGTCACGGGGGCCGGGGAGCGGGGCTGGGGCCTGATCGGACTCCCGTACTGATCACGGCCCACCGCATCAGCCCCACCCGGACTGGACCGGCCCGGCCCGGAGCGGGCACAGGGTGCCCGCTCCGGGGCGGCTTCAGGCCGAGGCCGCGGCGACGCAGAACTCGTTGCCCTCGGGGTCGGCCATCACCACGTGATGCCCGTCGAACTCCGCCAGGACGGACCCACCCGCCGTCACCAGCCGATCGGACTCCGCCTTGATCCGGGCCCACCGCTCCTCGGGGCTGCCGTGTCCCGGCACCCGGACGTCGATGTGGAGCCGGTTCTTCGCCGTCTTCGGCTCGGGGACCTTGAGGATCGTGAGGCGGGGGCCGACGCCGTCGGGATCGCAGAGCCACGCCCCGTCGTCGACGGATTCGTCCTCCGGCAGGTCGAACTGCGCGAGCCACTCCTCGCGGGTCGCGAAGGGGGCGGGTGGCGGCTCGTCGACGTAGCCCAGCGCCGTCTTCCAGAAATCGGCGAGGAGTTGTGCGTTCGCGCAATCCAGGGTCAGATCGATGGTGGCTGACATGGCAGGAGCGTACTGCGGACCTCCGACAGCCGCCGGTCGTCCGCCGGCACGCGTGAGCGCCAGGACGGGCCGACGCCCCTCGCGGCCGCCGGACGGGGCGGCCGCGAGGGGCGCGACGGGTGTGACGGGCGTGACGGGCGTGGGGCCTACAGGTACACGCCGGAGACCTCGAAGGTCTGCACGGTACGGGCGTTGAAGGTGGACCAGAACCGGTTGCCGTGGAGGTAGGTGTCCTCGTAGTACCGGTAGCGCTCGCCACCGGGGTTCGTTCCGGTGGCCCACCGGCCGATCAGGGCGTTGTCCTGGCCGGGCGTGCTGAACCTGGACAGGTCGAAGTCGATCGTCTGCCCGTCTCCCCCGTAGTTCACGGCGACGATGACCAGCTTGTGGTTGACGCCGTCGTAGGCCGCGACGGCGTCGGGGTGGCCCGCGTCGATGATCGTCATACCGGGGCGGATGTGCCGTATGTACTGGGCGAGGACGTAGAACTTGGGGTTGACCGCGCCGATCACGCCGTTGGTGAGGCTGATCGCGCCGTAGTTGTTCCAGTCGAGGATCTGCCAGATGACCCAGGCCGTGGGGTGCAGCCAGCGCAGGTCGTAGTTGAGGTTCCGGGCGAGGAGCATGCCGCTGGTGTCCCCGTCGCCGTACTCGGACATCCAGATGTCCTTGTTGTCCGCCGCCACGGCCTGGTGGAGTGCGTAGCGGTCGCCGTTGTCCTCGTAACCGTGGACGTTGACCCGGCCCACGGCCGCGCGGGTGGCGGCGTCGAAGTCGGAGTTGTTGGTCCAGTTGTACACGGCGCTTCCGACGCCCCAGTCGTCGAGACCCGCCACCATCATCCAGTGCAGGCCCCGCACGTCCAGCTGGGCGCGGGTCTGCCGGACGATCTCGGCGATCTGGGGGCGGTCGTAGTGGCAACCCTCCTGCCCCTCGATCGACTCCGTCGACGCCTCCCACTTGGCCAGCGGTTCGTTGACGGGTTGAACGGAGGTGAAGTCGATGCCCCAGTGGTCGTGGGCGTACCGCGCCACCGTTGCCAGGTACGCCGCGTGACGGCCGAAGTTGCCGTCCTGCAGGTTGCAGGTGTGGCCGCTGACCGCTCCGCGCGGATCGTCGTTCTTCAGCATCCACCACATGGGCGAGTTGGTGAAGAGTTCGAACTTGTCTGCGCCCCGGTCCCGGGCCAGCCACATCATGTCGCGCTGGTTCGCGTCCGCGTTCCAGTTCCAGCTCGCCGACTGCGGGTCGTCCGAGAACCAGTCGAGCTGGTAGCCCTCGATCTTCTTGAAACCGTCCAGCGCCGGGACGGGCTTCATCGTCCTGCCGCCGATGCTGTTCGTCCCCGAGGCGCCGGCGTTGTAGCGGACCACGTTCATGCCCAGGCCGGGCACCGTCTCACCGTGGAACTGGACGGTCTTCCGGCTGAACAGCACGTCGGCCAGGTCCTCCTGCGGGCCCAGCTGGTTGGCCCACCAGGCCAACGACGTGCCCCAGCCCTCCCAGGTGCCCCAGGTGTGCGACGGATTGACCGTGGTGGTGAAGTCGGCCCTGGCGGGCCCCGCAGCGGCAACCACCGCCATCGCCCCGACCGGCACACCCACCAGTCCGCGCAGGACAGTACGACGTTCCATCAGCCCCCCAAACAGGTCCCCCGCGCCGGAATCCCGACGCACGCGAACGGCACAGTACCGTACCGACACGACGACGAGGTCGGTCGGACGATCACCGCTTCCGGCCACCTCGTCCGCCGGTCTGCCGGGAGTTCCCGGAGCCCGTCGAGGCCCGGTTCCCGTCGAGGCCCGGTTCCCGTCGGCGGGAGCGGACCTGAGGCCGCGCCGGGAACGAACGCTGCTCCTCCGGCCGGCCCCGCGCGCAGCCGGTCGGCGTCGCGCCGGGCATCGACCGGCCGGGGAGGGCCGGCCGTTCTCGTCGACGCCTGCTCCGGGTGAGCCCCGAACGCGCGGACGTCCGGGTGCCGGGCGGTCCCGTCCGTGCCTCCGGGTCAGCTGAACGGGCCCTGTTCGGTGAAGCGTTGCAGGGCGCGCGCGAAGATCCCGGCCTCGGCGGGGGGCCAGGTGGCGAGGGTGGCTTCGATACTGTCGGCCAGACGGCGGCGCATTTCGGCGACGGTGCGCTCGCCGTCCGGGGTGAGGGCGAGCAGGGTGGCGCGCTGGTCGTGGGGGTCGGGCTGGCGGCGGAGCAGGCCCGCCGCCTCCAGGCGGGTGGCGCGGCGGCTGACGCCGGAGCGGTCGAGGCCGATCTCGACGGCCAGGTCGGCGGCGCTGCGCGGGCCGGTGCGGCCGAGGCCGCTGAGGACGGGGTAGGTGACCTCGTCCACCGCTTCGCCGAGGTGCTCGGTGAGGCGGTGGTAGAGGGTGGTGCGGGTGCCGCGTCGCAGGAGGGTGGCGAGGGCGTCCGCGACGGCGTCACCGAGACCGGCGACGGCTGCGGCGTCGGGGGTGTCGGAGGTGTCGTCGGGGGTGGTGGCAGGCCTGGGGGAGGGGGTGTCCTTCACGCCCCCTATCCTAGCGTGCGCGGCGCACGCGTTCTGGGGTACAGTCCTTCCGTAAGCGTGCGGCACGCACGCACTCCTGGTCCGTGGAAGGAACCGCCATGTCCGTCACCGCCTCGCACACCACCATCACCGCCGCCCTGACCGACCTGCTCCTGACCCCCGGCCTCGACCTCGACACCGCCGTCGACCGCCACTTCACCCCCGACTACCGCCAGCGCACCGACGGCAGTTGGGCCGACCGGGCCGCCTTCGTCGACCACATCCGCCACCTGCGCGGGGTCGTCGCCTCGGGCACCCTGGAGGTCCACGAGGAGTTCCACGCCGGCAACCTCACCGCCGACCGCCACACCGTGGACGTCGTCAAGACCGACGGCACCCGGGTCCGTATGGAGGTCTACCTCTTCGGCGAGTACGGCCCGTGCGGGCGCTTCCGGCGCATCGAGGAGACCACCCTCCTCCTCGACGGGCCCGAGGCCGAGCGGGACCTCGGCTCCGCGCGCTGAACCCCGCGCACCCGTCGCGGAGGCTAGGGCCGCTCGCGCACGGACGGCAACCGGTCGCACCACCGTCGCCCCGGTTCCCCGGCCCGGCCGCCACGCTGCGTGGCCGCCGGGTGACCGAGCTGCGCGGCTCCCGTTCCGGCGGGATGGTGAGAGGGAGAGGGCGCTCGCACTCCGGTCGCGCGCCCGTACCGCAACCTCCCGGGATGCTGACATGGATCCGACCATCACCTCGGCGGACCTGGCCGCCGCCATCGACCCGGAAACGTTCGGGAACCACCTCGCGAGCATCAAGCCCGCGCACGACCACATGGGCCACCACGGCCACGCGTCCTCCGTCCGCGAGGTGGAGTTCGAAGGCCACAAGATCAAGATCGTCACCTCGTACGAGATCACCGTGGACGGCCGGCCGCTCGCGGTCGGGCTCAACGTGCACGACGACGGCTCGCTGTCCTGCCACGGCCTGCCGGCCTACCAGTTCACCTCGGCGGTGGAGACGGTCCGGACGCTGATCCGCAAGTACCCCAGGCACTTCCCGAAGGACCCGTGACATGTCCGTCGTCCGAAGGAACATCCTCACCGACGCCGCCGCGCGGGACGACTACATCGAGGGCGTCCTCGCACTCAAACAGGAGGAGAGCGGCTTCACCACCCAGCAACTCGGCGTCCCGGGGCCGGCCGCCCCCGTGCACACCTACGACCAGTTCGTGATCTGGCACTGCTGGACGATGATGACCCCGATCCCACCGGGCGGGAACCCCGACGACCGCAACGCCGCCCACGCCGGGCCGATCTTCCTCCCGTGGCACCGGGTGATGCTCGGCCTGCTGGAGGCGAAGATCCAGAAGATCCTGGACAAGCCGGGCTTCGCGCTGCCCTACTGGGACTGGGCCGCCGACGGCGACCTCGGCTCGCCCACCGACGCGACCGTCTTCACCGAGCACTACCTGGGAGGGGACGGCGACCCCGTCAGCACCGGGAGGTTCGCGTTCGACCCGGCCGATCCGGCGACCTTCGCCGTCCGCATCGAGAGCGACCCCGGCGGGATGCCCGTCCAGGCCGACCCGCCCCGCGGCCTGAGCCGGTTCCTCGCCGTGGACTGGCCCGCCCTGCCGACCGGCACCGAGGTCAAGAGCACGCTCGCCTACGCGCCGCCGAGCGGCAGCGGGCCGGCGGCCCGCTACGACACCCTCGATTTCAACGTGTCCTCGCGGGGCTTCCGCAACCTGCTCGAAGGCTGGATCCCGAGCGATCCCGTCCGTCCGGTCCACATGCACAACCAGGTCCACGTGTGGATCAGCGGGGACATGGCGTTCGGTACGTCCCCCAACGACCCCGCGTTCTACCTGCACCACTGCAACGTGGACCGGATCTGGGAGGGCTGGATGAAGCGGTACGGCCGGATCTACTCCCCGGACATGAGCTTCCCGGCGAACCGGTTCCAGGGCGAGCGGATCGACGACCGGATCGTCTCGCCGCTCGGGGCGCACGCGACGCCGGGATCCGTGCTCGACTTCTCCGCCGTCTGCACCTATGACGTCCTGCCCTGACCGGTGACGGCCCCGCGGCCCCGGTCCGTCCGTGGCATCGGGGCCGGTTCGCCCGCGGGTCGGCGGGTTGCCGCCGCTCGGCGGAGGGACAGGATGGACAGTGGTGCCGTCAGCGGATTCCTCGTCCGGCGGTCGTGTGCGGGCCGGCCGGGCGGGGCGGTGTGGAGGTGTGGCGATGAGCAGGGTGGAGGAGTCGATCGACGTGGACGTGCCGGTCCGCGTCGTCTACGAGCAGTGGGCGTCGTTCGAGGACTTCCCGCAGTTCATGGAGGGTGTGGAGGAGGTCAGGCAGCTGGACGACCGCCGTGCCTACTGGCGGGTGAGAATCGCCGGACTGCTCCGGGAGTTCGAGACCGAGATCGTCGAGCGGGCGCCGGACGAGCGGGTCGCCTGGCGTACCACCGGCGACACCGTGAAGCACTCCGGCACGGTCGACTTCGAGTCGCTCGACACGAGCCGGACGCGGGTGAGGATGGTCATGGTCTTCCAGCCCAACGGGCTGGCCGAGAAGGCCGCCGACAAGCTGGGTGTGCTCGACCGGCAGGTGCGGGGAGACCTGCGTCGCTTCAAGGAGTTCATAGAGGATCACGGCGTCGAGGGTGGCCCCCGGCCGGCGCCGGACAGCGCCTGACGCCGGACAGCGCCTGACGTCGGACCGCTGCGGGCCGGCCATGCGCGGTGCTGTCACGCGCGGGGCGGCGAGCGCGGTCAGAACCAGTGCAGGCAGTGCGGGGAGCGTTCGGCGCGGAAGAGGGCGTCGGCACGGGCAGCCGCGTCCGGGCGGTGGGCCCGGACGTGTCCGGCCCGCACGAGCGTACTCGGGGCGGTGCCGCCGAGGTAGACCGAGCCCAGGTCGCGCACGTCCAGGGACAGGTCGGGCTCTCCGTCCGTCGGGACGCAGACGGCCCTGCCGTCCCGGGCGGTCAGCAGGTAGCGGCCGTGCTCGCCGAGGAACGGGTCGTGGACGTCGAGGACGAGCTCGCCGTCCGCGAACCAGCCGCGCGCGGCCAGCGCACGCGGGACGTCCAGCAGCCGCACCCAGAGCCAGTCGGTGTCGCCGCTCACCTGGCCGGCGCGGAAGTCGGCGAGCTGCCAGCGCAGCGGGTGCTCGGGAGGGAAGTGCTTGAACACGACCTGGGTGACGAGGTCGTGCCCGAGCACGAACCGGGCCAGGGCCGTGTAGGCGGCGTCATCGGTGGCGACGGTCTCGTCGACCGTCAAGGTGTCGGGCTCGCCGAGCGCGTAGCTGGCGTACCCGTCCGCGACGCCGTCGGCGTTCCGGTGGACGGCGACGTGGCGCGGCGCCGCCGAGACCGGGGGCTGGCCCGCGCGCAGGGCCCACCAGCGGTGCGGCCGGGACAGTGCGCCGGGCTGGGCGCGGCGGTACCGGTCGTACACCTCCTCCAGGATCCCGCCGCACTCGGCGCGCCGCAGGAGCTCGACCGTGCCGGTGTCCGAGGCGGTACCCGAGGTGGTACCCGAGGTGTTCGCCGACGCGTCGGCCCGCCCGTGCGCCCGGGGGAGCGCGAGGGCGGCCCGGTGGCGCGGCACCGTCAGCCGCTGCGTGTAGGTGGCCGGCCCGTAGCCGAACCGGCCGTAGATCGGGGCCTCGGAGGCCAGCAGGACCGAGAGGAACTCCCCGCCTGCCCGCAACCCGGCGAGCTGATGCCGCATCATCGCGCCGAGCACGCCCTGGCGCCGGTGCGAGGGCAGGACGCCGACCGCGGTCACACCGGCGACCGGGACGAGGTGCGAACCGGGCAGGGTGAGTTCGAAGGCGTGCGTGGCGGCCGTGCCGACGGGCCGCCCGTCCTCCGCCAGGGCGAGCAGGCAGCGGTCCATGTCGATCGCCGACCACCAGAGCCCGCCGCCCTCGACCGGGGTCTCGGGGAAGCGTCCGAACGAGGCATGGACCGTGTCGACGAAGACGTCAAGGTCCTCGTCGCTCGTGGAACGAATCTCCATCGCCGCCGCCGCCTCCCCGGGATGCCGGGCACCACGAGCCGTGGTGCCCGGCCACAGTGCAGCGCCTATCCACCGCCGGGGCAAGCGAATTACGGCCTGCCCCCGGGGCTGGTCATATCATCATCTAGCGTCCAACGGAGGGAGCCCGAGCGGTCAGCTAGACCTTCAGCTCCGCGCACGCGGCTTGTCGCGCTCTTTCGGAGCCGGACCACCAAGTGAACATCCGGGTACCGGAGTCGAGATCCTCCCACCACCGGCGGGCGCTCTCGGTGAGGTGGTGACGGGCAGTCCCGTCAGTCCATCGAGCAAGCTGGGGGGTGACCGAGGAGCTCGGGGCGGGTTCGTCCATCGTGGTGGACGGCGCCGGGCGGCGGTACGGGGAAGTCTCGTCGCCGGGCCCGGGTTCGGTTCCGGAGGCGCGGCCCGGGCGTGGGGCGAACACGTCGAGTGCGTCCAGGTCCGGCTGTCCCCCGTGGTCGCGGGCAGGGTCCTGGGCGCTTGCCCGGCCGATCTGGCCGGTTTCCTGGTCTCCCTGGACGAGGTGTGGGGCCGCGAGGCGTCACGGATTCGCGAGCAACTGGGCGAGATCCCGTCGTGGGAAGACCGCTTCGCGTGCACGGACGCGTTGCTCGCCCGCCGACTCGAAGGACGGTCGCCGGTGGACCCGGCGGTGGTGTGGGCCTGGGACCGGATCGTCGCCGGCCGGGGCCTCGTCCGGGTCGACCACCTGGCGGCCGAATACGACCAGTCCCACCTCCATCGGGACGTCATGGCGTTCACCGGCACGACCCCGGCCGCCGTGCTGGGCGAGCCGTTCCTGACGGTGGGCGACCGCGCCTGGCCGGCCGTGCAGCGCCCGTGTGGGGAGCGTGACGGATCCCCCGGGCCCGGCCGGTGCCCCGACGGGACGCGGGGGTCACTTCTCCGGTGCCGTGCAGGCGTCGGGGCGGCTGCCCGGCGGGAGGAGTCCACGTTCGGCCTCGGACAGTTCGCGGGCGGCGAGGTCGCACGCGCGTCGGCGCCAGGACTCCGGGTCCAGCGGCAGCACCTCCACGGACGAGCCCTCGGACCAGGCGAGCCGGCTGCCGTCCGCCGACCAGTCGCCCGTCGCCCCGTAGCCGGGGGAGAAGTGGTACAGCTCCGTGCCCTTGCCCACGTCCCAGAAGGTGAAGGAGTTGGCCGTGGCCACGGTGCTCAGCCGGGACGGGGTGGGGAAGCCGTTGAGCCACTGAACGCCTTGGTAGGCCAGTGTCCGCCACGTGTGCTTGTCCATGTCGCGGATCCTGAGGACCTCGTCGGTGGTGACCACGGCCAGCAGCCGGCCCGTCTGGTCGAAGGTCATCTGCCGGGGCGTGCCCTTCTCGGAGTCGAAGCTCTCGACGACCTTGCCCTCCTTGAAGTCCCAGATCTGGATCTCGTCTCCCCCCGAGCGGACGGCCGCCTGGTGGTGACCGGCGCGGGCCACACCGAAGACGGTGGAGGCCGCGGCCGACAGGTCGACCGGCTCCTGGACCGACGGCCGGTACGGCTTCCCGGCCTGCGCGCCGGACCGGAGGTCCCAACGGGACACGTAGGAGACGGCCGAGACCACGGCGTGGTCGTCGCCGTCGAACCAGACGTTGACCCAGGCCGGGGTCCGGCCCGTGCGGGGATCGACGCCCGCCGGATCGATCCCCGGGGGAGCGGGCAGCACCAGGCGGCGCACCTCGGCGAGTTCGGTGCCGGGGCCGGTGCCGGGCGGCCTCAGGTCCCAGACGAGGACACCGAGGCCGTCGGTCGTGACGGTCAGCAGCCGCCTGCCGTCGGGGCTGAACATCGGGTAGCTGCGCGCGAGTGGGGCGGAGGGGTGCAGGGCCGCGAGCTGGCGGCGTGTCTTCAGGTCCCACAGGCGCAGGGTCCTGCCGTCCGCGTCGACACTGGCGACACGGTCGTGGTCCACGTCCACGGTGCGGATCAGGCTCGTGAGCATGGCACTGTCGAAGCCGGTGGGCGCGGGCACCCGGGCGACGACGACCGTGCCGCCCGCGCTGACCGCGACCTTCATCGCGTCGGGGGGACCGGCGAGGCTCACGGCCGGCAGCGCGGTCGAGCCCGCGACGAACTCGTCCTGCTGTGCGGGGGCGGGCAGATCGAGCGTGGCGGGCAGTCCCTCCTGGAGGTCCAGCACCAGGAACCGGTACCGGCCCAGGCCGGCCCCGAACCGTTGCGCGGGGTTGAGCAGGAAGCGTCCCGTCCGGTCGAGCCGGGGCACGTACAGCGGGCAGACCAGGCCCAGTTGGCTGGTGCTGTACTGCTTCTTCACCCTCGGCTGCCCGGTCAGGTCCCAGGCCTGGAGGACTCCGTTGGCGGTGCACCGCACGAGGGTGGAGCCGTCCGCGCTGACCGTGACCTGCCCGACTTCCTGGCTGCCCCAGGTCTCCTCGTCCCGGAGGCCGCCGGACAGCTGCCAGCGCACCAGCTTGCCGTTCGCGCCGGCGGCTGCGCCCTCCGGGACGATCCGGCCGATGACGGTGGCACCGTCCGGGCCGAACCAGGCGTGCGAGGCGTTCCAGCCGGCCGGGGGTACGAGGGTGTCGCCGACCCGCGATCCCGTGGCCGTCTCCCACACCGAGACCCCTTCACCGGGGACGGCTGCGAGCAGCCGCTGCCCCGGGGCGTCGAAGCGGATGTCCGAGGCCGCCCGCGCGTTGTCGCGGGCCTGCGCGGTGTCCCGCAGCTTCACCGTCCGCCAGCTGCCGTCGGTCTGACGGGTGCCCGCCGTGACGAGACCGTAGGGGGTGGAGGTCGCGACGGTGCGGCCGTCGGCCGAGGCCGTGACCAGCCGGACGACCCCCGTTCGGATCTGTGAGAGGTGCGGCGATCCGGTGGTGAGGTCCACCCCCAGGAGGTCGCCGGAGTGGAGGCCGACGGTGACGTGCTTGCCGTCCTCGCTGATGAACGTGTCCCGGACCTCGCCCTTGCCCTCCAGCACGATCTGCTCGACGTGCCGCATGCGGACGTACTGCTCGAACAGGGCCGTCTGTGCCTCGGGGGCCGGGTCCGTGCGGTACGCGGCGGCGCTCACCAGGGCCGAGGTGGTGAGCGACACGTCGTCGAGCCGGCCCGCGAGTTGCGCGAGCTGCGGGGAGGCGGCCCGCCGCAGGTCCTCGCCGAGCTTGTCGTTGGCCCCGTAGAACATCCAGCAGAAGGTGCCGGCGACGACCAGCAGGGCGCTCAGGAGGCAGATCACCGCCTTCCTGCGCCGCTTGGCCCAGCGGGCCTGGGAGGCCTCCTCGGTGCGCCGGGCCAGGCTTGCCTCGTAGAACTCCCTCTCGGGAATCGAGAGTTCGCTCATGCGGGCCCGGACCTGGGCGACGGCAGTGTCGAGCGGTGCGCCCGTCAGGAGCTGGTCCCGGGCCTGGTCCAGCTCGCGCCAGCGGTCGAGGTCGTGGCGGAAGCCGGCGCGCCAGGTGAGGAACTCCCGGTCCTGCGCCACCTGGTGGGCCAGGGTGGGCCAGGCGCCGATGAGCGCCTCGTGGGCCAGCTCGACGGTCTGGCCGCGCTCCGGATCCCCGCCGACGACCAGGATCCGCCGCTCCGCGAGCCGACTGGCGATCCGCCACCGCCCCTCCCCGGCCTCGGCCCGGCTCAGCACCCCGCGCAGCGGCGCCTCGCCTCCCGGCATCAGCCTGACCAGCGCCGTGAGCAGCCGCAGGGCCTCCTCCCGGTCGACCTCCGCGATGCCGTCCCGCCAGGCGGCCTCCGCGTGGCGGCCCAGGGCGCCGCGAACCCCGCCGATCTCCTCGTACGCGGTGAACCTCAGGCGGCCCAGGGCCCGTTCGTCCCACAGTCGCGCCAGGACGAAGCCCAGCAGGGGCAGGACACCGGGCCCGGTGCCGGCGTCGTCGAGCATCCGGGCGACCAGCCCGGGGTCGTACGAGAAGGCGGGGATGCGGGCCAGTGGCCGCAGGATCACCTCGGACATCTGGGCACGGGACATCGGCAGCAGCGGCCGGACGGCGGCCCGGTCCAGGGCCGGTCCCAGCACGGGGTGCGAGAGCGCCGCCTCCATGAAGTCGGCCCGGAGGGTGACGAGTACGCGCAGCCCCGGGGGGCGCGGCTCGGGGAAGAGGAGTCCCACGGTGAGGTCGTCCGCGCGCCGGGGGTCGGGCAGGACCGCCTCGGCCTGGTCGAGGACGACGAGAAGGCGTTGGGCGCGCTCGCCCAGCGCGAGCCGGGCGGTGACCGGCAGGCCGTGGCGGATCAGGGACTCCTCCAGGTACCGCGGCCCCGCCGGTCCGGCGCGCAGCTCCGGCCGGGCCAGCCGGGCGAGTTCCGCGGCGAGGGCGGTGCGTACGGGGATCCCGTCGGCGGCGCGCACCACGAGTACTTCGAAGCCCCGCGCACGCATCCGCGGCGCCACTCCGGCCAGGGCCAGGGAGGACTTCCCGCAGCCCGAGGGGCCGACGACGGCCACGCAGGTCCGCGGGCCGGAGTCGAGGAGGGCGGTCACGTCCGCCACCTCGCCGTCGCGGCCGAAGTACACCTCGGCGTCCGCCTCCTGATAGGTGCCCAGGCCCCGGAAGGGGGAGGCGGGGGTGAGGACGGCAGCGAGCGGCGGGACCTCCGCGATCAGGGTCTGCGTGGGGATCATGAAGCTCTGCCGGGCTCCGGATAGCTGGGCGGCCACGACCATCCCGACGACGGCCCCGGCCTGTTCGTCCCAGACGGGGCTGCCGCTGAAGCCCTTGTCCACGCTGACGCCCTGCTGGTCGGCGCCCGAGAGCTGCACCCACCCCTCGGCGGTCGCGCCGCGCAGCCGCCCGGCGTGCCACACGCCGCCGGGGGAGACGGCGGGGAATCCCGCCACCCGTACGGGGTGCTGCCACACGCTCGCAGGCGAGGCCATGGCCAGCGGGGTCGCGCCGGGGATCGGTGCCGCCAGTCGCAGGACGGCGATGTCCCCGGTGCCGTCGGCCCGCAACGGGACCCAGTACGTCACTCCCGCCCCGGCCCGGCCGGCAGCGCCGGACAGGGGCCGGTCCAGGGTCAGGGTGCCCTGCGGCTCCCGGACCTGCGTGCGCGGCAGGCCCAGGGCGTCGGCGACGACATGGGCACAGGTCACGGCCAGGTCCGGGGCCACGAGGAACCCGACGCCGCCGACCGTTCCGTCGGGGCCCGTGACGCGGACGATGGCGGAGCCCAGCGCGGCGTCCGCGTTCGCGGACCCGCTCGCGACGGTCATCCCGGCCCCTTACGGAGTGTCGAGCGGCGCTGGGGAGTTCCAGGTCAGGGTCACCGAGAAGTTGGCCTCGGTGGCGGTGCTCGCGATCACGATGTCCGCCTCGGCCGACAGGGAGACCCCGAACTCCAGCGTGATCTCGTCCGGCCGGTGGACGAGACCGCCCAGCCGGCTCACGAAGCTGTCCGCGACCGGCCGGATGCCGTCCAGCATCTCCCCGAAGGAGCGCGACGCCCGCGCGACGGCGCCACCGCCGCGCCCGACCCTCGCCAGCGACTCGTCCACCTCGCGGATCTGCACGCGCAGCACCCCGTCGGTACCGTCCCCCAGTGGGACTTCGACCGTACGCACCTCGGTACCCATGCTCCGACCACCTTCCCCCGTTGTCCGGTTTCCCGGTTGCCCGGCAACTTTCCCATGACCATGGGGAGTTGCGGCAAGACCGCGAGCGATGTGCGCGGGGATGGCCGAATCGGAACCACCGGGAGGCGGACCGCGACGGTCCTCCCGCCACCGCCCACCGCCCCCCGCTCACCGCGCAGTTACCAGGGGCCGACGCGTCGACCTCGGTCGGAGCCGGGGTCGAGAACCGGCAGGTACCGTCCCACCGGGGCCGGCCCCTGGGCGCGTGGGTGCTCGGCGGGGCCTGGGTCCTCGAACCGTCCGGCTTCCCGCGCGGCCTGATTCCGGCCGTGCTGCTCCTCATCGCGGGGCGCATCGGGTGCGCCGAGCGAGGAGCCGGCCGCACCGCGGCCCGAGACCGGCAGCCCCTGGGTGCCGACCGGTGGGCGGCGTCCGCCCGGAGTCCGTCCGGCGGTCGGCGTGGCCGGGCCGGGGTGGCCCTCGCGACAGGGCCACCCCGAGCGGACTCAGCCCTGCTGCGCGAGCCAGTCGGTGTAGCGGGTCTCCGCGAGGCGGGCGTCGGGGCCCGGGAGGAGGGTGGCCTCCTGAAGCCGGGCGCCGAAGTAGGGGGCGGCCGGGTCCGCCACGACCGTGCGCGGGTCACCCTTGTCCGCGAGCCCCTTGCGGATGAGCTCGTCCAGCCGGAACGCCTCGGGTCCGGCCACCTCCACGATGCCGTTGACGGGGCTGCCGACGGCCGTGCGGCCCACGGCGGCGGCCACGTCGTCGGAGTGGATGGGCTGGATCCTCACGGGGGCCAGGCGCACGGTGTCGCCGTCGGTCGCCGCATCCGCGATGCCCTTCATGAACTCGAAGAACTGCGTCGCGTGGACGATGGAGTACGGGATCCCACCGGCTGTGATCAGCTCCTCCTGCGCCTGCTTGGCACGGAAGTAGCCGCTCTCCTGGAGCAGCCGGGTGCCGACCACGGACAGTGCGACGTGGTGGGTCACGCCGGCGTTCGCCTCGGCCTTCAGGAGGTTGGCGGTCGAGGTGCGGAAGAACCTCAGGACGGCCTCGTCCTCGAACGAGGGGGAGTTCGACACGTCGACCACGACCGAGGCGCCCTCCATGACCTCGGCGAGGCCCTCGCCCGTCAGTGTGTCGACGCCGGTGTTGGGCGCGGCCGCCACCGCCTCGTGGCCGTGTTCGCCGAGCCTGGCGACCAGCTTCGAGCCGATGAGTCCGGTGCCACCGATCACTACGACCTTCATGGGGGTGATCCTCTCGCGGAGATCCTTCTGACCTGTCCGGGGCGGTCCGATCGGCCGCTCGCGCGCACCGGCCGGTCCCGCCCCACACGGGTAGACCGGACGGCCGGCTGATCTGTGACGCGGCACCCGGGTGAATCTCCGGAATCCCCCGGGGAGCGCAGCGCGGCCGGTCACCGCGACCGCGACGCGCGCCCCGGGGGACCTCAGCCGTCCAGGGACGCCACGAAGGGCGACACCTTGGCCGGGTTCATCAACCACATGATCGTCTCGATCCCCTCGGTGGACACGTCCACGCAGAGGAGGGCCGTGGTGGCCCCGGCCGACGATATGAGAACGGCAGGCCGGCCGTTGGCCTCGACCCACCGGAGTTCCGTTCCGGGCCAGAACCGCGGGGCGAAGGCCACCAGGTACCTGGCCACGGGGAGACGCCCGACGACCGGGATCCTGGACGCGCCGCGCGTTCCTCCGCCGTCGGAGTAGCTGACGACGTCCGCGGCCAGCACCTTCTCCAGCACCGCGAGGTCGCCCGTCTGCGCGGCGCTGAGGAACACCTCCAGAAGGCGCCGGTGCTCGGCGGAGCTGACACGCTCCCGGCGTGCGGCGGCCAGGTGCTTGCGCGCCCGGCTCACCAGCTGACGGGTGTTGGCCTCACTGGTCTCCAGGATGTCCGCGATCTGCCGGTAGGGGTAGTCGAAGGCCTCCCGGAGGACGTAGGCCGCCCGCTCGACCGGGTTCAGCCTCTCCAGGAGCCGGAGGACGGCCAGTTCGAGCGCCTCGGCCCGCTCGGCCCCCACCTGGGGATCCGCGCCGGTGTTGACCGGCTCGGGCAGCCACGGACCGACGTACGACTCGCGCCGGACCCGGGCGGACTGGGCGAAGTTGATGGCCAGACGGGTGGTGACGGTGGCCAGGAACGCGGCGGGTTCGAGGATCTCCGCGCGGTCGGTGTTCTGCCACCGCACCCATGCTTCCTGGACGATGTCCTCGGCCTCGACCGTGCTGCCGAGCACCCGGTAGACGATGCCGAAGAGTCGCGGGCGTATCGCGAGGAAGTCCTTCGCCGCCCGGTCGAGCGAATTGGCGTCGGCGCCGGCGTCCATGATCGTCCCTTCCAGCCGTGAGGGCCTCATGGTACAAGCCGTTCGAGTACGGTGCGCACGCGGTCGGGAGAGATCGTCCTGAGGGTCGGTCCGAGCTGAAACCCCCTGTGGTCAGCGGTCGTTCGCGACCTGCGGACGTCCGTGTCACAACGCCGGGGAGTGTCCGGTCATTGTCGTCGAACGGCTGGGGAGCGCGGCGGCCGGGCCTCCGCCGGACGGTGCGCCGCCCCCGGAACGGTGAACCGACGGAGGGGTACGAGGCAATGACGGTCAAGGACACGGCGCACGGGCACGGGCACGCGAACGGAGCCGACCACGGTGGCGCGTCGGAGGGTTGGACGAGGGCGGCGACGATGCTGCAGGACGCCTCGCCGATCACGGTCCCCGAGGGGGCCTCGGCGATGACCGTCCACATCGAGTGGGCACCCGGCGACCCCGGCACTCCGCCGCACCGCCATTCGGGGCCGGCCTTCGGGTACGTCGTCGAAGGCGCCGTCCGCTTCGAACTCGAAGGCGAGCCCGAGCGGGTGGTCGAGGCCGGCGGCACGTTCTGGGAGCCGGGCGGTGACGTGATCCATTACCAGGACGGCAACGCGCTGACGGACGCCCGGACCCGGTTCGTGGTGACGATGATGTGCGCGCCGGGCAAGCCCATGCTCGAACTGGTCGACCAGGACGAACTGGAGAAGCGCGTGCACCTGCGTGCGCCCCGGCCGACCGGGGACCGCTGACCGGTCGGCGTGCCGCGATCGTCGGCCCGCTGGTCCGTCGGCCAGCCGTGACCGCCCCGCGCGACGTCGGGCCGGCGCTGCGAGGGCCCCGGCAGCATCCGCGCCCGACGGTTCGCCGTCGTCGTGGCGGAGGGGGGAGCCGCCGACACGGGAGCGGGCCGGTGAGCGGGAGTCAGCCGGCGGTCCGCGAGGGCGGGGTGTCCCCGGAACCACCTGCGAGGGGGATGTCCGCGACCGGTTCCCAGGAGAGTTCCCAGGCCGACTCGCCGTCCGGCCGGGGGGACAGGCGGAACTGCACGTCGAGCAGGCGGAGGCCGGTGAAGCGGAGGCGCGCGTGGCTCGGTGCCAGGCTCCGCAGCGCCGTCTGCAACGCGTCGGAGGACGCCTCGGCCCAGGCGTAGCCGAGCGAGATGTGGTGTCGGCCGCCGTTGTGGAGCAGTGCGCCGGGCCCGCGGACTTCGCGGATCGCGTCGCGGACCCGCTCGCGCAGCTCGACGAGTCCGTCGTCGGGGGCCAGGTCCAGGAACGCGCCGAAGCGGTTGGCGATCGGGGAGCCGGCCGTGACCTCCAGCGGGCCCGTGGCGGCCACGTGCCTGTGCAGGGCGGCGACGAGGTCGTCGCGCTCGTCGGCCGTGATCCTGTCCGCGGTGGTGTCGGCGATCATCTCGACGGTGCAGTGCAGCGTGTCGTCACCGATCGGGGTGATCGGGTAGGAGCTCATCTCGCTTCGGCACGCGCCGACCAGGCGGGCCAGCGGGCGGTTGCTCCACACGTCCGGGACGGCGTAGACGTGCAGGACGCGGGCGCCGTCGGGCCACGGCGCGCCCTGGAACCTCGGAACGAACTTCTCCACGATCACGACTCCTCGGCATCGGCATCGGCATCGGTGTCGGCGGAGTCGAAGTCGGTCGGTGGAACCCGGTGCCGGGACCTCCCAGGGGCCGCCGAGAGGCTCCGACGCCAGGGTGTCCAGTCTGCCGTGGAGGGTGGGGCGGCACCTCCGGTTTCGTGATTTCCGGCGGCCACCCCCGGTCCGGAGGCTCCGCGCCCGCAGGTGCCGACCGGCCGGCTGGTCGGCCGAGGTCGGAAAATCGCACCGGAAGTCGATCACACGCGAGACTTTCGGAGACAGCCCCTCGCCACGGCCCCTCGCGACAGTGGTCCCCATGCACGAAACGACGACCAAGCGACGCAACGGCTGCCTGATCGGCTGTGGGGTGATCGGGGTGCTCCTCCTCGTTCTCCTCGCCCTCGGAGGCTGGCTGCTCTACAGCAACTACCGCGACGGTTTCATCGAGGGGAAGGAGTACGACGCCGTCCAGGTCGGCACCCCGGAGGCGGACGTCCGCCGCGAACTGCCGGACGGCGAAAGCTTTTTCACCAGGATCCTCGCCGAGGACCTGAGCAGGGGCGAACCGGCCGTGCCCGAGGGTTCCGGGTGCCTGCGCCTGCTCTCCACGGAATCCGCAGAGCGGAACGACGACGTGATCGTCTTCCGGTTCTGCTTCCGCAACGGCACCCTGGCGGAGAAGACCTCGTACACCGTTCGGGGCTGACGCCGCATCAGGCCGTTCCGGCGCCGCGGGCGGTGCGCGACCGGTGCCACACGCCCTCCTCACCAACCCGCGATCCGGGCGACGAAGAAGAGCACGACGCAAACCACGAAGACCGCGACCACCATGATCGGCCACGGGCCCCACGCCCGGCGCAACTCCGGAGACTCCGGGGTGGAGATGCCGGCGGTGGTGCTGCTCTCCGCGGGCGGCGTCTCCTGGGGAGTCGGGCCGGCGGCCGGCCGGGCGGTGTCGTCGCCCGACCGTGTGGCGGCCGCGGCGGAAGCGGCTCCGCCCCGGACCCGCCCGCCGTCGGCCCCGGTCCCGTGGCGCTCCAGGAAGGCGAGTGTCGACAGGAGGTCGAGTTCCTCGCCCGGCCCGGCAGGCCCGTGGACACGGGTGAAGAGGAATCTGCCGTCGTCCGAGAAGAACGACTCCACGGCGAGGCCGGACCGCGCGAACCGGAGGGTCCTCCGTGGTCGTGGAGCGGCGTCCTCCACCGACCATCCGAGGGCCGCGGCCCTCGCGTGCAGATCGGGTCGCTCCAGGCTCCCGGGCGTCCGCGAACCCCGGGGCGTCTGCGAACCTGCTGTCGCCATGATCGGCCTCCCGTCCCGTGGGCGGGCTGCGCCGTCCACGTCACCCGGCACGTCTACCCGAATGTATGCGAATCAATCGTGCGGGGGAGTTCTGCCGCCGCCGGCCCGCCCGACCGCCGGCCCGACCGCCGGCCCGCCCGCCCGGGTGCGCCGTCGCCGCTGACGAGGGCGCTGATCTGCGCGTCCGCCCCGTGGCTTCCGCCGGGCCCCGGAGGTGCCCCGCCGGGTTCGGGCCGTACCCTGCCGGAGCGGGCGTAGCGCGTACTTCACCCGGACGCGGTGGGTGCGAGAGAGTGGGCACATGGACAGCTTGGACTTTCGCAGTGGCAACCTGGACGCTACGGAAGCCTTCCTCTCATCCGCGTACACGCCGATGCGGATCGGGGGGTCGGTGAGCGACGCCCGGGTGCGGATCAGCCGGCGAGCGATGGGGTCGCTGAGCGTGGACCGCCTCGTGCTCGGCTACGACATGCGGTACGACGCCGGCAGCCTCGGAAAGGTCTGCCTGATCAGCATGCACGCCGGTACGCTCGTGGACCGGACCGGTGGCCGCGAGACGGTGTTCGGCCCGGGGGAGACGTTTCTCCTTGCCCAGCCCGACCTTCCGTACCAGGGAGAGGTGCGGGCAGCGCGCTACACCATCGCGATGTTCGACACCGTCCTGCTGGACCGGATGGCCGTCGCCGGCGGGACGGCCGGGCCGGGGCCGGTGAGGCTGACGGCCCCCAGGGCGACCACCGCTGACGGGAACGACCGGCTCACCGCCGCGGTCCTCTACCTGCGGGACGCCGTGCTGAACGATGCGGGGTCCTCCCCGGGCGCCCTGGTCGTCTCCACCGCGGCGCACCACCTGGCCGCAGCCGTGCTGTCCGCGCTGCCCCACACCGCCAGGACCGCGCCCGCTCGCGTCGACACCCGCGACGCCGGCAGCGGCACGCTCCGACGGGCGGTCGCGTTCATCGACGACAACGCCCACCGCGACCTCACGCTCGCGGACATCGCGACCGCCGCCAGGGTCACCCCGCGCGCACTGCAGTACGCGTTCCGTCGCCACGCCGGGACCACACCCCTCGGCCATCTGCGCCGGGTCCGCCTGGAGCGGGCGCACGCGGACCTCGCGGCAGCGGACCCGTGCGACGGTGCGACCGTCACGGAGATCGCCATGCGCTGGGGGTTCGCCCACCCGGGCCGCTTCGCCGACATGTACCGCAGGGCGTACGGCCGGGCGCCCTCGCTCACGCTCCACGGGGACCGTACCGGCCGACGATGACTGCGGGCGGCCGGGAGCCGGTTCGCGGCGAGCGGCCGGTCAGGACGGCGTGGACTCGGTGGCGGGCCGCACCCCCAGGAGGGCGCTGGTCTCCGTCAGGTGCAGCAGTCTGCGCAGCTGGTCCCGAGGTGAGGCCACCTGGAAGGTGACGCCCAGGCCGGCGGCGGTCAGCCGGCCTCGGAGGAGTTCGTTGAGTCCGGCCGACGCGCAGAAACTCAGCTCCCCGCAGTCGACGACGAGGGTCGTCGGCAAGGGGGTGGCACCGAACTCGTCCTCCAGGGCGGCGCGCAGGACGGCGGCCGTGTCCATGTCGGCATACCCGTCCAGTGCCACCTGCCGTACACCGGGCGCGGTTTGACGGCGGGTGATGCGAAGTCCGGATTCCACTGCTGCCTTTTCCTGAACACGGCCGACGCTTGCTCCGCCCCACTGTGCCGTGCCCCGGCGCTCCTCGCAGCACCGGGAACGAAGCCGGCCGGCCCCTAGGCCGGCCGGAAAACGAAACCGGGGCCCCGGGCCGCTGCGTCCGGTGGGTACGGGTGCCGTCGAGGTATCCCGGCGCACCCGGCTCCGCGGCCCGGGACCGGGCGTCGCGGCGTGCGGCGGGTTCAGAGGCGTGCGGCGGGTTCAGAGGCGTGCGGAGGGTTCAGAGGGCCCCGCAAACCCGGGGCGATCGAGTGGCGCCGCGCGGTGGCCCCCGTCGAAGCACGCCGGCCCGACTGCGGCGCGGGCAGGTCGGGGCAGGGGCGGTGCGATCCGAGTCCGCCGTTCCGGGGACGACGTGGACGGACCGGCTCGAACGCGGGCGCTGAGCGGGTGGCCGTGAGGACCCGCGCACGGCGCCGGCCGCCACCCCACCGCGAACAGCGGTGGGGTGGCGGCCGTGGAGGGCCTGCTCCCTACGGTGGGACACGGCTGCGGAGGCACCGGGTAAGGGGCCCGGTCCCACGCGGCCCGCACGGGCCACGAGGCGGCGGCCCGGTCCACTGCGGACCGGGCCGCCGTAGGGGTGCGCCGTCAACCGTCGGCTTGCCCAGGTGTCCCGGAACCGCGGGTTCAGGGACCGTCGAAGTAGCGTCGCTCCTCGACCATGGGCTCCTGGACCACGCGCGAGCCGCCGAGCGCCCGCCGGCGGCGCAGCGCCCGGGCGTAGACCGCGATTCCGAGCAGTCCGGCGACCATCAGGATGATGCCGACCACGTCCACGTTCACACCGGAGAGCTCCCAGTCGACGGCGAACGTGAGGATGGCGCCGGCCGCGAACAGGATGATGCATCCGCCGATTCCCACAGGTCTGTCCTTTCTCCGAGCTGACCGGTGTCCGGTCAGGAGGCGATCAGGCGGTCCAGGACGCTGCGGAAGTCCCGCATGGCGAGCCTGAGTTCCTCGGTCGACCCGGCCCCGGTGCCGGACCCGCCGGATCCCTTGGCGGCTGCGTCGACCATCGGGCGCAGGGCCGCGCGGCGCTGCGCCACCGCCTCGGCCACCTGGTCGGCGGTCCGGCCGATCAGGTCGTCGGCGCGGGTGACGGCGCCGGCGGGGTCGTCGACGAACCCGGCCTGCACGGCGCCCCACTCGGCGGCGATCACCTCGACCCGCTGCCGGTCCAGCCAGCCGCCGGGGGTCGGCCGGGCGGCGCCGTGGGCTCCGGCGTGCGTGGCGGTGTGGGCGCCGGCCTGCGGACCGGGGTCGGCCTTCGTCATGGCCCCGGCCGGAGCCGCGGCGGCGTCGGTACTGCGGGCGGCCACGTCGTGGGCGGGTGCCGCACCGTGCGCGGGCCGGTCGTGCGCGGGCCGTACGTGCTCGGCGGGTGCGGCGCCTGCGGCCGGGCGGTCCGGCCCGGCCGGGGTCCCCCCGGGGACCTGCTCCGGTGCGCGGCCCGGCGTGTGGTCGGCTGCGTCGTGCGGCAGGTGCACCGGGGTCTGCGCGACGGCGAGCCGGGCCCGGCCGTCGGGGGCCGTGCCGGGTGCGGCGGGCGGTGCGGCGTGAGTCGGGGGCACGTCCGGTACGGCGGTGGGCGGCTCCGCGGGCAGGGCGGGAGCGCGATGGGTGTGCCGGGTGTCCGTCATGACGGTCCTCCTCGTTCGAGTGCTTCGGGTGCGTCGGGTGCGTCGGGTGCGTCGGGAACGGAGCGCGCGGGGCGCGGAGTGCGTCGGGCGCGGGGCGTCAGCGCGTCGCGAGTGCGCCCTGGCGGGTCCGGTGCAGCAGCTCCTGGGCGAGGTCGCGGACCGCGATCAGGGCCATTCGCAGTGCCTCGCTGTCGCCGGCCTCGCCGCCCTGGGCGCGGACCAGCGTCCGGCGGGCGGTGCGGTAGCGGGCGAGCGCGGCGGGGTGGTCGACGGAGACGGCTTCCAGCCGGCCCTTCTCCGGGTACCCCATGCGGCCGAGCACGGTGTCCAGCAGGCTGTCGGCCTCGGCGACCGCGCGCAGCGGGTCCTCGACGAACAGCGCCTGGAGGCCCTGGAGTTCGGCCGCCGCCCGATCGCGGTCGGCGGCGTCGAGCGGGGTGATCCGCAGGCTCCGGTGGCGGGAGATCCGGTCGGAGAGCTCCTGCTCGGCGAGCCGGACCTGCCCGTCGTGGCCCAGCACGGCGTTGTCGTACTCGGGTCCGAAGCGGGCATGCAGCCTGCGGGAGCGCAGTCGTGGCAGCACGACCGCGAGCAGTGCGGCCAGCACGAGCAGTGCGGCGATGGCGATGTAGCCGGGTTCCATTCTCCGGGTCCCTTCCCTCGGTGCTGCCCTGCCCGGCTCCGCGCCGGGTGGCCTGCCGAGGGCCCGTCTTGCCCGATCCGCCGGGCTCAAACTCCCGGTGGCACAAGGACCGTGGTCGCGGGCCCGGAGGGGCCCGCCGGGTGCGGAGCCGGCGCCAGGGCCGCCGACGCCGCGTCAGGGCGTCGGCGGGGCCGGGCCCGGAGGGTTGCGGGGCGCTCGGGATCGGCGACGCGGGCCGTCACGACAGGGGGCCGCCGGTGGGACCGGCCGCCATCCGGCGCATGACCTCGGCCGGGAGTGCGGGCTGGGCGGCGGCCTCGGCCGCGGTGCAGGAGTCCAGCAGCAGCCGGACCAGGACCCGTGCCGGTAGCCCGGGGTGGGCAGCGGCGGCCTGCCGGATGTGCCGGTTCGGGTCGTCGAGCAGCCTGACCGCCGAGGCAGCCCCGAGCCGCGGGTCGGTGGCGGCCCGGTACCGCACCTCCGGGTCGGCGTCCCGGCTGAACCGCTCGACCAGCCCGGCTGTCGAGGCCGGGTCCTCCAGCGCGAGCCTCCGCATCCGCGGATTCGGGTCGTCGGCGTGGCGCAGCAGGTCGGTGCGGGGGAAATTGGGGTGGCCGAGCGGTCGGTCGGGACGGGTGAGGCTGCCGGTCCACCACTGCCACACGCTCATCAGCATGTCGGCCGGCGCGTCGTCGCAGGACTCGGCGAGGAAGAGCCGGACCACGCGGTCCTCGTCACGGGCGAGGCGATCGACCACGTCGGACGGAAGGCGGCGGGCCCGGGCGACGCTCCGCCGGATCAGCGGGTGGCCGGAGGCGGCCAGCCGGCGCATGGCGTCGGGATCCTCGTGCAGGGCCACGACCCAGTCGAGTGCCGACGAATGGGCCGATGGGTCGAACGCGACCACGACGGCGGCGCGTTGTTCCTCGGTGAGGTCGTGGCGCAGGGCCACCCGGTGGCGTACGGCCTCGTCGGGGTCTCGGCCGAGCAGGTCGACCAGGTCAGGGTCCAGCCGAGGGTTGTCGGCGAGGGCGCGGCGCTGGTTCGCGGCGCCGTGGCGGGCCAGGTGCCCGGCGAGGTCGCGGTCCAGTCGGCAGGTCTGCAGTGCGTCGGTGTCCAGGCCGTCCTCGGCGTCGAACACGGCGCGGGTGAGGGGGTGGTCGATGTGGTGCCGGTGCCGCGCGTGGGTGCGGACCCTGCCGTCGGGGTCGGTGAGCAGCACCTCGCGGGCCGGGCCGTCCAGGTGGGGCCAGGCCCGGCGGCAGGCGGCGGCCCGGACCGTCGGGTCGGGGTCGGCCGCTAGGTCGGCGAGCAGGTCGGCGGGAAGCCCGGGCAGCCGGGCGGCCTCGGCGCGGACTCGGGCCTGGGAGTCGGACGCGAGCTGTCGGCAGGTGTCCGGGGGGAGTTCCCTGCCGTACTCCGCCGCCAGCATGGTGACGACCCAACGGGTCCGGGTGGATCCCGCGTCCCGGAGCACCTGGGCCCAGTGTTCGGGGCCCAGGCCGGGTTGGTGTTCGAGGGTGGAGATGCGGATGGCTCGGTCGGGGTGGCCGAGTGCCTTCGCCAGGGCCTTCGCGGGCATCCGGCGGTAGAGGATCCACCCGGTGCGATCCACCAGGTCCTCGTACAGGTCCTCGGGCAGGGCGGGGTTGCGGCCGAGGCCGTCGGTCCACGCCCGGCCCAGCGCCTCGGACGGTCCGGGGCCGTCGACCAGGGACGTCCAGGCGGCGGCGCGCTCCTCGGCCGTCTCGGTGACCTCCCGCGCGGCGGAGGTCTCCTGACGCTCACGGACCCGCTCCACGGCGACCAGCCGGGCGATCGCGTCCTCGGAGGTCACACCGAGCAGGGTGCCGCCGTCCGGCGAGGCCGTCAGGAAGGCGGGCCGCCCGCGGGGGGCGCCCAGGACGCCGGCGAGGTCCCAGTCCTCGGTGAGGCGCACCCTGGTCCAGTGGCGGCAGCCGCAACTGCCGGACGAGCCGGGGACGTCGATCAGGAACGCGCCGTCCGCGCCGAGGATTCCGTGCTCGATGGCGAACCGGTGCCACCGCGCGTTCAGTGCGACGACGGCGTCGGGACGGTCGAGTCGTACGGTCGTGGCGGGTTCGACCTCGCCGGACAGCACGGGACGCCAGGCGGCCGACGGTGTCAGGGCCTCCGGGTCCGACCGGTCGCTGATGGTCTCCAAACCGGCCCGCTTGAGAAGGTCGGGGAGGTCGGGCAGTTCCGGCAGCTCGGCGTTCGCACTCGTCATGGCGGCCATCCTCGCCGATCGACGGCCGGGACCGGTCGACGGGCCACCGCGAAGGTGCGGCCGGACGGTGCGGCCCCCGGCGCCGTCTCAGCTGCCGGAGGCCGTCACGGACCGGGCGAGTTCCAGCATGGCTTCGTTGTCCGCCTTCACCGCCGTCAGCTCCGGCAGGCGCCGCCGGATCAGCTCGTTCTCGTACGCGGTCTCGACGGTGAACCACGTCCCCACCACGTTGGTCCGGGCCTTGCACTCGACGTCGGCGGTGGCCGTGGCGATCTCCTCCGCGGTCGCCCTGGCGGTGGCCGCCCACCGCGGGTCCTTCAGGGCGTCCCCGGGCGTGGCGTAGGAGTGGCCGCGGTCGGCCATGCAGCGTGACCAGTCCTGGAAGGCGGCCTTGACCCGGGGGTCCTTCATCGAGCGCTCGAAGCCCTCGTAGTTGATCCCCACCGCGACGTCGGCGTCCCGGCCGGTCCCGCCGCGCGAGGTCAGTTCCTTCTGCGCGGCCCCGATGCATCCGCCGGGCGGGAGCGGCTTCCCGCGGAGCGTGGAGGCGGATCCCGGGGCGGGTTTGCCGTCCGGCCCGAGGCCGGAGCCGAGCACCGTGGTGAGGTCGGCACTCAGGGAGGGCGCTCCGGTCGGCTTCTTCCCGCGGTCGGGGTCGGGCGAGTGGTAGCCGTTCACCGTGACGTCGGCGATCTCGATCGGGTCGTACCGGTGGGTGGTCTGGGTCTCGGCGGACGCCCCGGCTCCGTCCGGGCGGGTGTAGTCGAGACCGAACCCCCGCACGCACCGGGCGACCAGCACGGTCTGCGCCGCGTCGTACTGCCGGAACTGCTCCCCGCTCAGCAGGTAGGCCTCGATGGGCAGCGTCCGGTCGTACACCCGGTTCAGCAGGGGGACGTCCCCGATCGCCGGCGGCTCCATCGGGGCGAGGGAGGAGGTGGGCGCGGCCTCGGTAGCGGCGGGGCGGGAGGCGCAGCCGGCGAGGAGGAACAGGGGGACCAGCAGCAGGGCGGGCAGCGAACGGCGGAGGGATGTCATGGCGGGCTCCTCGGGAACCGGCCCGCTGGGTGGTGCGGGCGTTCGGGGGTGGGGCCGGTCCGGGTGCCGGGCCCCCCGGGGAGGGGGCCCGGCACCCGGTCAGGGCCGGGTCAGCGCTCCCAGCTCTGCGAGTGGTTGTTGTTGCGCATGTTGACCGAGCCGCCGTTCCACGGCACCGCGCCCAGGTTCACCCACTGGTCGTGGGGCACGTACTGGTTCGGGCCGGAGTTGCGGATGCTGTACTCGCGGTAGTGGACGCGCAGGTTCCACGAGTGGTCGAGGTTCTGCACGGAGGCGGCGTTGTTCACGACGGCCTGGCCGTTGCCGGCCCCGCCGCCACCGAAGTAGCCGTCGTAGTTGCCGCCCTCGCCCTTGCCGAACTTGGCGCCCTGCAGGTTGGGGCTGTAGTAGACACACGCGTCGCCGGTGACGCAGCCGCCGCTGCTCGCGAGAGCCGGTCCGGCGGTGCCCAGGAGCACCGTGCCGAGGGTGACCGCGGCCAGCGCGGCGGCCGCCATCTTCTTTGTCATGTCACTGCCTTTCGGTGGGTGGACAAGGAATTACCTGCGCTCCCGCTATCGGGAGCGAGGTCATTGCCTGGCCATGTCCGGGCCGATTTCCGCCCGGCGATTGACGACTCTGCCCGAGGGGTGGGGTCGATCCAAGGGAAACCGGCCTCCTTGAGACGTCTCAACCGTCGCCGACCCGCTGACGTGGGGTTTGAGAATATTTCACGTCCTACTGTGAGACGCCCGGGATTCGGTCGCCGGGGGATTCGGCCCGTTGTTCCCCTGTTTCTTGTTGGACCACACCTGATCCGCTTCGGGGGATATGCCCCGCACTGATTAGCCCGCAGTGCGGAAGAATCACGCGGTCCGGGTGGCAGTGGCGGTCCCGGCGCGGGCGCCGGAAATTCCACGGCATATCCGGAGGCTCCACGGAGCGGCTTCCGGAGCGGCTCGGAGGGGAGCCCCGCCGCGGCCGTGCCCCGGCGGCCGGCCGGCCCCAGGGCCGTCACGGCGTCCGCAGGGCCTGTCGTAACCGCTGCGCCGTCCCCGCTGCGCCGTCCCCGCTGCGCCGTTGCGCGGGCTTCGGTGGAAGGGGGTGCGGGTGGGGGAGGTCGTCGTGCCGTGACGGCCCTGGAGGGGGGATCCTGCGGCGTGTGCCTCTTGCCGGCCGCGGTTCCGCCGATTTCACGCGGCTTCATCCCGGTTCGACCTCCATGGCCTCCAGGAAAAGGTTATGGGGCGAAAAGGTCGGCCATGGACATGGCGGCCGGCTCGAAAAGATCCGGGTCGGATTCGATCCGTTCTGTCGGACGCCGCCGGGGAAGTATGCGGGGGCGGGAATCCCGGTGAATCCGGAATAGTGGATTCCGATATTCGAGGATGGCGGCGGGGCGAAGGATCGAAACCCGACCGCGGGCCGGCCGAACGGCCGCGAAAAACCGGAACGGGGTGCTCCGAATTGTGCCCGCCCGGTATTCGCCGAGGAATCCCGCGAGCCGCCCGCCCGTGGCAGGCCGCGCGGTCGCCAAAGGGGCGGGGTGCTGAATCGGCCGGGGGAGAACCGGGCGTCGCATGCGGCCCGCTCGACCGTCGCCGCCCGCGGCGGACAGCGGGCACTGCGGGTCACGCCACCCGTGTCACCGGTCGCCCCGGTCCGGCACCGCCTCGGGGTGTCCCCGCGCTGCCCGGGCCCCGCCGTCCACCCCCGTCGGTGTGCCGGGAGAGGATGCCGGGGCCGATGTCGCCGCAGGGAAGAGAGCTGTCGTGGAAGAGACCGAGTCCGTCGACCTGATCCGCCTGGCCGACCGCCCCGGGCTCGGTGGCCAGAGCGTCAGCGTGCGGGTGACGGGCCGGAGTGCTCCGGGCGCTCTCCTGGGCCACGACTGGCTCGACTGCGAGATCGTGATCACTACCGAGGTCGTCCACGGCTGCCTCCCGGTGGTGCTGACCCCGGACGACGTCGAGGACTGGGAGAGGAAGCTCGACGAGCTCGCCGGCGGGCGGAGCGCCTCCTGGCCGGACTCGGGACGCGGTCCGGAGCTGACCGTCCAACCGACACGGAACGGCGGAATGTGGGTGTCGGTCGGCGATCCCGAGTCCTCGGGAGTGGTGGTCAAGCTCCCTCTGGCCCCGGCGGCCGGGTGGGTCGAGGAGCAGCGAGCCCTCCTGGCGCGCGTGTCCGGGGTGTTCCCGCGAGAGACCGTGGAGACGTCGCCCGGAGTGTTCGTGTGGCGCCGGTAGCACCTGGCCCGACCTCGGAGCGGCAGGCGGCCCGGCCCCTGGGTCGTCTGCCGGGCGCCCCGAGACGGGCGTCGCCGCCCAGGACGGCCGTCCGCCGAACTGCCACGTGCGGACTTCTGCGCCGGCGCACCGCCCCGCCAGGCTCGGAGGTGTCACGTGCCGGTCGTCACTCCGGGTCGAGGAACTGTTTCAGGGTGCGCCGCTTGGGCGGCTGGTGGTCGATCACCTCGACCAGCTCGGCCACACCGATCCGGACGTGCAGCGTGCCGGAGTGCGACTCCAGCGCGACCAGCCAGGCGCCCCTGCCGAGCCGGTACACCAGCCTGCGGTACGGCTTGCGCTCCGACAGCAGGCTCGGCACGTACGACCGCGCCAGGCTTTCCGCCAGTTCGTGAGCGTTCGCCGCATCGCGGGCCGGGTGCCGGGCGGCCAGGCCCCACCGGTGGTCGTCCTCCCCCCAGGTGTTCTTGGACTCCTCCTCCACGAGCACCTGCCACACGCCGTCGGACACCATGTCCACCACCCCCGGCTCCACTCCTACCCGGCGGCGTACGGGCCACTCCGCCCGCTCGGGAACCGGCGGCCGGCGTCGGCGTGTACGGCGCCGGCCGGGAGCGCCTACGCGCGGGGCGGACGGGTGGCGGTGTCGAGGTAGAAGGCGTCGATGGTCTGGACGGCCCGCTCGAACTCCTCCAGGTTGACGGGCTTGGTCACGTAGGCGTTGGCGTGGCTGCTGTACGCGCCGGTGACGTCGTCCGGGGCCGAGGAGGTGGTGAGGACGACGACGGGGATGGTCCGCAGGTCCTCGTCGGCCTTCAGGACCTTCAGCAGGTCCCGGCCGTTCATCCGGGGCATGTTGAGGTCGAGGACGATGAGGTCGGGGCGTACGCTGTCGGGCGCGCGCAGGTGCTCCAGTGCGGCGAGCCCGTCGGTGACCTGGATCAGGTTGCGGGTACCCCGCTCGGTGAGGGCCTCCTCGATGAGCATGGCGTCGGCCGCGTCGTCCTCGACGAGCAGGACGTCGAAGGGGCGGGCGGGAGAGGTCATCATCGGTTGCTCCGCAGGGTTGTCGTTCGAGTGGGGGAAGAGCCCCGGCCACCGGCGGCGGGCGCCTTGGCGGGTCATGCCGCAGGCGGCGCCGAGCTGGGGATAGCCGGCGCCCGCGCCGGCGGCGGCGGCCGCCGCCTCTTGCTGGAGCCGTACTGTGGCCTGCTGAAGGTGGTCCAGCAGGTGCAGCAGGCTCAGCGACCGCGCCGGGCCGTCCGTCGCAGGCGGCGAGGGGTCTTCCAGCAGCTGAAGAGCAAGACGCCGCGCAAGGTGGGCGACCGCGGCGTCCGCGACCGCTGCCGTCTCCTGCGGAGTGGTCCGCAGGACGAAGTTCTTGCCAGGCATATCCGCACTCTAGGCCCCTGCTTGACCCCGCGACAACAAGCGTTGTCGGATGCCCTCTACAGTGAGCGCTGCGCCGCTGGACGCGGCCGCCACACCGGAGGAGCTCAGAGGATGACCGGCTACGACAGGCCGCCGCGGACGCGGAGGTTTTCCACGTGGACGACCAGGCGATGGCTGCGGGTGGGTGCGGCCGTCTCCCTGGTGGTGTTGGGCCTTCTCGGTGTGACCGGAGCATGGGTGCTGGAGCGGACGGCGTCGATCAGCGAGGACCTCGTGGACGTCAAGTCGCCCGCGGTGACCACGGCGTTCCGGTTGGAGTCGGCCCTGCTCAACCAGGAGACCGGCATCCGGGGGTACGGGCTCACCGGCAACCCCGAGTTCCTCGAACCCTACCGGCAGGGAATCACCGAGCAGGAGACCCACGTCGCACGACTCGCGGTCCTGCTCCGGGACGACGACGACGCCCTCGTCGACCTGGCCGAGGTCGAGGGGCTGATCTCGACGTGGCAGGAGAGGATCGCCCGGCCGACCGCGGCCTCGCCGTCCGGGGCACCGTCACCGCTGGTCGTCGAACGGGCGGCGGAGGGCAAGAGCACGTTCGACGCGGCGAGGTCGGCGCTCCTCAGGCAGCAGGAGCGGCTGCGCGCGGACCGGGTCGAGGCGCGGGACGACCTCACGCGCATCATGGAGCTGAGGAACTGGATCTTCACCGCGATCGCCCTGGTGATCGTGGTCCTCACGGTGCTGATCTTCGAAGGGCTGCGCCGCGGCATCACCACTCCGCTGGAACGGCTCGGGGCCGACGCCCGTGCCGTCGCCGGCGGCGACTTCGACCACCCCATCGCGTCCGTCGGCCCCGCCGACCTGCGCCGGCTGAGCAGTGAGATCGACTCCATGCGCCGGCGCCTGGTCCAGGAGCTCGCGTTCACCGAGGAGGCCCGCCTGCGCCTGGACGCGCAGGCGGCCGAGCTCCAGCGCTCCAACACCGAGCTGGAGCAGTTCGCCTACGTGGCCTCCCACGACCTGCAGGAGCCGCTGCGCAAGGTCTCCAGCTTCACCCAGCTCCTCCAGCGGCGGTACGGCGGGCAACTCGACGCGAAGGCGGACCAGTACATCGGGTTCGCGGTCGACGGCGCCAACCGCATGCAGACCCTCATCAACGACCTCCTCGACTTCTCCCGCGTGGGGCGGCTCCACCACGCCCACAAGGAGGTCGACCTGACCGCGACGCTGGAGCAGACCCTGGCCACGCTCAGCGTCGGTATCGAGGAGGCCGGCGCGCTCGTCACCCACGACCCGTTGCCGACGCTGGTCGCCGACCCCACCCAGATGGGGATGCTCTGGCAGAACCTGATCGGCAACGCCGTCAAGTTCCGCCGGCCCGGCCGGGAGCCGAAGATCCACGTCTCGGCCGAGCGGGAGGGGGAGCTGTGGCGGTTCGCGGTGACCGACAACGGCATCGGCATCGCGCCGGAGTTCGCGGAGAAGGTCTTCGTGATCTTCCAGCGGCTGCACACCAAGGACGCCTACAACGGGAGCGGCATCGGCCTGGCGTTGTGCAAGAAGATCGTCGACTTCCACGGCGGCACCATCGCGGTCGACCCCGAGTACCGGGACGGGACCCGGATCACCTTCACCCTCGCCTCCGAGGCCCCCGAGATCGCGGACGGTCCCGAGCTGCGGGAAGCCACCCGCGTCGGCGCGGAGCCGGCACGATGACCGCGGCCCTGGCAGCCGCCACCGGGGCGGCCTCCGACGAACCGGTCTACCGCATCCTCCTCATCGAGGACGACGAGGGCGACGCCCTGCTCGTGGAGGAACTCCTCCACGACACGGAACTGCGCTTCGAGCTGACCGTCAGCGCCACGCTGGCCGCGGCCCGCACGGTGCTGGCCACCAGCCCCGTCGACTGCATCCTCCTCGACCTGCACCTGCCCGACGCGTCCGGCACCGCCGCGCTCACCGCCGTCCGCGCGCTGGCCCCGCACACGGCCGTGGTCGTCCTGACCGGGCTGTCCGAAGCCCGGGCGGGCACCGAGGCGATGGCCGCCGGCGCCCAGGACTACCTCGTCAAGGGCATGGTCGTGGCCGACGTGCTGCGCCGGACGGTGCGCTACGCCGTCTACCGCAGCCAGACCGAACGCGCCAACATCGAGGCCCAGGCCGTCCGCCTGCGGGCGGAGGAGAACGCCCGCCTGGAGCGCGGCCTGCTGCCCCCGCCGATCCTCGACACCTCCCGGGTGACGGTGACCACCCGCTACCTCCCCGGCGTCACGACGGCCCTGCTCGGCGGGGACTTCCTCGACGTCGTGGAGGGCGACGACGGACTGCTGCACGCCGTCGTCGGGGACGTCAGCGGGCACGGGCCCGACGCCGCCGCACTCGGCGTCCTCCTGCGCATCGCCTGGCGCTCCCTCGTCCTCGGCGGACACCGGGGCGGCGACCTGCTCCACCTGATGGAACGCATCCTCGTCGCCGAGCGCGGCGGCCCGTCCATGTTCGCCACCTGCACCCTCCTCACCCTCGACCAGAACGCGGCGACCGCCACCCTCCATCTCGCCGGTCACCACGAACCCCTCCTCACCACGGCGGAGGGCACCCGGGAGCTGACCGCCACCCACGGCATCGCCCTGGGCCTCCTGCCGGGGCTGCGCGACTGGCCCTCCACGGTCGTCCCGCTCCCGGCCAACGCGGCCCTGACCCTCTACACCGACGGCCTGACCGAGGGCCACAACGGCACGATGGGCGAGCGCCTCGGCGTCGAGGGGCTGCTCACCCTGATCGGAAAACTGCCGCCGACCGATCCGGCCGCCCACGTGGACCTCGTCATCCAGGAGACCCACGCCCTGAACGCCGGCCGTCACACCGACGACCTCGCCGTTCTGCGCCTCGACTGGGACAACCGGTAGCCGACGGTCCGGCGGGCAGCCCCCGCCGGACCTCCGGCAGAGCGTTCACCGTCAGGTGAGTGCAACGAGCGGGCGGTGGACGTTGCATTCGATCCAGAGTCCATTGCAATGAAAATATTGCCATGAGCTGCATGAATGGCGCTTCTTTGCAACTGTCGTGTTGCTTGAGCACTGAAGGCAACGTAGCGTTTCCTTCATCGGAAACCGCATGGGCGGTTCGTAAGGTGGTCATCGACGGGGGCGGATCATGGAGACAGCGCAGAGCCGGAAGCAGGCCGAGCCCGGAGCCTTCACCGCCTTCGCCCGCTTCGTGCTCTGCGGCGGCGGGGTGGGGCTCGCCTCCAGTTTCGCCGTGACGGCCCTCGCCTCCTGGACGCCCTGGATCCTGGCCAACGCCCTGATCACCGTGGTCTCCACGCTCCTCGCCACCGAACTGCACGCCCGCTTCACCTTCGGCGCGGGCGGCCGCGCGACCCGGCGCCAGCACGCGCAGTCGGCCGGCTCGGCGGCGGCCGCGTACGCGGTGACCTGCGCCGCGATGCTCGCCCTGCAGCAACTGGCGGCCGCGCCCGGAGCGATGCTCGAACAGGCCGTCTACCTGTCGGCCTCCGCACTCGCCGGTGTCGCACGGTTCGCGGTGCTGCGCCTGGTGGTCTTCGCGCGGAACCGCTCGCAGGCGGCCCCCGCCCCCATCGCCCGTCCGGTGTACGCGACCGTGGCCCGCTCCTCGGCCCCGGCCGGCCCCGCAGGACTCTGCCGCGCCGCCTGAACGTCCCGGGCCGGGCGCCGCGAAGCCGCCGCCCCGCTCCCGGCCCGGGCCGCCTGCGGGCCCTGCTCCCGCGCCAGGCCCGGGCCCATCACCTTCAGCAGGTCGCCGGGCATGCCCAGTCCGCGGACCCCGGGGCCGCCCGGGTTGGTCTGGAGGATGCCACGCCGTCTCGAAGGGTCGGTCGACGCGATGCGCGAGACGGCGATCTCGATGGTGCGCCCGTCCGGCTCGCCGTAGTCGAGGGGGACGGTGAGGCGCGCGCACCGCGTGCCGCTCGCGGTGCGCGCGGCGTCCCGGCAGGCCGTCCAGTCGACCGGTCGGTGGCGGTACCGGTCCAGACCGTGTCCTTCGGCCGCCGGGCCCCCGACGCGGTCGAGGTGGCCGGCACCGGCGGGGCCGGGGCCGCCGGCGCCGCAGGCGGGGAGGTCGTGGCGACGGCGGCGACCGACAGGACGAACGTGCCGAGTGCGGTGGCTTTGCTCACGGCTCGCCAACGTACGGGTCCGACACCGGGCCGGGCGCGTACGTCGTGGAGTGTCGCAGGGCCGGGCCGCCGAGCACTCCGAACAGTGCAGCCACGCGACCGGGGATCAGGCACCGGCCCGCTCCGGAAGGTGGGCCCGACGGACCGTCGACCCTCGCGAAACCCCAGGTCGGAGGGGACTGTCAGTGCCCCGACCTAAGGTGGGAACAACGTTGGAGGGGGCGCCGGAAAGGCGTCGAAGAAGCGTGGGAAGAGGGGCAGTACCTTGTCTGCGAACCGGATCAAGCACAAGGTCAACCACGTCTCGCTGGTGGTCGACAACTCCGGCTCGATGCGCCAGCACGAGGCACAGCTCGTGCGCGTGGTGGACGAGTTCGTGAAGGGCCTTCAGGAGGAGTCCGACCGGCTCGGTCACGAGACCCGCATCAGCCTCTACGCCTTCGATCACGAGGTGCAGAACCTGGTCTGGGACATGGACGTCAAGCACCTGCCGTCCCTGCGGGGCCTCTACGAGGTCAACAACGGTGCGACGGCGCTGATCGAGGCGGCCGTGAAGTCCGTCGACGACCTGAAGAACATCTGGGAGGGGTACGGGGAGCACTCCTTCCTCCAGGTGGTCGTCACCGACGGCGAAGAGAACGCCTCGGGCTTCTCGGAGTCCGGCCGGATGCACACCCGCCTGGGCGGCAGCCGGGGCAAGGCCGTCCTGAGCACGTGGATGGACCGCATCCGGAGTGCCATGGACGACCTTCCCGACCACTGGACCTCGGCGATCCTCGTCCCGAACTCCCTGGCCAAGCGCACCGCCCAGGAGTACGGCTTCCCGGCGGGCAACATCGCGATCTGGGACGCCGACTCCAGCAAGGGCGTCGAGGAGGCCATCGGCACCGTCAAGAAGGCTGCCACGGACTTCCTGCGGGGCCGCGAGCAGGGGGTGCGCGGCACCAAGAACCTGTTCTCCATGGGCCAGGACCTGAGCACGGCCGAGGTGAAGGCCAGCCTCGACGCCCTGGACACCGGCAAGTACGTCCTGATCCCGGTCGACGAGCAGTCACCGATCCGCGACTTCGTCACCGGCGCCGGACACCCGTACACCACCGGATGCGCCTTCTACGAGCTGTCCAAGCGCGAGAAGATCCAGGGCACCAAGCAGCTCGCCGTGGCGGAGAAGGACCCGGCCACCGGCCTGATGACGGGCAGGGTGTTCTCGGGCCCGGCAGCCCGCCGGCTTCTCGGCCTGCCGAAGTCGGAGGCGACGGTGAAGCCGGGCGACAACCCCGAGTACACCGTGTTCGTCCAATCGACCTCCGTCAACCGGAAGTTGGTGTCGGGCACCAACGTGCTCGTCATTCTCTAGCCGGGGACGGCGTCCGGGCGCGGGCCCGGCCGACAGCGTCCCGGAGTCCGTCGGTCGGGGTGGCGGCGGAGGTGGTCGGGCAGTCCCACGCGCCGCCGGCCGGGCCCGCTGACGGGTGGCGACGAGGCTCCTGTCGGCCGACGGCCGCCGACGTGACCGGGCTGCGCCCCTATATCGGTTCGGTGCGGGTCCGTGGCATGTCACACTGGCGATCATGAACACCTCCGACCGGCTCCCGCTGTGGCAGCCCTTCTCCGAGCCCGCCACCACCGCCCCCGTCCCGGCCCCGGCCGGAGCCCGGCCGTTCGCCGTCGAGCTGGCGCCGTTCCTGGAGCCCTACCTCGACGACTTCGAGCCCGCGGCGGGCCCCGCGGCCGGCTGACCGGGCGTTCGGCCGCCCGGGCCGCCGTGCCCGGACGGCCGAAGGGCCCCGATCGCTACGTCACCAGCGGGCCGCCTTGGCGTGGAAGGTCAGCCCCGGCCAGGCCTCGACGGGCTCGGCCGAGTACACGATCTGGCCCGCACACAGGCGCCGCTCGGCGAGGCCCTGGACGATCTTCGGGATCGCCGCGAGCGTCGTCGGCAGGCCGTCGTGGAGCAGGACGATGCCGCCGGGCTTCACGGTGAGGGCGTTCGCCACGACGGTCTCGGTGGGGATGCCGCTCCAGTCGACGGTGTCGGTCGTCCAGATCACCTCCGTCATCCCGAGCCTGGACGCGTCCTGCCTGGTCCGCGCGTCGGTGCTGCCGAACGGCGGCCGGAAGAGCGTCGGTGCCCGGCCCGTCTGCGACCGGATCACGCGGCTGGTGTCCTGCAGCTCGGCGAACGCGGTGGGCGCGTCGAGCTCGACCAGGTTGGCGTGGGTGTACGAGTGGTTGCCGATCCGGTGGCCTTCCGCGGCGATCCGCGGGGTCCCGTCCGGGCGCGTCTGGGCCAGGCCGCCGGTCACGAAGAACGTGGCCCTGGTGTTCCCGGCGTCGCGCAGCGCCTTCAGGTACGCGGGTGTACTCGCCGTCGGACCGTCGTCGAACGTGAGTGCCACGTAGCCCCCGGAGCAGCGCCTCCCCGCGTCGTCGTGCCCTGTCCGCGCGGTTTGTGCGGCCTGCGCGGTCGCCGGTGCCGTGGCGAACGCCATCAGTGCGGCCAGGGTGACGCCGAGCCGGACCCGGGACCTCCCGCGTGTCGTCCTGCTGTCCTTCGTCCGGGCCTCTGCCGCTCCTGCTGCTCTCGCCGCTCTCGCTGTGAGCTTCACTCCGGGTGTCCTCTCGATCGCCGGGTCGCCGAATCGCCACGGCCGGTCGGGGAGGTCCGTGCGAGGCCGAAAGCTCCGCGCACGGTCGTGCGGGCTTCGGTCGGGCACCATTGAACGCGAGCGGAGCGGCTCCGCGATACGGCAAACGCGGATTCCGTTCCCGGACCGGACACCTTGGTGACGTATCGTCAAATCACGGTCACGAAAACGTCGGTGGGGGCTCGGCGGGTCGTGCCGGGTCTGCCTCTCGCCCCGGTCCGGCGGTCCGCAGGCGTCCGTGGGCCCGCCTCAGGGGGAGCCCGTCAGGTAGCCGCGGAGCTGTTCGACCCGCAGGGTGTCGTACCGAAGGCGATCCGGTGGCGGGCGCCGGTGAGCAGGGCCGAGCCGGACGTGAGGGTGGCCGAGGTGGTGGGTTCGTGGGTCCAGCCGTCGAGTGCGAGGTCTCTGACACCCGTGAGGACGAGTTCAACTACCCGGGCCACTACGCGGCGGTCCAGTACCAGTGCGCCAAGTGGCACGGCTCCGCGAAGCAGGCCGACGCGTTCGCCGACCGCGCGGCCACGGCTGCCCCGGAGAGCAGCCTGCTGGCCGGGATGCGGCTGATCGCGCTGCACGAGCACGAGCCGGACGGCGCGGAGGAGACCTACTGGTCCACCCCGTACGCGCAGGCTGCCGTCGATGCCGCCCGCCGGGCCGTGGACGCGGCACCCGCCGGTCACCCCCGCGCCGCCGAGATCCGGCACCTGCTCGCCTGGTGCTACGTCATGACGGAGCGGCCGGTCGAGGCGATGGCACAGTTCCAGCTGGTCGACGGCTACGTGAACGCCCTGCCCTGGCGCTACGCGGAGGACTCGGCGGGGTACTTCTGCTACACCCGGGCCGCCACCGCCTTCGCCGCCGAGAGGCAGCTCGCCGCCTGACCCGGGCCGCCCCGGGCCGCTCCATCGGTCAGGCCCGGCCCGCGGCCCGGCCCGTGACGGCCGCCCCCGCAGTCCGGGGGCGGCCGTCCACGTCGGACCCACCCCCGCCACCGCCACCGGGACGGCGTCCGCGCCGTCCTCGACCCGGGGCCCGCCGGACCTGCACGGACACCCTCGGTCCCACGCGGCCCCACCCTCGCCCCCGGGCGACTACACGCCGGCCTCCGACGACACCGACGGCGGAGCAGGCGCGTTCCCGCGTGGCGGGCGGCGACTCCGACGGTATACGTCTGTTGACGTATCTTCCGCCGGGATCACCTGTGGCTGTTGACCGGCGCCCCTCCCGGCGATTGGCTCGCCTGGAGCCCGCCGCCGGGAGGGAGCCCGGCCGGGTGATCCCAGGGGAAGGACAGATCTCATGGCCCATCGCATCCGTACCGTCCGCAACCGGTGGCTGGCCGGTGGCGGCAGCGTCCTCGTCGCCGCCGCCGTCCTCGCCGCGACCGCGGCCCCCGCCCAGGCCCGCCCGGCACTGCGCGGCACCGTCCAGATCAGTGTCGGGGTGAACGGCACCGTGCCGGACAGCCAGTCATGGAGCCAGGCGATCAGCGCCGACGGCCGGTACGCCCTGTTCACCTCGTGGGCCACGAACCTGGTGTCCCAGCCGGCGAAGAGCGGACGCGACGCCTACGTCCGCGACCTGAGGACAGGCCGCACCGAGCGCGTCAACCTGTCCGACGACGACAACGCGCTGGACGGCTTCACCGACTACGTCGCGATCAACGCCGACGGCCGTTACGTCGCCTTCGACAGCGAGGCCGAGAACGTGGTGCCCGGCGTCCAGGTCCAGGGGCGCACCGAGGTGTACGTCCGCGACCGGAGGACCGGGCGCACCGAGCTGGTCAGCGGTGGGCTCACCAGCACCGACACCGACCGGTTCCACGCCTCGTACGCGCCCTCGCTCAGTGCGAACGGCCGGTACGTGGCCTTCGTCTCCAGTCGGACCGACCTCGTCCCGGACCTGCAAGGTGGTGACCCGTCACTGGCCAGGCCCTACACCTGGGACTACAACATCTACGTCACCGACCGCTGGACGGGGAAGACCCGTCTGGTGACCCGCGGGGTGGACGGCAAGCCGGGCGACGGCATGTCGCTAAACCCGACGATCAGCGCGGACGGCCGCACCATCGGCTTCACCTCCCTCGCGGGCAACCTGGTGCCCGCCGAGGAGACCCCTGCCGTCGCCGCCGCGGCTGTCGGGGGCGGCGCTCCCGCCGACGTGGAGCTGGCCCCGGGCCTCGCCGCAGCCACGCCCCGCAGCGCGGGAACGAGCCTCGCCCGGCCGACGACCGGCGTCTACTACACGTACGACGTGAAGTCCGGCCGCATCTCCGCCGCGAGCCTCGACCTCGACGGCAACCTCGGCTACGCGAGCTTCGGTGCGACGATCAGCCCCGACGGGCGGCGTGCGATCTACGCCCTGCCCGAGCCGGGCGGGTCGACCAACGGCCACCGGTTCCACACCGTGCTGTACGTCCGGGACCTCAGGAAGGGCACCGTGACGAAGGTCAGCGGGGGGCTGCCCGGCACCGCGTCGGTCGGCTCGTCCGACCACGGCCGGATCACCGCCGACAACCGCTGGCTCTACTTCACCTCCGCCGCCGACAACCTGGTGGCAGGGCCGCAGCACGCGGGCTGGGACGTCTACCGCCACGACCTGCGCACCGGCCGTACCGAGCGGATCGCCACCGCGCCGGACGGCTCGCTCGGCAACGGCTCCTCGATCGACCCGGTCGTGGACGCCGCCGGTGACACGGTGGTGTTCGGCTCGACCAGCGGCAACCTGGTCGCCGGCACCGGCGGCCCGGCGGGCACCGACAACCAGGTCTTCGCCCGGTCCGCCGGGCACCACCGCGACGGCGACGACCGGGGCCAGGACGGCGACGGCTGACCGCGTTCCGCTGTCCGCACCACCGACCGATCGACCGCGCGGGCGGGAGCACCGGGTGGAAGGACCGCGCGGTGGGGGCGAGCCGATTCGCCTCCACCGCAGGACAGTTGTGAGCCCGTGAGCCCGTGAGCCCGTGAGCCCGTGAGCGCGGTCCGCCGGGCGCGGACCCCGCACTCCACGAGGGGCCCGCGCCGCCGCACCGCGTGCCTTCAGAGGTGGGCGGGGCGGCGGGGCGGAAGACTGCTGGGCCGTGGGTCCCGTCCGGATCCGCCGCCGCCGACCGTGACTGTCGGCGGTGACGGTGCGGCACCCTGGTGAAGCCGGGGGCGCGAATGTAGTGTCCACGTCATGACGACCGCCCGGCGCCGTGCCGCCCTCGCCGCGACCCTCATCGGCGCACTCGCCGCCACGATCACTCCCGCCGCCACCGCCACCGCCGGTACCGCGCAGCAGGCCCGTCCCCACTGCCGGACCGTCGACTCCGCGCAGCCGGACCGGGAACAGGCACGTACGGCGGACCCGCGGACCGCTGCCCTGACCGAGCGCGGGGGCTTCGGCGACTTCGTCCGCCGGTTCCCCACAGCGCTCTGCACCGCGCGCACCGCCGAGCAGGCCGGCCGGCTGGTCGACGCCTGGGGCGAGGCACTGTGGCGGGCCGGCGTCGACCGCGCCCAGGGGCGCCGTCCCGGCGGCGACCTGCCGGCCGTCGACGACCGGCCGCTGTACTGGACCAGGGTCGCCATGGCCCTGCAACTCGGCCGCTGGAAACCGGACTTCGCCGTCGACGCCGCCGTCCTGCGGCAGCGCTTCGAGGACGCCTCGCGCGGACTCGCCGACAGTGGGTTCGGCGGCCGTCCGGGCGTGCGCCGGATCTTCGTCAGCGGGTTCGACCCGTTCGGTCTGGACGCCGAGCTGCGCCGCGCCAATCCGTCGGGCTCGGCGGCCCTGCAACTGGACGGACGGCGGATCGTCCTGGCCGACGGCACCCCCGCGGAGATCCAGACGGTGCTGTTCCCGGTCCGCTACGGCGACTTCGACCGCGGCATCGTCGAGCGCGCCTTCGCCCCGCGGCTCGCCCCCGGCCACCGGTCCGCGGACCTCATCACCACCGTCAGCCAGGGCTACCCCGGACTGTTCACCCTGGAGGCCTGGGCCGGCCGGTCCCGCTCCGCGGACCCGTACCCCGACAACACGGGCGCGCTGTCCGGTGGCACCCGCGAGCACCCCGTCACCGCCCCCGGCCTCGGTCCCGGCGCGGAGTTCATCGCCACCAGCCTGCCCACCGGGCCGATGACCGCCGTCCAGCAGCCGTACCCGCTCAAGGTGAACACCACCGTCACCGAGATCCCCGCCGGGGCGAGCGGCCCGGTCGACCGGACGGACGGCCCGACCCCCGGTTCGCGCGCGGTCGCCGGTGGTGGCGGGGGCTACCTCTCCAACGAGGTGGCCTACCGCACCAACCGGCTACGGCTGGAGCTCGCCCCGCAGCTGCCCGGCGGCCACCTGCACACCCCCGTGCTCACCGGTCTCCCGGAGCAGGCGGAGCAGCTCACCGGGCCGGAGTTCGAGCAGAACGAGGCCGCGATCACCGCCGAGATCCTCGACATCCTGCGGCACACCGTCGGCTGACGGCCAGGGTCTTCCCGGTCGCCCCGTCGGCCGCCCTGTCAGCTGCGCCCGGCAGCCGGCAGGGCGTGTTGGCGCGGCCCTCGCCCGAGTACGGCTCTGGCCGTCTGCCGTCTGCCGTCCGCCGTCCGGGCCGACGTCGCCGCCGACCTCGGCCCGGCCCGGGGCGCCCGCGCCTACGTGTCTGCCACGTCGGAGTGGGCAGCCTGTACGGCTTGCTCGGGGTCGCTCACCCGGTGAGGGGCACGCACTCGGCAAGCAGGGCGACCACGTCGCGCCAGGCCCGCTGCGCGTGCTGCGGGTGGTGGCCGACGCCGGGGACCACGTCCTGGTCGACCGGAGGGTGGTGGAAGGCGTGCAGTGCCCCGCCGTAGACGACGAGGCGCCAGTCGACGCCGGCGGTCTGCATCTCGGCGGTGAAGGCGTCCCGTTGTGCGGGCGGCATGATCGGGTCCTCCGACCCGACCCCGACCCACACGGGGCAGCGGATGCGCGAGGCTTCGCCCGGTCGGCCCGTGGTGAGCGCGTTGACGGTCCCGATGGCGCGCAGGTCGACGCCGTCGCGCCCGAGTTCGAGCACGATCGCGCCTCCGGTGCCGTAGCCGATGGCGGCGATCCGGTCGGAGTCGGTCCGCGGCTCGGCGCGCAGTACGTCGAGCGCCGCGTGGCCGATGTCCCGCATCCGGTCCGGGTCCGCGAGCAGGGGGGTCGTGTGGGCCAGCATCTCCTGGGGGTCGGTGAACCAGCGCCCGCCGTTGATGTCGAAGGCCAGCGCCACGTAGCCCAGTTCGGCGAGGGCGTCGGCCCGGCGGCGCTGGAAGTCGTTCAGACCCGGCCCCTCGGGCCCTATCAGGACCGCAGGTCTGCGGTCGACACCGGCAGGGAGGGCGAGATGCCCGATCATCGTCAGGCCGTCGGCCGGGTACTCGACCGTGCGTGTCGTCACCGTCGTCATACGACCGGACTGTAGTCACGGTCGCGCCCGGTCGGGCCGGACTTCGCCGTCGGCGGAACGTACGGCTGCGGACCGCCGATCCCCGACCGGACACCGCCGCCCGCCGCCCGCCGCCCGTCACGCGGCGGCCTGACCGGGGGACAGGGGGGCGCTGACACCGATCTCCCGGTCGGGCCTTCCGACGCGAGGAACTCGTGGGTTTGCCCGGCGGGATCAGGGTGAGAAGAGCCCCGGGTGAGCGGAACGTGGTCCGGTCGGTGAGTCTCCCCCCACTCACCGCCCGGACCGCGCCCGGCGCGTACGTGGGCCGGGCGCGGCCCACGTCGCCGGGTGGCCGTGGCGCAGTCGGTCCCGGCGATGTACACCGGTCGTCGAGTTCGAGCCCGGCGGCCCGATGCGCCTTGCCGGTTCCCAAGCGCCCCAGGGTCACTGGCGCAAGGTCACGCGCACGCGCCAGAAGCGCTCCCGCCCGCCTCGTCCAGGCCCGCCTGCTGCGCGGCGCCGAGCAACCGGCTGTACGCCCGCGAAGCCGGTCCGTCGCCGCCGCGAGGACGCCGGCCCTCACAACGGGGTGAGGATGTCCTGGTGCGCCCCGTCGAGGACGAGGCCGTTGTCCCACCGGACCCGGACCGTCGCCCGCGCCCCCGGCTCCCGGTGGGCGGCCCAGGTCGGCTCCAGCGTGGCGATCTCCGCCTCCAGCCGCGTTCGGCTCGCCGCCGGCATGGTGTGCCCGTAGTCCTCCAGGAGCGCCTTGAGTCGCTCGTACTCGCGGGCGTCCTCGCTCTGCGGCAGTTCCCCGTCCACCCCCTCGACCGTGCCCTCGATCCCGGCTCCCAGGGACAGGAACCCGACGACGGTCCCGAGCTCCCCGGCGGTTGCCTCGCCGATCCCGAGATCCTCCGTCAGCCGGACACGCCGGCCTTCCTCCAGGGTCATGCGTCCTCCGCCTCTCAGCCGATCGGTGCCGCCTGCCACTGTCCGCCGGGCGCGCAGGGGAGCCGGCTCCAACGGGGCCGCAGCCCTGCTCGGGCAGGCCCGCACAGCGAGCATAGGCGCCGCCGGGCCAGACGCCCGCCCGGCCTGATCGAGAACCGGAGGCGGTTTGTCTCCGCCGGGTCCGACCGCCGGCTCGGAAGGCGTAAGTCTCGAAGGGCGGTGCGCTCTCGCAGAAGGCGGGTGCTGTCGGACAATCCTTTTCGCCCCTATCGCTGCGAACTTCTACAAGGTGGCGTAGGTCTGGTACTTGCGTTGCAGTGAGGAGGCTGCGGCGCCAGCCACGTCGGCCCGGGGGCCCGCCGCGCATTCCTGGAGAAAGTCACCGACCCGAGGGCCCGTCCAGCCCGCTGCGGCGGCAGCGGCCCAGAACCGGAGGCCGTCGTACGGGTCCATTGGGCCGAGGAAGTCGAGGACGTAGTCGATCGTGGCGGCGTCCGGGGAGAGCCGCTGCATGGCGACGGCGCGCAGAGCCCCGTCGGCGAGCAACGGGGTGCCGCTGTCGAGACACCACCGCAGGGAGTCGGAGGTGTCTTCGGAACTGCTGAGCCGGACGATGGCGTCGCCGAGCGCGACGTACACCGCGGTGGCCTTGAAAGGGCGCTGCGCGAGTTCCCGGAGCAGGCCGAGGGCGGGTCGGTGACCGCACATCCCGAGAGCCATGACGATCTGGTACTGGGTCTCCCATGTGCGGACGTCACGGACCTCCTGCTGTAGGGCCCCCAACAGCGAGGGACCCGCCGTAGGGTCGGCAAGCCGACGCAGCCGTGTCGCGGCGGAACGCCGTTTGGGGGAGAGCCGGTGGCCGAGCTGCGCCACGGCTTCATCGAGCGTCAGTGCCATTTCGACCCTTTGTCCTGAGTGGTTCCGTTCTGGCGACACCATAGGTCTTCGCACTGACACAGCGGTTCGTGGCATCGAACCCCGTCTGCCTCGGCCGGACCGATTCCTCCAGTGCACGGGAGACGTGAACTCCGGGGCTCGCAAGGCGCCGGCCGCCCACCTCGCGGACGGCGTCCAGGCGCGGACGGGTGCGGGCAGGTGGTACTGGTGCCCGTCCGCATCCCGTATGAGGAGGTCTTACAGATACCTCCACGGGGGTACGGATTCGCGAAACTCCTCTGGGAGACTTCTGAGTTCCCGGAGGAGATTCCCCGGAGTGAATGAAGAGGCGGACCCTTGAAGAAGAAGGTACGTTTAATCGCGCTTCTATTCGCCGTCGTTGCCGGAATGTTCGGCCTCGCTGCGCCGGTGCACGCTACGCCGACCGACCACTACGTGGACCTCGAAGTGGGATCCGCTCCGGGTTACTACGACGGAGTGAGCGGCTGTAACACCTGGGTCACCTACGGAGCCCCTTCGCGCGTGCTCCTGTGCGGAAGTCAGGTCACCACCGTGACCTGGGCCGACGGTCGGAAGGAGGTCAGCGGTCTGGGCACCGACCACGCGATCTGGTCCTCGCGGCAGACCACCCCGGGAGGGTCATGGGCCCCCTGGGCGAGCCTCGGCGGGGAGAACCTGAAGTACGGGGTGGCCTGGCCCAACCCGTCCACCATCGGTGCGTGGGGCGCTGACAACAGTATCTGGGGTCGCACCTTCGACAACGGCTGGGGTCCCTGGCACATCTGCTGATCCCGGACGGCTGCGCACCGGATCCACGTCCGGGGCGGTTGCGGCACACGAGGCCGGAACCGCCCCGGACAGGTCCGTGAAGTCCGAGGCCGCGGGATTGCCCCGTCACATGATCGGGTGTTCACCGGGGCCCGGGGCGGCGAAGTGGAACCCGAAGGGGGGGCGGGCCGGCCGACGGGGGCGGGTCCGAGCCGTGCCGAGTGTGACCCGGGCGGGTGCACGGTCGTTGTCACCGGGCCGGTCCCGTCACCTTCCCCCGGCAGGGTCGCACGCTGCCCGGGGTCGGCCCGCCGTGGGACGGCCACCCGCCTATCCCTGGAGCGAACAAGCCGTGAACGAGCAGACAAGCGGACCCGGTCGGTCGGCCGGCGTACTGGTGACGGGCGCGACCAGCGGGATCGGCCTGGCCACGGCGCTGCTCTTGGCCCGCCAGGGCCACCGCGTGATCGGGACGGCCCGCTCCCGGGACAAGGCCGACGCGCTCGTCCGCACCGCCCGCGACCGAGGCCTGACGCTGCATGCGGTGGTCATGGACCTCACCGATCCGGCCTCCTGCCGCGAGGCCGTCGCGCAGGCGGCCGACCTGACCGACGGCGGCCCCCACGCGCTGGTCGCCAACGCCGGCATCCCGCTGACGGGTGCGATCACCGACCCCCCGGAGGACCGGATCCGCGAGATCATGGAGGTCAACGTCGTCGGCACGCTGCGCATGTGCGCGCTGGTGCTGCCCGCGATGCGCCGACGGGGCCGGGGGCGGATCGTGACCGTCTCCTCCGCCTCCGCGCGGATCCCGGCGCCGATGAACGGCTGGTACACCGCCAGCAAGCACGCGCTCAGTGCGGCGACGCACAGCCTGCGCATGGAGACCCGCCGCCACGGCGTGCAGGTGGTCCTGATCGAGCCCGGCACCGTCGCGACCCCGTTCTGGGACCGCGCCCGGGAGGATCTGTCCTCCCTCACCACCACCCGCACCGACGCCGGTGTCCACGACCGTACCGCGAGCCTCCTGGCCCGCATCCAGCGCTCGGCCGGCGGGCCGCAACCGGTGGCCCGCGTCATCGCCAGGGCCCTCAGCGTCCCGCGCCCACGGCGCAGGTACACCGTCGGCCTCGACGCCCACCTGGGCACCGCCCTGCAGTACGCGGCGCCGCTGTGGCTCAGCGACCACCTCAAGACCCGCCTGTTCGCCCTCCACACCCCGCCCGCCACCGCCCTCACCCGGATCGGGCGGGCGAGCGACGACTGACCCCGGCGGAGGGTGCCCAGCGACCGCCGGCGGCTCGCGGACACCCTCCGCAGCTCTGCCGGCGGAGATCACGCCCCCGCCGCGAGCGGGCCCGCCCCGGTCCCGGCGCCTTGACGAGCCCGATTCCCCGGGCCGTCCACGTGACCGTACCCCGCCATGATCGTTGCACCTGACGGAGCGGACGTCACGGTCGCATCCGACCGGGCCGCCAGGGTTCGCAGGAGCAGGGGAACGTCTTGGCCTTCGAAGAGTTCGTGGTGTCCGGCTACGGCGGATACAGGTCCGAGGGGCGCACGCTGCGACACCGCGACCCCGACGTCGACACGGTCGTGCTGATCGGCGGGGCCCTTCAGCGCAAGGCGGCCTGGGGCCGCTTCGAGGCGGTGCTCGCCGAGCGGTTCCACGTGTTCACCGTGGACCTGCCCGGGTGGGGCGATGCCGAGACCCTGCCCGCCGCCCTGGGCGTGGACTTCCTCGCGGGCGCCCTGCACGACCTCCTGGAGGCGGCCGGGCACGGGCGCGGGCAGGTGCACGTGCTCGGCGCCTCGTACGGCTCCGGCATCGCCCACCGCTACGCCCAGACCCGCCCGTGCGCGGTACGCAGCATCGTCCTGGCGGGGCCGCTCCTGTGGGTCCCCGACGCGGTCCGGGAGGACCTGAGGCGCAGCGTGGACCTGCTGGAGGACGGGCGGATGGTGGAGTTCGCCGAACTGAGCGCCGACGTCATCCTGCGCTCCACACCGGGCGCGCGGGTGACCCGGCAGGCGGCGGTGCGCCGCATCCTGCACTCCATGTTCCGCGACATCGTCGGCGCGGACCGGGAGAAGTACCGCCACAACACCCTGCGGTTGTTGCGGCAGACGCCGTCGCCGCAGCCGCCGATCACCGTGCCCGTCCTGGTGGTCACGGGCGAGCACGACCGCTTCACTCCGCCCGAGCTGTGCCGCGAGGTCGCCTCGGCCTGCACCGATGCCCGCCTCGTGCTGGCGTACGACGCGGACCACGCGATGCACCTGGAACTCCCGGCCCGGGCCGGGGACCTGCTGACCCGCTTCGTGACCGGCGAGTCCCTCGACGGCCTCTCCTACTGCCACCCGGTGGAGTACACGGCACCGTCGGAATCCGCCAGGCCCGAGGCGGCGCCGAGCGCCCTGACGGCGATGGCCTGAGTCGAAGCCCGACCCGCTCCGCACCGGCCCCACCGCCACCGCCTCACCCCGCACCCGGATGCCGGCATCGGCCCGAACTGGATCCGCCGCCCCGGCCGGCGGGCGAACCGGCCGCGCAGCCCCACGGTCCCGACGCCCCGCCGGCGGGCCGCCAATTCCGCCACCGGGCCGCCCCTCCCGGCACCACACCGCCCCTTCCCCACCCGAGGCCACCATGACCCCAGCCCGTCCCACCGTCCTCCTCACCGGCTCGACCGGCGTGATCGGGGCGAACCTCCTCCCCGCACTCGCCGTCCACCACGACGTCACCGCGCTCGTCCACCGCCGCCGGCCCGAAGGCGCCACCACCTGCCTCCAGGCCGACCTCACCGTCGACGGCCTGGGACTGGACGCCGGCCGGCGCCGCGAACTGGCCGCCGGCATCGACGCCGTCGTGCACTGCGGGGGCCTGACCGACTTCGCCCCGCGCGACCACGCCGCCTTCGACACCGTCAACGCCGAAGGCACCCGCAGAATCCTGGAACTCGCCGACGACGCCCGCGTCCCCGTGGTCCTGCTCTCCTCCGCCTCGGCCGCCTTCGAGGTCACCGGCGACGACCTCGCCGCCCGCTCCATGCGCGCCTACGGCCGCTCCAAGCGCCGAGCCGAGGAACTGGCCACCCACTGCGGCCAACCCGTCGCCGTCGTGCGGACCGCCCTCCTGTTCGCCGCCCTCCGGGCCGCCACCCCACCGCGACACCAGTTCCCCCACGCCCTGTTCACGGTCATGCTCCAGGCGCGCCCCGGCGGACTGCCCGTCCGCCCCGACCACTGGACCGACATCCTCCCCATGGAGACCCTCGTCGACTACGTCACCGCGCTGACCGGAGCCCTCATCGACGGCGACACCAGGGCGCCCGGCCTCCACTGGGTCACCGCCGGCCCCGCCCGGCTGACCGCGGCCGACCTGGAACGGGCCTGCATCGAGTTCCTCGACGAGGCAGGCCGCCCGGCCCGCGGACCGCTCCTGGCCGACCCCACCACGCCCCAACCGCGTACCCGCGGCATGGCCCGCGTGGCCCAACTCGGCTTCCTCCCACCCGACCAGCCCGACATGCCCTCCCACCTGAGCCGCCTCCTCCCCGCCCAGGTGACCCGCGCCGACGTCCTCCGGGCCCTCGCCCACAACGTCCGACGCTGCGCACCGTGGGCACCGTGAACCACCCCTCCCCGCAGGCCCGTTCGGCAGTTAAGCCCGCACCCGCACCCGCACCCGCGCCCGTGTCGATCGCCGCGTCCTTGCCGTCGTCCGGTTCCGGTCGGGCCTGCGCCGAGTGGTGTGACGGCCGGTACGGCGGGCTTTGACGGATCGTCGGACCTGGGGGCCCCGGCCTGCGGATCGGCGCGGTCCCCCCGCCAGGGCCGCCGCGGCGCGGCGGGGAAGGGGGCCACCTGTCTCGGATTGGCCCTGGGGGTGCGGGCCCGGGCGGCGTTACGGTCCGGGCATGCGCCTCTTCGTCGTCGACGCCTTCACCGATCGTCCCTTCTCCGGGAACCCGGCGGCCGTCTGTCTGCTGCCTGCCGGGCAGTGGCCGCAGGATGCGTGGATGCAGCGGATCGCGGCCGAGATGAACCACTCGGAGACCGCGTTCGCCCTTCCGCTGCCCGCTTCGTCCGAGGCCGACTGGGCCGTCCGCTGGTTCACCCCGCGGGTCGAGGCCGGTCTCTGCGGTCATGCGACACTCGCCACGGCGCACGCGCTTCGCGCCGAGAGGGGCCTCGTCGGGGCCGTCCGGTTCCTGAGCCGGAAGCACGGCGTCCTGGTCACCCACGCCGACGCGGAGGGTGCCATCACACTCGACTTCCCGGTCGCGGCCCCGGGTACCGCGGTGGCCGTGCCGGACGGGCTCGCCGGCGCCTTGGGGGCCGCTCCCGAGACCGCCTTCCGCTCCGACGGCCTCGGTGACCTGCTGGCGGTCTTCGCCGACGAGGCCACGGTCCGGGACCTCAGGCCGGACTTCGACGCCGTGGCCGAGCTGACCACCCGCGAGGCACTGCGCGGCGTGATCGTCACGGCCCCCGCCGCCGAGGGAGCCCAGGGCCACGACTTCGTCTCCCGCTTCTTCGCACCGGCCAGGGGCATCCCCGAGGACCCGGTCACCGGCAGCGCCCACACCACGCTCGCGCCGTACTGGTCGGCCCGACTCGGCCGCGAGGAGCTCACCGGCCTCCAGGTGTCGTCACGCAGCGGCCTGGTGCGCACGGCTCTGAGCGGCGACCGTGTCCACCTCACCGGAAACGCCGTCACGGTCCTGGACGGCACCCTGCACGTCTGACGCCCGAAGGACGGAGGGGGACGTGACTCCCGTTCCGCCCCGCCCCGTCCCCTCCCGTTCCGCCCCGGGCCGGGCCGCGTCCGGCACGGCCGGGGCACCCGGGCAGGACCGGGGACGGGAGGGTGCGGGGCGCGGTCCGTCAGGAACAGCCGGAGGTGATCTCGCGGAAGTTGTCGTAGTGGTCGTCGGTGTACCAGACGGTCCGGGTGTCGGGGTTGCGGACGAGGCGCTCGGCGTCGCGGTGGGTGCCGAGGGTGCGCGGGTTGACGTCGTACTCGCGGTAGCGGCCGTCCTTGGGAAGGTCGCCGCTGCGGTTGCCGTAGACGTTGCTGCCGCGGATCACCAGGCCGTCACCCGCGGGGTAGTCGCGGGGGCGGTCGGCGGCTGGCCAGCCGAGCCCCCGCCAGATGTGGCACGCTTCGTCGACCTGGGGCGGGAAATCCTCGACGGGCAGCGGGGGTTCGATGATCGCGCGGACCACCGCGTGGTGTGCGGCGGACCCGGTGGGCGCGGCCGCGGCGGGCGATACGGAGGGGGCGACGACGGCAGCCAGGAGCAGGGTGGCGGCGGCGAGGCGCCGCAGACTTCTGAGTGTGGTCATGCCCGGTATGAACGAGCGCGGGGCAGCTCTGTCACGCTGCGTCACCCGCATGGCTCGGGGTGGTCGGAGGGCCCGGGGGGGCGTTCCTCGAAGGTCTCGACGAACCGGTCGAGAACCGCCGGCCCATCCGTCCGCGCGCCCGTCGCCGGCTCCGGCGGACCGCTACCTCCCACAACCCCCGGGCATGGCCCGGTCGGGCCGGGGCGGGGCCGCGTCCCTGCTCGACCGACGCCTCCGGCCCCGCCAGGACTCACCCGTCCGGTGGTTTTACCGGCGCGGGGTCGAACGCGGTGTGAAGGATCGAGCCGAGTGGTTTCCGCCGCTGCCAGGCCCGGTATGGAGGCTGTCATCGCTGCCACGACACACGGGAGAGACCTGCTGATGAGTGCTTCGGAACGCTACGTACGCGCGTGGGAGGGCTTCTGGGCCGAGAACACGGGAGAACCGGGGGAGCCGTTCTGGGACGCGGACGCGACACTGACGGCGGCCCCGCACATCGCGCTCTTCGCGGCCCACGTCGACCGCACGCTGCCGATCGTCGACCTCGGTTGCGGCAACGGCACCCAGACCCGCTACCTGGCCGGGCACTTCCCGCGCGCGGTGGGCGTCGACCTGTCCGCCGCGGCCGTGGCACACGCCCGTCGGGCGGACCGCGACGCAGTGGCCGAGTTCGAACAGCTCGACCTCACCGACCTGGAGGGGGTGCGGCGACTCGGCGACCGAATCGGCGAGGCCAACGTCTACCTGCGGGCCGTGCTCCACCAGAGCGACCCGGACGACCGGGTGCCGGTCGCGGAGGCCGTCTCCCTGCTGCTCGGCCGACGCGGCCGGGGTTTCGTGGTCGAGCCGACCGCAGCCGCCAAGGCGGTGCTCCAACAGGTCGCCGAACGGCCCGGTGGCCCGCCGGAGAAGCTTCGACAGGTCCGCAAGCACCAACTGCGCCCGGCCGAGGTCGCTTCGGGAGAGTTGCCCGAGCTGCTGCACGAGGCCGGGTTGGAGATCCTCGACCAGGGCGAGAGCGACCTCGCCATGAGCGAGCGCCATCCGGACGGCACCCGGGTAGCGCTGCCGGCCCACTGGTTCGTCGTTGCCGTGGCAGAGGCCGTCCGTCCGGGCAGCTGAGCGCCCGCCGCCCGCCGACAGCTGTCTGCCGCGGCTGTGTCGGAGGTGACCCCAGGGACGCCGGGTGAGGTTCCGAGGGGGAGACGGATCCGCCGCACCGTCGAGGGTCACGCCGGGCAGACTCCCGAGCTCCGGCCCACCGCCGAGCCCGACCCCGGTGCCCGGTTCCGGCGCCCGACCCCGGTGCCCGGACCCCGGTGATATGCCCCAGGGGGGTGCGGCGGTCACAGTGGGGTGGCGGCCGACGATCAGGGCGTCGGCGTCGGCTCCGTCGGCACCGCCGAGCGCGGGCGACCCGCCCTCGGCTAACCTCCCCCTTCGTGGATGATCACCCCGAGCCCTCGACCCTCCGTGTCTTCGTGGCACTGGCCCCGCCCGACGACGCCAAGGACGAACTGGCCCGGGCCCTGCAGCCCGCCTACGCCGCGTACCCGCGGCTGCGGTGGAACCGGATCGAGGACTGGCACATCACCCTGGCCTTCCTCGGTGAACTGTCCTCCGGGGCGGTGCCGCTCCTGAGGTCGGTCCTGGCCGATGCGGCCGCGTCGTACCCCGCCCTGCACCTGGGCCTTCGGGGCGGCGGCCACTTCGACCAGCGACTGCTGTGGAGCGGGATCGACGGGGACCTGGAGGGACTGCACCTGCTCACCGCCGACGTCCGGGACCTGATCAGGTCCTGCGGGGTCGAGTTCAGGGACCGCCCGCTGCGCCCCCACCTGACCCTGGCCCGCTCCCGCCGCGACGATCCCACCAGCGTGCCGCAGGCCGCGGCCGGGCTCGGCGGGTTCGTGGGCCGGGCGTGGTGGACCGAACGTCTCCACCTCGTCGGCAGCAACATCGGCCGTGGCCCCGGGCCGATCCACTATCGCGACATCGAGGCGTGGCGATTCGGCGCCGCCGTCCGGTCCGACGGCGACGGCGCCCTCACCGAGCCGTAGCCGTCAGACGTGCTTCTGAGCCATCAGCCCAAAGGACCCGAAATTCGCAATACCGGAAGAGAGGTGAAGGTTTCGAACTTTCGGGTGAGTCGCATTAGATCCTTTGCGGGAGGCTCCCCGTTCTGAATGGCCAAGACATACTTGCGGGCCTCGAAAAGTCCGAGAAGTGGGGCGCTCCTGCGAAGGTGGCGCATTGCCGCCATGTGGCCTTCTGTGTGAAGAGTGATGGACACCTCCGACATCAGGGGATCCGGTGGCGGGCTCCCTTGAGTTGTCGAAGAAAAAGAACTCCCCCCCATGCCCTGGGACTCTGTGCGCTACTACGTCGACGAGCCCCCCACGCCGACGGCGCCTACTGCGCCGAACACCGCATCACAGGGAGGCGCCGGCAGCCGGTTGCTTTCGGGGCGACCGGCGACGAGGCCCGCCGCCTGCACCGGCTCAAAGCCCTGGAGCAGGCGCCGGGCCAACGGGTCGGCCGGGCAGGCGGAGGCCAGTCCCTCCTGCCCGTCGCCCGCCTGCGGCTCGACACGAGGAGGCCGGCGGGAGCGGCGTGGGAGACTTCGTACGAGTGATCGTCCACGAACCGGTCAGAATCAGCGTGCCGGGCGTGGGCCGGCTGTCGGCGAGAGGACCGGAGAGCGTGGGAACGGACGGGACAGGGCTGTACGCGGACGACACCGCGTGCGATGTCCGCGACGCCTACCGCGACGCCCTGCAAGCGGGGACGGACACCCAGGAGGCCGAAGCGCGGGTGCTGAGCGCCTTCGCCGAGGAACTCGCGGACCCGGACGAGCGGGCCGTGGTCCGGTTCGCCCTGGCGGACACCCAGTCGCGGCTCGGACGACTGACCGGCTCCGCCCGGCGGGAGGCCCTGGCCCTGCTGGACGCGGGCGGCGACCTCGACCGCTGGCAGGAAGCCGGCGCCGCAGAAGTGCGCCGGCGGGCCGCTGTCCTGCGACGGCTGAGAGCCCGGCTGGAGGGCCCCCAGCCCGAACCACGTCCGCTTCGCGCCCGCGGCCCGCAGCCCGCGCGGGCCGTCCCGGGCCGGGTCTACGCGTACCGGGCGCGGAGCGGCCGTACGTACCTGCTCCGGGTGGCGGGCCGGGCGGACGCGGGCTGCTCGACCGGCCCGGTCATCCGGTTCCTGGACCACCCCGGACCGGACCTCCCCGATCCGCCCGATCTGGCGGAGATCCCCGAGCGGCGCTACCACCCGCGGTGGAAGCGGACCGAGGTGGTCATCACGGACGACGGCCGCGCCGAACGGGAGAGCGCCGGGCTGGTCCTGGTCGGCGAACACCCCGTCCCGGCCCTGACCCCGTCCCCCAACGGCCGGACAGTCTCCACGTGGGCGCAGCTCTGTGCCTACCTGGAGACCCGGGACGACCTGACCCGCACCGCCGGCTGACCCCTCGCACGCCGGCCCGGCACGCCACGCGGGCTCAGGGGTGCGAAGGCGCTGGAGCCGCCTGCGGGGGAGGTGTCGGCGAGCCCGGCAGCCTCACGGTGGCGACCGCACCGCCCGTCTGACCGTCCGCTCCGGGCGCCGCCTCGGCGAGCGACACCTCGCCGCCGGCGTCGTGGATCGCCTGGGCGACGATCGCCAGGCCCAGGCCGGAACCGGGCAACTGCCGCGCGGTCGGCGCGCGCCAGAACCGGTCGAACACGTGCGGCATGTCCTCAGGCGCGATGCCCGGTCCGTGGTCACGGACCGTGAGAACGCCGGAGACGAGCGAAACATCGACGGCTCCGCCGACCGGACTGAACTTCACCGCGTTGTCGAGAAGGTTGACCACGGCCCGCTCCAGGGTGTGCGTGTCCGCCCGTACGTACCACGGCTGAAGATCGACGTTGAACGTCAGAGAGTGCCCGCGCAGCCTTGCACGGTCCAGTGCGCGGGCGGCGACGTCGTGCAGTCCCAGCACGGGCACGGGACCCACCGCCGGCACGGGACGGGAGAGGACCAGCAGGTCGCCGATGAGGGTGGACAGCTCCACCATCTGGGCCTTCACGTTGGCGAAGACCTTGGCACGCGTGCCCTCGGGCAGTGGCCGCCCGATCTCCTCGCTGCGGACCAGCAGATCGATGTTGGTGCGCAAGGAGGTCAGCGGGGTACGCAGCTCGTGGCCGGCATCGGCGATCAGCTGCGACTGGCTGTCGCGGGAACGGGCGAGAGCGGTGCTCATGGCGTTGAACGCCCGGCCGAGGCGGGCGATCTCGTCGCCGCCGGCCACGTCGATGGTCGTGCCCGGCTCCTGGGTACGTGCGATGTGCTCGGCCGCCCGGGTGAGGCGGTCGACGGGCTGCAGGGCCCTTCGCGCGAGCCACCACGCACCGGTGGCCGAGGCCGCGATCACCAGCGCGGCGACGGCGGCCGTGACCAGGGCGAGTCCGAACAGCGCGTCGTGTACCGGGCGCAGGGGTTGGGAGAGCGCGACGGCTGCAGTGGTGGGCCTGCCGTTGAACACGACGGGTCCGTAGCTGACCACGTACACCCGCACGGCGTCACCGTTGACCAGTCGCCCGTTGCGGAAGTAGGAGCGTGCGCCGGCTTCGCTCGTCCCGCTGCCCGCCACCGGCAGGTCGCCGTCCGTGACTTCCACGGACCGGGATTCGTTCGGCGGACAGGACGTCCCGTCCGCGAAGATCACCGTGGGGACGGTGTCCCTGGTCATCCACGGCTGGGTGACGACTCCACGGCACCAGTCGTTCATCGCTCGGATCTCAGTGGACGTTAAGTCCGTTTCTGGTAGCGGCCTCGTCCGGGTTGGGTGAGGAAGCCTTGGCGAGTGAGGCGTCCGAGGCGGCTGCGGGTGATGTTGACGGACGCCTCGTCGGTGGGCATGCCGAGGAGTTCGTGCAG